>JAOUEV010000081.1 GCA_029858565.1 Nitrospirota bacterium | reverse complement strand
TCAGACGGAACCCGAACTCCGCGTCACGGGCTGTTATGAACACGATCTTCTTCATACTGCTTCCCCTGACTCCCGCCTGCTGTTTTTCAATGCACCAGCTCGGCCAGTATCATTTCCCGGTCCAGGTCCTTTCCCGCGTACAACAGGCCCAGGTTCGTGACCTCGAGCGAGCACCGCCAGAGATAGTCCAGGATCAAGCCGGCCCCCAGCGGATCACGTCCTTCGGCCTTCGCGAACCTCGTCACGCCCCGATAAAGAGCGACCTCGACCTGCACCGCCTCCGGGTCACGAATGACCACGCCTGACGCCTGTTTGACGACCGGCAGGACCGAGAAAATATCCCCCTTCTCCAGGATACCGCGCAGCCGATCAAGAGAGATCGCCCCTCCCCGCATGAACACGGCGGGTTCATCTCTTCCCGCGCGAAGCAGCGCGTACAAGGACAGGACATTCCTCGCGTCCACAAGCCGTTCAAAGAACTGCCTGATCACGGGATGGAGCGGGGCCTCCAGGATCGCGGCGAACAGCCTGGTCGTCAGTTCCTGCTCTCCGGCACGGGCGCCTTCACGTTCGTACAGCGCGGCGATCCCGGCAAAACGCGGGGAGATCCCGCACAGGATCGTCTCGGTCCGATGAAGCGCCGCTGCCGCATCTTCTGCATTCAACGCCGCCTTTACCCGTCCGGACAGCAGGCTGTGGCTGAGCACTTCCGGGACCTTCCGGTCGTTCTCGCCCGCCAGCGACCGAAGGCTGATGAACAGCGTCCGCAGTTCGGCGTGCACGAAATAGGGCGCGAAAACCGCGCGCAGTCTTTCGTCCATCTGGCGGAACACCCACTGGTGCTCCAGCAGCAGCGACCGCCACATTCCCTCCACGGTCCGCTCACGCACGAACCCCTGGTACCGTAACGCGCTGAGCCCCCCGGAAAGATCAGGAGCATAGACAAGGGTCTTCCAGTTCGAGACCAGCTTCGCGCGCCTTCCGCGCAGCCTCGTGAGAAGATACTCTGCCGGATACCCCGAACGGACCCTGTCCGTCAGCAGTCCACGGAATCCGCCGTGCTGCCGGTCACCGGCAATGGCTGGGCGGTCTGCCATTGATCTCACCGGAACATCTCCCGCACCTCGTTGATCATATCCGGGAGTATTTCATCCCAGAGACGCTCGAGGCGCTTTTCAAAGGTGTTCACGACCCTGACCTGGTCGCCTTCCGACAGGGCGACGAATCCGCCGGTGATCGAACTGTCCGTGACGATCTCGGCGTCAGGGAATATCTCCCGGGCGAGCGGTTCGTCAGCGGGATTCACCTGCACCTTCTTCCAGGGGACCCGGGGCATCTCCCGGGCAAATCCCCGGAACACTCCTTCGTACCCCACGTTCCTGAGCGAAGAAAGGCCCGACCGCGCGGCGGCTTGAAGCCGTTCGGCGAGCAAGCGATCGGCCCTGATCCTGATCCGACGCGCCTCGGCATTCGCTTCGGCCAGCACCGTGGCTTCGTGACGGGCTGCCCCATCGGCGCGCTTCCGCTCGTTCGCCTCCCTGACCCTGGCAATGCGGCCGGCGGCGTCGGCCTTGATCCTCTCCGCCTCCTGCTCGGCCTCGGCCCTGGCCGCGCGCGCACGTCCATCACCGGCCTGGCGCAGCGACTCGATCAGCTCCCTGCAGCCCATGCTATTTCACCGTGAAGAGGATCATCGTGGCGACCACAAAGCCGAGAATCACCATGGTCTCGGGAATAGCGACCAGGATGATGACCGTGCCGGTCAGTTCCGGTTTCTCGGCCAGCGTCCCTGCCCCGGCAGCCCCGATCCGGGACTGCGCCCACGCCGTTGCGATCGCCGGGATGCCGATCGCCAATGCCGCGCAAAACGCTATCAGTACTTTTTCGAGATTCATAGGGACCTCCTTGGACACTATTTTTTCAGCGGCTCGAACTTCCTTCCCCCGTGCTCCACGAACTTGCTGAAGAACTCCACGTAATGGAGCCGGAGCGAGTGGATCGTTGGCGAGAACACGCCGAGCACGATGTTCAGGCCGTGGATCAGCCCGGCGACGACCACCCCGAGCACGACATCGCCTGTGAGCCCCCCGAGCTGGTTCGCTACATAGGCGAGCAGCACCGATGTGAGCCCGATGGCCGTGATGCGCACGTAGGAGATGATGTTGCCGATGCTCTTCAGGAACTCCAGCGGCGCCAGAATGCCGCCGGCAAAGAGCAGGAGCGGAGTGAGGAACAGGATGAGAAGCACCGCCGGACGCTTCAGCACCAGCGGGAAGACGCCGAAGAACGACGCCAGGACCGCCGCGATGAGAAAGATAACGACGATGCTGAGCGCCTTGAACAGCCCTTCCCGCTTCAGGTTCCGCTGAAAAGCGTTCATTGCCCCGAGCAGCAGCCCGAGCACCACATGGCCCGCACCGATGGCAAGCGAGAAGATCAGCATGGGCACGATCGCCGTGCGCCGCTCCACGCAGAGCGGCTGGAGATGGAACAGCCGCTCCGGCAGGTCGCCGAAGAACTCGCCGAAGAGCACGCCGAAGAAGATCGTGTAGCCCGAGGAGATCATCAATATCGTTCCGCCGTCATGGATCCGTTGGTCCCCGCGGAAACGCTTGCGCAGATACCAGGCGCCGAGCAGCAGCACCAGGCCGTAGCCCGCGTCGCCGAGGATGATGCCGAAAAAGATCGGAAAGAAAATGCCGATGAACGGTGTGGGGTCGTAGGACCTGTAGGCAGGGAGCGGCAGCAGGCTCGTCATGAGCTCAAAGGGCCGGAAATAGGCCGGGTTCCTGAGCGCGATGGGAACATGCTCCAGGTCCTGCTCGCGCATTTCCTTTTCCTCCACCACGACCTGCGGCCCAAGGGACCGGAGCAGGCTTCCCCGGATCCGTTCCAGGTCCCGGGAGGGCATCCAGCCGTGGATGAAAAAGCACATTTTCGTCTCATAGGCCGATGCCGTCGTGCGCAGCAGGCTCAACCGCCCGTCGATCCAGTCGCGGACGCTCCGGTAGAGCGGAAGCCACCGGTGGGCGAACCGCTCCTGCGCAGCGGTCGCTCCTTCGATCTCCGCCGCGGCTTCGATCTTCCGTTGGTTCACGTAAGCGATCTTTTCGGTGAATGTCATGCTGCCGAAAGCCGCGGGAAAGGTCAGCTCAGGCACCTGCTCGTCGGCAAGGGACCGCTTGACCTTGTCAGCGATCGCTTTTTCGACCGTGATCAGTCCCACCACCGTGCCGTCGCCCGCTGTCCCGGTCTGGAACTCGTATTTCCAGTCGGTGATGCGCGAGATCGCCTCGCGCAGATTGCCCACCATCGCGGGGTCGCGCACCGTGAGCCCGATGAACTCGAGGTTCGGCGTCTCCTTGGCGCTCTGGAGCAGTGACGCGACGGCGCTCAGGAACACTGCGTTCCGTTCAAGTTCGACACGTTCTTTCTGCAGGGCGTCGCGCCGCTCCGACAGTTCGCGGGCCTGGACCGTGTGATGGTCGACCATGCGCGCCAGCGCCTCGATCACCGTCGGGGGGTCGATATAACTTTCACGGACAGCGGCATGAGGAAGGAGGGAGACCAGATCGTCGATCTTCAGCCGCAGGTCTTCGAGGTAAAGCCGTTCGATCGTCGTCTTTTCGTCGAGCGAGAACGAGCGTACATGCTGCTCGTCAGCGCTGTCGATGAACCCGATGGCAGCGGGCTCGACCTGGAACAGCCCGAGTTCGCGCAGCAGGGACAGGACCTGCTGCAGAAGGTCCTTGGGCCCCGCGATCTCGATCTTCGACATTCTGATGATCATGGCCTCATTCCATCAGGATACGGGGAATGCGCTTCATCACGATGCCTGCCAGCGTGCTGTCGTCGAGCCGTGCCAGCGACCGCGCCTGCTGCTCCGCTTCCGCCACCACCTGCCGTGCCCGGGCCGCGGCATCTCGCTTCGCTTCCTCAAGGGCCAGCCTGCCGGAGTCGCCGTTGTTCCGCTCCTCGGCACGCACTGATTCCTCGGCATCGCGACGCACCTGATCGAGCCAGAGAGCGAGCCGGGCCTGCTCTGCTTCCAAACACCGCTGGATATTCTTCTCCGCCTCGATCACTTCGTTCAGAATGTCCTTGTCCATGCCTCTATTCTAGCAAAAAGCCCGTGCCGAGGCTCAGGAGGTGCAATAATGTGCTCCTGCTCATGGCAATTGCCGACATCCTGCGGTACAATTGAGTCACCAAGCCTGAGAACAGGACTTCTTGAGGTCACTCTGCGCTTTCCTGTGACTTGAGGATTCAAAGTCAGGTCAGGCATCCAAAAAAGGGGCTTTTGCGATGATCAGATACAGCGGCGTGAACCACCTCGCACTTGCAACCGGGAACATGGACGAAACGATCCTGTTCTGGAGGGACCTGCTGGGCATGCGGCTCGTGGCAGGCCTTGGCAAGCCCGGCTACCGCCAGTACTTCCTGCAGGTCTCGGACCACGACATGGTCGCGTTCTTTGAATGGCCCGATGTCAGGCCGGTGGAGGAAAAGGAGCATGGACACCCGGCGTCCGGCCCCTTCTGTTTTGATCATGTTTCCTTCGGCGTTGAGAGCGACGATGTGCTGTGGGAATTAAAGGACCGGTTGCATGCGGCGGGGGTCTGGGTCTCGGAGGTCATCGACCATGGATTCATCCATTCGATCTATGCCTACGATCCCAACGGCATCCCGATCGAGTTCAGCTATTACGTGCCGGGCACGGACATCAGGAAGAGCCCGCTCATGGCGGACCGGGAGCCGACCGCTCTGGCAAAGGAGGGCGCGGAACCCCGGACCGTCAAATGGCCGCCCGTTCCCACACCTACCCCGAAGAGCGAGCGGAGGATCTACCCCGGCGCGGGAAGCGAGTTGTTCCATGGACGGAAGAGGTGAGCGGGACTGCATGATCACGACCGCTGCCGCGGAGACGCTGGGACAGGGGGAATTGGGATCACCAGGGGACAGCTTTCCGTCCTGCCCTCGGTGACTGTGTGATCAAATCAGGCGTTCACCGTCTTGAGGGAACCATATGGTCTACGACGTCATTGTTATCGGTGCCGGCCCAGCGGGTTCCACCTGCGCCGGGGAATGCGCACGGCGCGGCCTGAGAACCCTGCTGCTGGACCGCGCTGCCTTTCCCCGGCCCAAGCCCTGCGGCGGCGCCCTGTCGCAGCGCTCCATCAGCCGGCTCGGTTTCCCTCTCCCCCCGGAGATCATTGACCAGGAATGTTTCGCCATCAGTGTCCACTATGGACCGGAGAGGGTCGAGGTCAGGAAAAGGCAGCGGATCTGCGCGATGGTGAGCCGGGAACGGTTCGATCTGTTTCTGGCAAACAAGGCGATCGAGCAGGGCGCTGATTTCCATCAGGACGAGCAGGCCACCGGCGTCAGCGATGGGAGGGACACCGTTGAGGTCAGGACGGCGCAGGGTGTTTACCGGAGCCGCTATGTCGTGGCCGCGGACGGCGCGAACAGCATCGCGGCACGGTCGCTGCGCTCCGCTTTTGCGCGGACGGAGATCCTGGCTGCCCTGGTCTCCTCCGTGCCCGCTGCAGCCGGAACGCGCGGCGACACGCTCGAGATGCATTTCGGAATAGCGCCGCAAGGCTACGCCTGGGTGTTCCCGCACCGGGAGTATGATTCCGTGGGGGTTGTGGGACTGGCAGAGGAGTTTTCCGGGGCGCAGCAGTGTCTGGCGGAGTTCGCCCGGTCCCGGAACATCACCCTTACCGGGACACGGGGCCACACCATACCGCTGGGCGGGATTGAACGACAGATCACCGGACAGCGCGTCCTGCTGGCAGGGGATGCGGCCGGGTTCGCGGACCCCTTTGACGGCGAGGGCATGGGCAATGCCGTGCTGTCCGGAGCGCTTGCCGCGCAGGCGATCGCGGAACAGGGCAATGAGCCGGGAACTTGCACGGCCTGGTATGAAGACCGGTGTGAAGAACTGCTTCTCAAAGATTTGAGGATCGCCCTTCGCATGGCCCGGCTGCTGGATCGCTATCCCCGGTTCTTCCTCACCCTGTTCTTCACGCACAAAGGGACGCTGGAACAATATGTCGATATCGCCCTGGGAAAGAGCGACTATGTCCGCTTCCAGCGATGGGTGCTCATCCGTTTGCCGCTGTTCCTGCTCTTCCACGGGGTGCGCACGCTCTTCAAACCACGGGGAGCGAACCGAAAATAGCATGAGAAGCGAGAGTCGCTTGAGAGAATGCTGACCAAGTGAAAAGGCAGTGCTCCCGCAGGAACAGCGCCTCATGGGCTCTCATGAGACCCGCCCTGCGGATCTTTCGTCACGCGCTTTCGCGCAAGATCGAGATCGTTCCGCATCACATCGATCGATCCGCGCAGTTCGAACTACCGGCGTTATCCAGCCGCGCCGAAGCATGCCCGACCCACAAAACGCCGCCAAGATCCCGCATCAGCATGCGGGTGTCGATCATGAAGAGAAAGAATGCATGCGCTTCCTCCCAACCCGGCATTGTCCGCATGATCAGCTGTTCTGCGTCGCAGGTCAGCAGATACGGAAGTTCGCTAATATCCCGCAGCGTCCCATTATCCGGGAAAAACCATACACTGCCCATGCTTGCCTTTTCCGGCAGATCCATTTCCCGGACCACGGCACCCCGTTATACCGGCACTCCCGGCCTGTCCGTAACCGTGTCCAGATCTCCCGCTGAAAAAACCCGGTCAATGTCGAGCATGACAATGAACCGGTCATTCTGCCTGCCTATGCCCTTGATGAAATCCGTATTAAGCCTCGAGCCGATGCGGGGAGCCGGCGCGATGTTCTCGAGATCAAGGTCCACCACCTCCTGCACCGAGTCAGCCAGCGCGCCTAGCACCGTGATCTTTCCATCGACCAGGACCTCCGAGATGATGATGCACGTGTTCACCGAATTGCCCCTAACATCAGTGCCGAACTTGCTCCGGAGGTCAACGACCGGAACGACCGTGCCCCGCAGGTTGATCACCCCCAGCATATATGCGGGCATGCGGGGGACCCTGGTGACGGTCGTGTAATCAAGGACCTCGCGGACCTTTGCAATATCCAGGGCGAACAGCTCGTCGCCCAGGCTGAACGTAAGGTATTGCGTCATCTCCGTCGCTTCTGCCATGCTCATGGGCTTCTCCTTCGAATACCGCCAGGAATGCTCGTAATCGCAATGCGCCTTCTGCAGCGACTTGTTATCCGATCCAGCTCCCGGCCCTGTTCAGAATTTCTCGAAATCGTGGTCCCTGGAATCATTGCCTTTTTCACGCGTCCCGTTGCCGCCGGCGTCAGGACCCAAATTGATTTCCACGCCGCCACTGACCTTCGCTCCCGCCGCAACCAGGACCTTTTCCCGTTTCCGGTCAGGGAACGGCGCCGGCAATTTTGCAGGACGCGCGGGGATCTTCTTCACAGGCGCTGCCGCCAATCGAGGCGCCTCTTCCTCCGCATCTTCCACGGTAAAGAAGGAGATAGAGCGCTGCAAATGCGCTGCCTGGGCGGAAAGTTCCTCCGCCGTTGAGGCCATCTCCTCCGCCGCCCCCGCGTTCATCTGGACCACGCTGTTCAGCTGCTGGATCGAGCTGTTGATCTGGTCGGCGCCGCCCGCCTGTTCCTTCGACGCGGCGCTGATCTCCTGCACCAGGTCAGCGGTCTTCTGGATGTCCGGGACCAGCTTCGCCAGCATCGCGCCGGCGCTCTCGGCAACGTCCACGCTCGAGTTCGAGAGGTGACTGATCTCTCCTGCAGCCACCTGGCTCCGCTCCGCCAGCTTGCGCACTTCCGCGGCGACCACGGCGAATCCTTTTCCGTGCTCGCCCGCGCGTGCAGCCTCGATGGCCGCGTTCAATGCAAGCAGGTTCGTCTGACGCGCGATCTCTTCGATGATCGTGATCCGGGAAGCGATGTTCTTCATGGCGCCCACAGCTTCTCCCACGGCCTTACCGCTTTCGATCGCGTCATTGGAGCTCTTCTTGGCGATCTTTTCCGTCTGCTCGGCATTATCAGCGTTCTGCCGGATCGTGGCATTCATCTCTTCCACGGACGATGATGCCTCTTCCGCGGATGCCGCCTGATTGGTTGTCCCTTCAGAGAGCTGCGAGGCGCTCGACGAGATCTGCTGGCTGCCCGAAGCGACATTGTCCGACGCGATCATCACGTCAGCTACGACAGACCTCAGCTTTTCGATCATCGCGGTCAGGGACTTGCCCAGAATATCCTGACTGCCGAGCACCGTGGCATTGACCCGCAGGTCTCCCGCCGCGATCTGCTCCGCAACACCGGCATGCCCTTTCAGATTATCGACCATCTTTTTCATGGAGAAGAGAACGCTGCTCCGGTCGTCTGCAGCTGTCTGCAGGCTGATGCTCAGATTGCCTTCAGCAACCTGGTTCGCAATACCTGCGACAAAAACGGGCTCGGCTCCCAGCGGGGCGAGGATGATCTTCCGGAACAGCAGGTACACAACGCCGGAAAGCACGATCATGGTTGCGACAAACAGCGCCACAATGATTGCCTGGGCGCTCCGAATGGCCTCGTCAACATACTGCCGGGTGAAACCGAGCTTCACCATGCCGATTTGTTCGCCGTTCTGCAGGATCGGGCTGGTGAATTCCATCACTTTTTTCACACCGCTTTGGCCGTTGCCATGCTGGGTGAGCGGGGCGCCCTGCTTGTCCAGCACGACCGCGGACACCACCTCGCGATCGTTCGAGATGTCCTTTACATAGTTCTCCAGGTATCCGAAATTATAGGAGAGTATCGGTTCGGCGGATATGGCCGCCAGGAACGATGCCGTGTTCTTCCCTTTCTCCTCCAACTGCCGCATCAATGCCCTTTGCTGGCTGGCGCTCAATATCCACACCATGGCAATTGTCACCAGCAGCATTACCAGCATGATGCTGGCTAGAAACTGTTTGGTCACTGACCACTCCCGAATATTGATCTTCATAATGCCCCCCCTGCTCGATATTCCGTTGTATCCGATGCTGCCGATGTCCTGCCGGACGCTGACGGACTTCCCGTTCACTGCGCATGCTCTGCGAGGCGGCAGGTTACGGGAACAGCGACGCCGTCCCCGCGCACTTCGATGCGTCTTCCTAATATGCGCCTGCGATCTTGGCCGCCTGACGGAGCAGGTCATAGTCCTTGTCAACGACCGGCGCAAATCCCGTGATCTTGGCCGGACCGGCTGCCTGCTTCGCCTCGGGGCTGTTCGGCTTGAGCTTCAGCAGCGCTGCCTTCACTTTGTCAGCGCTCGCCTTGCTCATCTTTTTCGTGCTGAACAGCGGCCAGTTCGGATAATAGTCCGTGTAGGCAACGACTTTGATCTGCGCAAGGTCCACCACATCTTTCATCTTTTCGAGGTCATCCTCGCGAATGCCGCCGGCATCAGCCGCCTTGTTGAACACCGCCATGGCGACGTTCGAATGCTTCTTGGCAAAGGGCAGCTTGGTGAAATCGTTCTTCACGTCAAGGCCGGCCTTGCTCAGGGTCAGCATCTGGAAGATATGACCCGCAGCGGAGTCCTGCTCCACGAATATGATCTTCTTCCCTTTCAGGTCCTGCACCTTTTCTATGCCCGAGTCCTTCCGGATGATGATGATGCCCCGGAACTTGGTTCCCGATTTTTCCGACGCCAACCCGAGCGGATCGAGCGACGGGTCGTCCTTTTTCAGCTGCACATAGATGAGCGGATTGGCAAATCCCATATCAACATGGCCGGAGGAGACGAGCGCCTTAAAAGCGTCGAAGTCCTTCGGGACAATCAAGCTGACCTTTTCGCCTGTTTCCTTGCTCAGGTATTCCGCCAGCGGAGTGAACATGGCGGTCATTTCCATCGCGCTCAGCCGGGGAAGCAGTCCAAGCTTGATCTCAGCAGCCGCGGTCTCCGGCCGTGACCATCCCAGTGACGCAACAACGACCAGTGTGACCAGTCCTGCCTTTACGATCCGTCCAATCATAGTGTGACCTCCTGTGAAAACGGTTTTTACGACACCGTTGATATGCGCTCTTTTCCGTTTCCGTTCCCGGCAAATCGCCTCAGACTGCAATAGTAGATGCATGATCAATACCAGATGACAACAAGCTTTATTTCAGCCACTTGACGATCCGGGCTGTCCAAATGCAATGACAGTCTGTCTTTAATCAGGACAAGTTGTCAGAAGAAGTCCCTGAAACAGCTATTTCCAGCAGCGTTGAATGAGCCGTCGTCATTGACCGGTCCTTTTCTGCGCACACAGCCGTTGCGCGCTTTTCAGGATATCTGCTTCGCTATTCCCTTCCTGCAGCACCCGGGTAAAGGCGGACACGACTCCCGGATCGAACTGCTTCCCCGACCATGCACAGACCTCGCGCACTGCATTCTCATGCGAAGCCGCCAAACGGTAGGGCCGGTCCGACTGGATCGCGTCGTAGGTGTCGGCCACGGAGATGATCCGCGCCGACAGCGGGATGGCGTCACCGGAGAGCCCCCGCGGATACCCGGACCCGTCGAAGCGTTCGTGATGATGCAGGATGGCCGGCAGCAACAGCTCAAATTGCTTCAACGGCTGCAGGATCTCCACGCCCTTCTCAGGATGGCTTCTGATGATATCCGCCTCCTCCGCATCAAGCGGCCCCTTTTTCGCCAGGATCGAATCGCTGATCCCGATCTTGCCGATATCATGCAGAAGGGAAGCGGCTCGCACGTTCTCCACTTCGCTCGTCGAAAGGCCGATTTGTCGCGCGATCCTCGAGGATATATCACTGACCCGCATGCTGTGGCCGTAGGTCCCCAGGTCCTTCTTTTCCACGGTCCGCGACAACGCGATCAGCACGGACAGATAGGTCTGCTTCAGCTCAGAGGTCTTCTCCTGGACCGTCAGTTCCAGCCCGGACAAAAGGTCCTTCCGCTGCTGTTCCAGCTCCAGCCTCCGTCTCACATGATCGATGCTGACCAGCAACTCCTCGATGCGAAAGGGCTTGCGGAGGAAATCGGCCACTCCCTTTTTGAGGGCACAGATCGCAGTTTCTATGTCGGGATTTCCGGTCATGATCACGAACTGGAGCTCACGATCCATCGCCCCCATCTGCTCGATAAGCTCGATCCCTTCCACGGGCCCGAGGAAATTGTCAACGAACGCTATATGAAACTTTTCCTCAGCCACCAGCCGGACCGCCTCGTCCGGATGCGCTGTCGCCTTGACATCGAGGCCCAACTCCATGAGCATCTGCGTCATCACATCAAGGATCCGCACTTCATCGTCTACGAGCAGTATCTTGGAGATCATAGGGATGGTTGTCCTTCCGAACGCAATGAGCACGCGGGACCAACAGCCCGGCCTCACTATTGCCCTCTACAGCAAGTGTCGTGCCATTCGGAGTGCATTGTTTTCATGGGGTTTCAGTGTAATGGGGAAGCGGTAGTGCGGTACAGGTTGTCAGGCAGGCTGACAACTTGTCAGCGGAAAGGGCATTTCTACCGAGGAAGGGTTACCGTGAATGCCGCGCCATGGCCCTGTTCAGAGACCGCGGTGAGAGAGCCGCGGTGATTGGCAATGATCCTATGAGCTATGGAAAGACCGAGTCCGGTGCCTCCTTTCTCGGTCTTCGTGGAAAAGAAGGGATTGAATATCCTCTGAATATTTTCCGGCGCGATTCCCGGGCCGGTATCCGTCACTCGGAACCATGCATTGCCCGCCCCCGCTCCGGTCTCGAGCGTGATCACGCCTTTGTTCTCCATGGCGTCCAGGGCGTTTATGATGAGCACGAGAAATACCTGCCGCAGCTCGCCTTCGTTCCCGCTGAGCAGGAACCTCTCTCCGTATTTCTTTATTACAGTCACATTCTTCAGCCTCCCTTGGTAGCCGACGAGATCGACGGCCTTATCCATCAAAAGATGCACGTCAATGTCGGACCGGCTCTGGGTAGTCTGGCGGGAGAACGAGAGCATATTGCTCGTGATGTCCCTGCAGCGCTGCACTTCCTCG
The DNA here is from genome assembly GCA_029858565.1 of Nitrospirota bacterium. Lineage (GTDB taxonomy): Bacteria > Nitrospirota > UBA9217 > UBA9217 > UBA9217 > JAKAHZ01. The sequence goes on along the minus strand of JAOUEV010000081.1, from coordinate 544 downwards.
TCTATGGTCTTGAGGTACTTCTCGAACTGTCCGTGGTCGTAGTTGTCCTTCGCCACCTTCATCAAAAGCATCTCCGAGCAGATTACGACCGACTGAAGAGGATTGTTGATCTCATGGGCGATGCCCGCAGCCATCTGGCCCAGCGAGGCAAGCCGCTCAGTCATGATCATCCGCATCTCCCGGTCCTTTTCCTCCGTGATGTCCCGTGCGATATGGATGGAACCGACAAGGTCCCCATCCGGAGACAGATATGGATAGGTTGAAACGGAGAAGGTCTTCTTGGTGATTTCATCAAACAACTCCACGGAGACAAACTCCTTATTCCGCATGGTCCGCTCATGAGGACAACCGGCGATCGCCGAGATCCCGCCGTGATGCATGAGCTCATAACATTTCCTGTTGATGACCTCCTGAGGGGTTTTCCCCAGGTTCGCCGAGAACGCCTTATTCGCCTTGATGACGTTATAGTCCCTGTCGTGGATGGATATCATGTCCGTGATGCTGTCGAAGGTTTCCTGCCACTCTTGTTTCGAGCGGTTCACGG
>JAOUEV010000080.1 GCA_029858565.1 Nitrospirota bacterium | reverse complement strand
ATAAAGTAGCCAAGTGCTCAGGATGGAAGAGCGAGACACAATGCCGATTTGCCACGGATACACACGGATAGAAGCACATGACCTTGCATCATGAGAAATTGACCGAGAAGATACTGGGAGTCAGCTTCGAAGTGTTGAATGAGCTGGGGCACGGCTTCCTCGAAAGTGTGTATCACAAGGCACTTGTTATTGCGTTCCAGCAGGCCGGGTTGGATGTCCAAGAACAGGTTCCGCTCAAGGTTCTGTTTCGCGGACAAACCGTGGGCGATTTTTACGCGGATATTGTCGTGGAAGGACAGGTTGTGCTGGAACTTAAGTCTGCAAAGACGCTCTCCGGCGAACATGAGGCTCAGTTGGTCAATTATCTGAAAGCAACTGGCATGAAGGTTGGTCTCTTGCTTAATTTCGGAAAGCCAAGGCTTGAATGGAAGCGTCTGGTGTTTTAGGTATCCGTGTCTATCCGTGTTCATCCGTGGCAAAGAAAAATACGTAGACTTGTACTGAGGTGATCCCATGGCCGAAGAGCACGAGCTCATATCCGACGAAGTCAAGAAGACGATCAAAGAGACCTTCTTCAACAACATGAAGGACGACGTGGCCATCGAGGTCTACACGCTGGCGGGGATGAACGACCAGTACAACGACGCGGTGATCCGGCTGATCAAGACCCTTGCAGGCCTGACAGACAAGCTCAAGGTCTCCTACCACATGGTAGGCGACGACCATGCGAACAAGCGCAATGTGACCCGGTCGCCTACGATCCTGATCGCACCGGACAAATATAGCCTCCGGTTCACCGGCGCGCCTGTGGGCGAAGAAGGCAGGTCCCTACTGCTCGCCATCATGATGGCGTCAACCGGCAAAAGCGTTCTGTCCGAACCGGGATTAAAAAAGATCGCCGAACTCCGCGACAGGCGTCATATCCAGGTCTTTGTCAGTCCCACCTGACCTTATTGTCCGCAGCAGGTCCTTGCTGCCATGTCCGCCGCGGTCGCGAGACCGGAGTTCGTTTCCGCCGAGACTGTCGAGATCTACGAGAACAAGGATCTTGCCGACAAGCTGGGCTCCACAGCGGTTCCCCAGACCATGATCAACGACCGGTTCACCGGCGCCGGACTCCAGCCTGAGCCGTGGTTCCTTGAATCGCTTTTTACGCTCAAGGAACCGCAGGGTGACACCGCGCAGATCTCCGGCGAACCGCAGGAAAAGGACCTGGTGATAATCGGCGGGGGACCGGCCGGTCTGACCACTGCTATCTACGCTACTCGCGCCGGCCTTGATTGCGTGGTGATCGAGAAGGCCACCCTCGGCGGTCAGATCGCCATTACTCCGTTGGTGGAGAACTACCCCGGTTTCATGCGCATCGGCGGCAAGAGCCTGGTGGACCTGATCGCCCAGCAGGCTGCCCAGTATTCCGAGATCCACCAGGGCGAGCAGGTGCTCGAGGTGAAGCGGGACAAGCAGGACGGCAAGTACTACCTCAAGACCAGCCAGGGGATTTACATTACCAAGGGGCTGGTCATCGCGACCGGCGTGGGCAACCGCGCGCTCCCTGCGCCGGGAGCGCAGAAGTTCTACGGCAAAGGGGTCTCCTACTGCGCTACCTGCGACGGCTACTTTTTCAAGGAAGGGAAGAAGGTATATGTCGTCGGCGGCGGCAACACCGCGGTGACCGACGCGCTCTATCTGCACAACCTTGGCGCAAAAGTGACGCTGGTGCACTGGAAGGAAAGCCTGCGCGCTGAAGCGAGGTTGCAGGAGAGCCTGAAGCAGACCGGCATTCCGATCCTCTGGAACAGCGAAGTGCGGGAGGTCAAGGGCGACAAGTCCGTCAGGTCCCTCAAGATCGAGAACACGAAAGAAGGCAAGACCATGGAGGTCGATGCCGACGGCCTGTTCGTGGCTATCGGCTATGTGCCGAACACCGAGATCGCCCGGATGCTCGGCCTCGAACTCTCGCCGGAAGGTTATATCAAGACGGACCTCACCACCATGCGCACGGCACTTCCTTTTGTCTACGCTGCCGGCGATATCACCGGCGGCATGAAGCAGATCGTGGTCGCCGTTGCCCAGGGATCCATGGCCGCGATGACGGCGTTCGAGGAGATTCAGGGGGCGTATAAGAAGACTGTAACGAAAACCTGACTTGCTCCCTGTTGCACTATAATGCACCCATCTTTTTGGTGTCACCTTTTTTCCTGCCCGAAAAATACCCTGCAACATCCCTGATAGAACTTGACCTGAAACCTATCTAATAATATAGTTGCAATTGCAATATCAGGGCACATCCTTCCCGACAAAGGTGAAAGGATGAATACCCGGTTTTTTTCCTTTATCGAAGAACGGAATATGCGCTGAACGATAACGATACTGAGCGCTTCGTGACAGGACCTGCTTCGTAACAAGCACTGTTTTCGAGGGCATGGAACAGCCTGCAGGTGGTCCATGAATTCTTGGCATAGGGGGATCAGTTGATGAGCCGAGTTGTGGTCGCAGGGAAGAGAAGACGCATCATGGGTGTCCTTTTGTTACTGTCCATCGTCGTTGCCTTTGCTCTCGTGCCGCAAACAGCCATGGCCGGAGCGAACCAGTGGACAACGACCGGACCTTACGGCGCATATACCTATGCCCTGGCTGTATCGCCGGCCTACGCCAACGATCAGACGCTCTTCGCAGGTACGTATTCCAACGGCGTCTACAAGAGTGTCGATGGGGGCGTGACCTGGAGCCTTGCTTCCACGGGGATCACGGATCTCTATATCCGGGCACTTGCTCTCTCGCCCGGCTACCAGACGGACCAGACCGTCTTCGCAGGGGGGAGCACCGGCGGGGTGTTCAAGAGCACGGACGGCGGCGCTACGTGGAGCGCCGTAAATGGCGGAACGCTGGACAAGCGCATCTACGGGCTCACCCTTTCCCCGAACTATGCGACGGACCAGACGATCTATGCGGGAACGGAAAATGGCGTCTATAAGAGCGTAAACGGCGGGGCGAGCTGGAGCTTCGTGTATAACCCCGGGGCGGCGGTCTACTCGATTGCCCTGTCACCCGTTTTTTCGACGGACCAGACGATCTACCTTGGAACGAACGGTTACGGCGTACGGAAAAGCACGAACGCAGGAGCGAACTGGACCGCGGTGAACAGCGGCATCACGAACCTGCGGATATTCGCCGTCGCTCTCTCGCCGAACTTCGCCGCTGACGGGACCCTGTTCGCAGCCTCGCTGGGCGGCGGCGTGTTCCGGAGCACGAACGGCGGCGCAGCCTGGAGCGCCGTGAATACGGGCCTGACGAACCAGACCGTCTATGCGTTCGCGATCTCCCCCGGGTATGCTGCCGATCAGATGATCTACGCCGGAACGACGAGCGGGGTGTTCAAGAGCACGGACCGCGGCGCCGCCTGGAGCGCGATCAACACGGGGATCACCGATCTGAACATCCGCGCCCTCGCGACGTCGCCGGCGCATGCAACGGACCATATCCTGTTTGCCGGCTCCAGCACCGGCGGCGGTGTGCACAAGAGCACGGACCGCGGCGCGAACTGGGTCCGGACTGCTGCGGGTCTCACGAACCTGCATGTCTATTCGCTCGCGTCATCACCGGATTATGCCACGGACCGCACGATCCTCGCGGGCACGAACGGCGGGGCCGGCATCTACCGGAGCACGGACGGCGGCGTGAGCTGGAGCGATTCGGGCGCCGGCATCACGAACAGCCCGGTCCATGCGATCGCCTTCTCGCCGGACTATGCGTACGACCGCACCGTGTTCGCCGGCACGAACGGCGGCGGGGTGTTCAAGAGCACGGACGGCGGCGTCACCTGGACCAGCACGAACACCGGCCTCACGGGTCTCTTCGTCTATGGGGTGACGATCTCGCCGGCCTACGTAAGCGACCAGACCGTCTTTGCCGCCACCAGTTCTGCGGGGGTGTTCCGGAGCACAGACGGCGGCGCCACCTGGAGCGCCGTGAACGCGGGGAGCGGGACCGCGACCATGAAGGCATTGGCCATCTCGCCGGATTTTGCGAATGATCGCACGGTCTTTGCCGGTTCCTTCGGCAACGGGGCTCTCTACCGGAGCACGGACGGAGGCTCGAACTGGTCCACAGTGCTCGCGAACGTCGAGGCGATGGCGCTTGCGGTGTCGCCGGACTACGCAGCGGACCGGACGATCTACGCGGGCAACAGCAACGGCATCATCCTCAAGAGCATTGATAACGGACTGAGCTGGACCCTGTCGAACACGGGCCTCGGGAGCCAGACCGTGCGGAGCATGCATCTTTCCCCGGCATACGGTTCGGACCACACAGTCTACGCTGCCACGGACAATGGCGGCATCTATAAGAGCGTGAATGACGGGGGAAGCTGGAGTGCGATGAACACGGGGCTTGCGAACCTTTCGGCGTTCGCGGTCATGGTGCCCCCGACCTATGCATCCGACCAGACGGTCTTTGCCGGCGTGCGGAGCTCGGTGTATGGTTATCAGAATACCCTGCCCACGACCCTGGCGAGCGCGGCGGGTTACCGGTTCGGCACCTGGACAGCTCTCGGCACCGTGGCGGTAAGCCTGTCCGCCACGGACCGCTCCGGGACCGGGATCGCTGCCGGCTACCCCCGGGTCTGCATCGACAGCTCCGGCACCTGTACGCCGACCAGCGCCTACGCCGGGCCGCTCACGGTCACCTGCGCCGCGGGCAGCTCGTGCGTCCAGTATGTCCGGTTCTACTCTGCGGACAATGGCGGCGGCATCGAGCCGGTGGTGAGCATGGCGGTCAGGCAGGATGCCGCAGCGCCGGTGACCACGGCGTCGCCAGCCGGCGGTAGCTATACTGCGCCGCAGAATGTGGTGCTCACGTGCCTGGACGTGGCCGGCAGCGGTTGCGCGGAAACCTATTATTCGGTCGATGGATCGGAGCCGACACAAAGCTCAGCCCGCTATACGGGACCGATAACCATTGACGGGACAGCAACGCTGAAGTTCCGGTCCATTGATGCGGCTGGCAATCTGGAACAGCGGGTCGCGAGCGAGGTCTATTCCCTTGTGGCGGCGTCAGCGACCCTTGCGGCGAGTCCCGCAGGCGCGCAGGTCGTCGGTACGCCGCTCACCTTCACGGCGCAGGGCAACGGCGGATCCGGAACGTATGAATACCGGTTCTACCGCAAGCTGAGCACTGATGCCAAGTGGACCCTGGTGCGGGACTATGCTTCCCCCAATACCTGGACCTGGGACACGGCCGGCGCTACGCCGGGGGTGTACACGGTAAAGGTGTCCGTTCGCTGCGCCGGATCCACTGCTTCCCAGGAAGCGTATGCGACCGCAAGCTGCTCCCTGGTGACCGAGGCGCCCGCGACCGGTGCTGCGCTCTCGGCAAGTCCGACAGGGGTGCAGATGATCGGCACGCCGCTCATCTTCACGGCTTCGGGCAGCGGCGGATCAGGGACCTACGAGTACCAGTTCCTCTACAAGCTCAGCACGGATGCGAAGTGGACCGTGGGCCGGCCGTACGATCCCCAGAATGCCTGGACCTGGGACACGACCGGTATCGCGGCCGGCGTCTATAGCGTAAAGGTGATGGTACGGAACGCGGGCTCCGCGGCATCCATGGAGGCGTCGGCAACGATCGCAGCCGTGCTCGTGACCGAGGCTCCTGCCACGGCGGCAACGCTGGTTTCCGATCTCAGGAGCCCGCAGCCGATGGGGACCTCGATACTGTTCACGGCGGCAGGTGCCGGCGGCAGCGGGTCCTATGAATACCGCTTCCAGCTGAAGGGGCCGGGTGCAACGGTCTGGACGACAATGCAGCAGTATTCCTCGCTCAATACCTGGTTGTGGGATACGAGCAGCGGCGAGCCCGGCCTCTACACCATCATGGTGCAGGTGCGGAACACCGGATCTGCCGCCTCTTCGGAAACGTCCAAGAGCATGGGCTACCTCCTCATGCTTCTGCCTCCGGCAACAGGTGTGGACCTGACGACAACGTCGACGAGCCCGACCATGCGCGGTCAGATCGGGTTCACCGCGGCCGCGCAGGGAGGCACCGGGGCCTACGAATACCGGTTCCTGGTGAAGCACAGCGCTGCAGCGGACTGGACCGTGGCGAGGGAGTACGATCCGAACGGATTCTGGACCTGGGACGCCGTCGACGCGCTCCAGTGGCCGGCAGGCCGGTACTCCATCCAGGTGCAGGCGCGGAGCGCGGGGAATTCCACGTCCGCTGATGTGTCGAAGACCGTGTACCTCGTGATCGCTGATATGCCACCGGCGACGCTCCTGACGCTGGCATCGGAGCGTCCCTCACCGCTGATGCAGGGCCAGACCGTGATCTTCACGGCCCAGGCATACGGCAACGGGCCCTCCGGCTTTGAATACCAGTTCCGGGTGAAGGACGCTGCCGGCGCGATCGTCTATTCCTATCCGGAGCCGGGTTCCTGGATGGCCCTGGGTCAGGGGCAGCCCTTCTCCAACTGGTATGCCTCGCCGGCAGGGACCTACACGATCCAGGTGCTTGCCCGGGCCATCGGGAGCGGGACCGAGTACGACGTGATGCAGTCGCTTCCGTTCACCTGGACGGAGCTCGAGCCGGCAAAGGCGCTGACCCTGGAGACGAACGTCGCCAGCCCGGTCCTTTGGCCGCAGGCAGTGAACTTTACGGCACAGGCCTATGGAGGGAACTCCTGTGATTATGAGTACGGGTACATTGTCAAGGACAGCTCCGGCGCCACGATCGTTCCCCAGCAGGGTACCATGGAGTGGCAGCGGTACTGTACGCTGACGACCCTTTCATGGACCCCTGATCAGCCGGGAACCTACACGGTCCAGGTCCTCGCCAGGACCCCTGGCAGGCAGCCCGGGGACAATGGATACGATGTGACCAGGAGCATGGTTTTCACCTGGTCGCAGGTCCGCCCTGCCACATCGCTCAGCCTTTCAGCGGACCTGCCAAGCCCCTGGAACCGGTTCCTGGGCACGCCTCTCATTTCCGCGCAAGCCCATGGCGGCGATGGCACCTACGAATACCGGTTCGTAGTGAAGGACAGCGCCGGCAAGGTCGTGCCGAGCAGCGACCCTTTCCAGAACGGCTGGGTCAATCTCGGTCCGGAAATGGCAGTGCTTGCCCTCGACCCCGGCAAGCCGGGCAACTATACCATCCTGGCCATGGCGCGCAGCGTGGGAAGCGGGACCGCGTATGATGTCAAGGAAACCCTATCCTTCACCCTGACCGATTATGATCCTGCGAGGTCCGTGGTCCTGACAGCGAACATGCTGGGACCCAGCCCTGCTCCCCCGCAGCAGGTGGGTTTCTGGGCGCAGGCCACCGGATCCACAGGGCCTTATGAATACAAGTACCAGGTGGTCGATGGGAGCGGGACGGTCGTGTATCCGCTTCCGGGTGCAGAGCATCCGTGGTCCCTGGAGAGCGGATTATTCTGGGGTCCACAGTCTGCGGGGCGGTTTGTCATCCAGGTCAAGGCGCGCGTCCAGTTCGGCGGCCGTGAGATTGGTGATGATTCCTTTGACGTGTCTGATGCCATGGAATTCACCTGGTCGAACAATGGGCCTGTCAAGTCAGTGAGCATCTGGGCGGACCAGCCCAGTCCGCGGTCCAGGGGTTACGGGTCAACGACCTTCGGCGCACAGGCCTGGAGTGACAATGGTTCTTCATTCGAATACCGGTTCCTGCTGAAGGACAGCACCGGCGTCACGATCGATCCGGTGCCTAACTGGGACATCCCCTGGAAGACCGACGCGGGGTTCTCCTGGACGCCTCCCAAGGCAGGCACGTACACGATCATCGTGATGGCCCGCACACTCAGCGGTCTTTCATCCTACGATCCGTTCTCTGAGGCCTCTGATTCGCTGGAGTTCACCTGGACGGACAGCGAACCAGCCAGATCGGTAAGCATGGTGCCGGACCGGCCGAGCCCCCAACGGATGACCGAGGGACCGGTGAACTTTGCTGCTGTGGCAACCGGCAGCATGACCGGATACGAGTTCAGGTACCAGGTCCTGGACAGCACCGGCGCTGTTGTCTACACCTCCGTGGACCAGCCCTCCAATCCCTGGACCACGAACAACTCGTTCTCCTGGAAGCCCGCGCGTGCGGGGAAATACGCTCTGCAGGTGTTCGCGAGAAGCATGGGCGGCAGGCTGGCCGAGGACGCCAATTACGACGTGACCTCGGCAACCTCCTTCACCTGGACCGACATCGATCCGGCAACATCCCTTGTCCTGACCTCGGACCTCGCCGGCCCCGTATCGTACAACAGGCCGGTCCAGTTCACTGCCCAGGCATCGAGCCCCTATACTTCGAGCTTCGAATACCGGTTCGTGGTGAAGGATGCCAAGGGGAACGTGGTATACGACTCCCAGCAGGGGCCGGGCATATGGTCTGCAACCAACACCATCATCTGGTCGCCCGTAGCGTGGGAGCAGGCTGGACAGTACACCATCACGGCCTATACCCGGGGGATCGGAAACCCTCAACAGTATGACGACAGCTATGATGTTTCGAAGTCCTTGAGCTTTACCTGGACAAGAAACGAAAATCTGAAGCGGATTGCTTTGACAGCGGATCGTGTAAGCCCGGTCTCTTATGGCTATCAGGTCCTGTTCAAAGCAGAGCCGTATCCTGATTGGGGTGGATATGAGTATCGGTTTGTCGTGACGGACAGCAAGGGGAACGTCGTGCATGCTCCTCAACCGTCCTGGTCAGGAACGTCAACGCTCTCCTGGTCTCCCTGGAAGGCCGGTACCTACCGGGTCCAGGTATTCGCCCGGCAATATAGTTCCTGGCTGCCTGGCGATGATACCTATGAGGCTGCAGATTTCTTGGAATTCACCTGGGCAAACAATGACGAGCCTGTGATGAGGGTCAGCCTGACAGCGGACCAGGCAAGTCCTGTTGCCAGCAGCTCCCTGGTGACCTTTACTGCCCAGCCGTTCGGTTCTGCATATGGATATGCAGAATACCGGTTCCTGGTGAAGGATGCCGAGGGACGGCTCTATTACGATTCAGCAAGCAACTATCCTTCGGACATGCCGTTCTCTCCAACGAACACCTTCTCCTGGTCGGCCTGGAGAGCAGGGACTTACAGCATCGAAGTGCAGGCACGGTCCGGCTGGCGTCCGCTGAATGATGCGTCCTATGATGTTTCCGAGGCCATAAGCTTTACCTGGTCAGGAAGCAGCGAGCCTGCGACAGGCGTGAGCCTGATCCCGAACTATCCGAGCCCGCACTATCGCTACGGTGAGGCGGTGACGTTCACTGCACAGGCCTCGGGTTCCAGCGCTAATGCCTATGAATACCGGTTCATAGCACGGGACAGCGCAGGCGCGGTCGCAGCGGTTATGCCGATGCAGGGCTGGTCAGGGACGAACGCGTTCATCTGGTCCCCTGGCAAATACGGGAACTACTCGGTCCAGGTCCTTGCCCGGTCAGCCGGCAGGCAGCCGAGTGACGATTCCTATGATGTGAGCCGGACCCTGTCTTATACCTGGTCCGATATGGAACCGGCCACGTCCCTGCGCCTCATCCCGGACCTGCCGTCGCCCCAGCTCCGCCAGGGACCTGTGGTGACCTTTACGGCTCATGCTTCTGGCGGCATCGGCGGATACGACTACCGCTTTATCGTGAAGGACAGCGAAGGGAATGTCGTATACCAGAGAACCTATTATCTGCCCTACGAACGGGAATGGGTGCCCTGGAACACCTTCGCTTTTACACCGAGCAAGGCTGGCAGATATTCGATCCAGGTCTTTGTCAGGACTGTAAGCCCAGCCTACGAGAATGACAGCAGGTATTACGATGTGACGGCGACCACCACCTTTGTCTGGAGCGACGAGGAGCCTGCGACCATGCTCAGCCTCTCGGCGAACCGGCCGAGTCCCTGGAACCGGTCTGACGGCAATGGTGAGGGCATGGTGTCCTTTGTAGCTGAGGCTCTGGGAGGGTGGGGATCCTATGAATATCGGTTCGAGGTGAGGGACAGCAGCGGCACGGTGATGTTCGCTGCGCCCGCTGATTATCCCGGCTGGGGTTCGCACTGGCAGGATTGGAACAGCCTGGGCTGGGTCCCTTCGAGAGCCGGCACCTATACGGTCCAGGCCTTTGCCAGGACCCTGGGGAGCCGACAGTTCAACGACCCCAATTACGACGTCACCTCGTCCATGTCCTTTACCTGGTCCGAGGTGACGCCGGCAACGTCGGTAAGCCTCATGGCTGACCGGCCAAGCCCCTGGATCCGCTCCCAGGGGCCGGTCACGCTGACCGCGCAGGCAGCGGGCGGCGCAGGGAATTATGAATATCAGTTCTCCGTCCGGGACAGCGCCGGAAACATCGTGTCAGGCATTCCCGCTGCCAACAGCTGGGCTGGCAATGTGCTTACCTGGTCGCCGGCACAGCCCGGGAACTACCTGGTCCGCGTGCTGGCCCGGAGCATGGGCAGCGGCACGGACTATGACGCGCTGTCAGAGATGCCCTTTGTCATATCCGATGCAGCGCCGACAACGGCCGTGACTCTGTCCTCGGATGTGCCGAGCCCGGCACAGCGGGGCGTGATCACCTTCACCGCAGCAGCCCAGGGAGGGAGCGGGAGCTACGAGTACCGCTATCTCGTACGTTCGGCAAAGACCCTGGCCTGGACAACGGTCCGGGACTATGGTGCCGACCCATCTTTCTTCTGGTATCCCTACGATTACAACCAGTGGCCGGCGGGATCATGCCTGGTCCGCGTCCAGGCCCGGAGCGTGGGCAGCGGCACGGAGTACGATGTCCTGACCGACATGCCCTTCATCATTGCGGACAATGTTCCGGTGACGTCGGTCTCTCTCTCTTCCCCTGTTCAGAGCCCTGCGCAGCGGGGATCGATCCAGTTCGCGGCGAACGCGCAGGGCGGGACCGGTCCTGCTGAATACCTTTTCATCGTGAAACATGCCGCGTCTGGCCGCCAGGTTGCAACGAGCGCTTTCTACCAGCAGAACGGAACCTGGTACTGGGACACTAGCTCGGCGGCAGCAACACCCGATGGGACCTATGCGGTCCAGGTGCTTGCTCGCAACAGCGATGGCAGCGGCACGGAGTATGATGCCATGGATGCGAAGGAGTACGTGATCTACTCGATCACCCCTGCCGCATCGGTCGCCCTGTCCATTGACCAGCCCAGCCCGGTGCTGCGCGCGGTCGGGAATGTGACGCTCACGGCGACCGCCCAGGGCGGCGAGGGAGGCTACGAGTACCGCTTCCTGGTGAAGAGCAGCACAGATGTCCGTTGGACCGTGCTGCAGGAGTATCTGGGCGGACAATCCTCCGTTCTCTGGTCCGTTACCAACATGCCTCCGGGGAGATACACGGTGAAGGCCATGGTCCGGAGCTGGGGTAACCGGACGGAGTATGATGCTGTCGCTACAAGCGAGATCATCATTGCAAATGTCCTTCCTGCGGCGTCAGTGGACCTCGGCGCTGATCGGGCGATGCCGGTCCTTCGGTCTATTGGGAACATGACATTCACCGCTGCTGCCCAGGGAGGGACAGGCACGTACGAGTATCAGTTCCTGATCAAGCGCGACGGCGATGCCCGCTGGGTTCTGCTGCAGGACTATAAGGTGAATCCGACCTTCACCTGGGACTTCCTGAACAGCGCCTGGTGGCCGGCAGGCACGTACACTGTCCAGGTGCAGGCGCGGAGCCTGGGCAGCGGTATGCCCTTCGATGCCTCGGCGACCATGGCGGTCGCGCTGAGCGAGACGACACCGGCGGAAGCCGTGGCCGTGACCGTCAATCCATCGGGCGCCCAGATTATCGGCACGCCGATCCTCTTCACCGCGGCCGGCAGCGGCGGTTCCGGGACCTATGAGTACAAGTACCTGTACAAGCTCAGCACGGACACGAAGTGGAGCCTGGGCAGGGACTATGAGCTGCAGAACGCCTGGACCTTGGAGACCGCCGGACGGCTGGCGGGCGTGTACACGGTGAAGGTCATGGTCCGGAACGCTGGCTCTGTTGCCGGCGTCGAGGCCTACGTGACCGCAAGCTGCTCCCTTGTGGAGAGTGCGCCTGCCACAGGAGCCACGATCACGGCGCTGCTGCGCGGGCCGCAGCCTGCAGGGATTCTGGTCCCCCTGACAGCGACGGGCCAGGGCGGTTCCGGGACCTATGAGTACAAGTACCTGTACAAACTCAGCACGGATACGAAGTGGACCATTGGCCGGGAATACAGCACTGATGCTGCATGGAATTGGGACACGACCGGCCTCACGGCAGGGACCTATACGGTCAAGGTGATGGTGCGGAACGCGGGGTCCGCGGCGGCCTTGGAAGCGTACAAGACCCTGGGGTACGGCATCCAGTAGGGGAGAGAAAGAACCGGAAATCAGGGAACGCGGAGGCTTCCGGCCTCCGCGTTTTTTTGGTGCGCCCAGCATGGGCGCACTCCTATGGGTGCAAGTCCCATCGTAAGTTGATCACGACGAACGAAGCGAAGCGCAACTGCATGAGGGCGACCGAGTGTGGGAAGGAAGCGCAGAGCGAAGTTGC
>JAOUEV010000079.1 GCA_029858565.1 Nitrospirota bacterium | reverse complement strand
ATAACATTTCCTGTTGATGACCTCCTGAGGGGTTTTCCCCAGGTTCGCCGAGAACGCCTTATTCGCCTTGATGACGTTATAGTCCCTGTCGTGGATGGATATCATGTCCGTGATGCTGTCGAAGGTCTCCTGCCACTCTTTTTTCGAGCGGTTCACGGCATCGAGAGCGCTCCGGATATCGGCGATAAGATTTTCCCGCTCCGCTTCAGCCTGTTTCCTCGCGGTGATGTCGGCGATCACCGAAATAATGCCCACAGGCTCATGGGCCGCATTGCGCATGGGTGCAGACGATACGCTGACATCTATGACCGAGCCATCCTTTTTGCTCCGCCGCAGGCTCACGCTGGACAGCGATTCGCCGTGCATCACCCGGTCCAGGAGGGCCAGGAACTCCTGTTTTTTTTCTTCCCCCACGATCGGATTAAAGCGGCCCAGTACTTCCTGCGCGTTCCAGCCGAAAATCCGCTCTGCAGCCGGATTCCAGAGCGCCACATTCCCGTCCCCGTCAAAAACGACAATCGCCAGCGGCGATGCCCGCACCAGAGTCTCAAGCATTTCGTTCGTTTCACGAAGCGCCCGGTCCATTTTGTAGCGGTCGGTAATGTCCTCGCCTGAGAACAAGATGCCGGAGGGCCGCTTTGACAACGGATCATACAAGACTGTATTGTGGAATGCGATTATCCGCTCGTCGCCCGCTTTCGTAACCACCGGGTTCTCGTAATATTCGACCGGCTCAACATCGCCTGCCATAAGCTGATCAAACACTCCCTTCACCGAATCCTTGACAGTGCCGGGCAGGCATACCTCGAACCAGTCGCGGCCAAGCAGTTCAGACTCATCGTCATATCCCAAAATACTGCATCCTTTTTTGTTGACCAGGCATATTTCCCCTTCGGTGTTCAGCGTAGCGAACATTACCCCCGCAATATCAAGATACCGTTCCGCCCGGTCTCGCTCTCGCTGCAGGTCCTTCTCCGCTTTTTTGCGCTCGGTGATATCGGTGAACAGGCCGGACGCGCCGCGCAAAGTTCCGTCCTGATTGAATAGCGGCGTTGCCGTGGCGCTTGTCCAGGTCACCGTGCCGTCTTTCTTGCGGAACCGGCGTTCATAATACGAGGTCTTCCCCTGCAACCACAGGTTATGCTGTTTCTCGTGGTCCAGTGCCTCGTCCTCATGCACGAACGACACGAGCAACCCCCCCAGGAGCTCCTCCCGGGTCCGTCCGAGCATCTCCGCCATCCGATTATTCGAGAGGACGATTTCTCCCCTGGGATCGATCGTAATAATTCCTTCAAGCGACGTATCCACGATCAGCCGGTAGCGCTCCTCGCTTTCCGAAAGTTTTGCCGTCCTGTCCCGCACCTCGCGCTCAAGACTGTTTTTCGCCTCCTCCAGCCGCCCCTGCGAGAGCGCCAATCTTCGGTTGAGTGCGAACACATATGACGTGGCTGCCGCCATCAACAGCACTGTCAGCAAAGCGAGTGCGGCCCAGTGCCAATGATGCCTGATCGCCGCGGACAAGGTGATCTTCCCATAGTCTTTGTAGGGGCCCATGCGGAGCCCCTTCAGAAGCTCATGGACCGGCTCGTAATCGAGCGGCACGGTCCAGCCCATGATCTTCGCCGCCTTTGCCGCCCGGCTGTCCGGAGCGAGCCGGAGCAGCGCAATAACGACCTTCTGGGCAAGCTCATTATCAGCGTGGCGCAGCTTGGCAAAGGGCCATTCAGGATATAGACGGGTGCTGAGCGCGTACGGGAAGCCCTCGACGCGCTGCTCATTGATTATGCGGAAGGCCTGAAGATCTATTTTCCCATCCGCCGCCATGTGCTCGAGCGTATCAGTGCGCACCGTTCCCGCGTCAACCTTGCCGTTCAGCACTGCATGCACAACCGCATCATGCGTGTCTCCGAACCGCAGACCCTTGAAATCACGATGCGGTTCTATCCCATGGCCTTTCAGTTCTTTCCATGCGGCCTGCCACCCCCCCAGAGAGGTTTCGTCAACAGCCATGAACGACCTGCCCTTCAGGTCCCCGATCTCGCGGATATCGCGCCGATCAGTCCGGCAGAATATCACACCGCCGAATACCGTGAAACCGCCGAGCCGGCTCTTGTTCTTGATCGTTGCGATCCTGCTGATGCCATATTGTGTTTCAAGCTCCACATAGATGGAGGTGTTCGCAACCACGAAGTCGACTTCGCCGTTGCGGACAGCCGGGCCGATCTCGCGAAAAGTCAGGGGAATGACCGAAAAATGGTAATTCGGGACGTGTGCGCTCAGGTACGCAGCGGTTGGAGACCACATCTGCAGCGCTTCCGCGGCGCCACGGTATGCAAGAACGCCGATTTTAGCGGTTTTTTGAAGACAAAACGCCGGAGAACAAAACACAAGGGGAGCGATGACCGGTACAATAACGGAGAGTGCCTTAATGGCAAAAGACCGGCGATTAAGAACGCCTGCCATGTTCAGCGTGAACTTTCGAAAGATCCCCTGAATATTCATATCAGGCATGAGAGTATGTCATCACTCAACCCCGTACTCCTCGAGCCTCCGGGCCAGGGTCCTCGTGTGGATCCCCAGCGCCGCGGCCGCCTTGTTCCGGTCGCCCCCTGCCTGCCTCAGCATCCGCAGGACGTGCTCCCGTTCCAGCTCGTCGAGCCGGGTAGCGGTTCTTGCCGGCCGGCCCTCCAGATCACAAGACAGGTCCGGAGGCTCTACCAGATCGTTCGTACTCAGCAGAAGGGCGTGATGGACCATGTTCTGAAGCTGTCGGACATTCCCCGGCCAGGCGTGGTCGGACAATATTTTCAGCGCATCGCTGCTGAACTGCTTTTGTTTGAACGCGGGATTGCCGCGCCTGCAGTGTTCGACAAGAGGGACAATGTCTTCCCTCCGCTCCCGCAGCGGAGGGACATGAACGGCAAGGGCGGATACCCGGTAATAGAGGTCCTCCCGAAATACGCCTTTCTCGATCCCGGCCTTCAGGTTCTTATTGGTCGCGGAAATGATCCGTACGTTGACCTGCTGCTCCCGGGTGCCCCCGAGCCGGTAGAATGTTCCGGTCTCGATGACCCGCAGCAGCTTTACCTGGAGCGGCAGCGGCATGTCCCCGATCTCGTCAAGGAAGAGCGTTCCCTCGTTGGCGATCTCGAGCAGACCCGGCTTTCTCGCCTGCGCGCCGGTGAACGCGCCCTTTTCATAGCCGAACAGCTCGCTCTCGATCATATTATCAGGCAGGGCGCCGCAATTGATGACAACGTAGGACCGGTCGGCGCGGGGGGATTCGTTGTGGATGAATCGCGCTATCAGTTCCTTGCCCGTCCCGCTCTCCCCGGTGATCAGCACGGGAAAATCCGAATGCGCGATCTTTTTCGACCGCCCGATCACCTCCCGCATCATCGGGCTTTCCGCGATCAGACTGCGGATCTCCGATTGTTTCTTAACCTGGGTCTTGAGCAGAAGGTTCTCGGAGCGGAGCTTCTTTTTCTCGTATGCCTTTTCAACGACCGGGAGCAACTCCGCGATCCTGAAGGGCTTCATAAGGTAATCGCAGGCGCCGAGCTTCATGGCCTCGACAGCAGTCTGCACGGTGGCGTTGGCGGTGAGAATGATGATCTCGGCGGGAATATCGAGAGCTTTCAGTTTCTTGAGGACCGTAATGCCGTCCATCTCGGGCATGGTAAGGTCGAGCAGAAGAATATCATACTCGCTTTTTTCGAGCTCTTCCAGGGCGCGTACACCGCTCTCCACCTCCTGGACCGACGAAACCATCGTTGAGAGCTCGTTTCGCAGCAACTCCCGGATGTTCTTCTCATCATCGGCGATCAACATCCTGACTGGCAACTTTTCCATGGATCCTTCTTGGCAAGCGGTGAACGGCTATTCGGATCTCATTGCACAATGCACTCTTCAGCAACAAGTTGCTTCATACTACCATGGGCGATCAAATTTATAAAGGCCGCTTTTTTTCAGAATACCCCGGCGTTCCCGGGTGGCTCCTTTTTCCCTCAATGAGCAGATAGGTGTCGTGCTTCACGAACCGCGTTCCCGTGATCTCCAGGTCCGGATTGCTCCGCAGATGCTTCAGCGTGTTCCGGTCGAACCCGGCGCCGTAGACCTTCCGCACGAAAGGCGCGAACAGGTCCTGCCGCTTGCGCAGTTTCGGGTCGTCAGAGTAGCGCATCTCGAGCAGCCGGAACCTGCCTCCGGGTTTCAGGACCCGGGCGAACTCGGCAATGGCCCGGTCCTGCAGCTCCTCGGGCAGAACACAGCAGAGAAAGAATGCCACCACCCAGTCGCAGGACGCCGCCGGAACGGACTCCATCCTGCAGGCGTCCTCATGCACGAACCTGACCGAGCAGACGGCATTGCGGCATTGTTTCGATGCCCGCTTCAGCATGGCCGGACTGAAGTCCACGGCAGTCACGTGCGCGTGCTCGGGGTAGTGCGGAAGGTTGCGCCCGGTGCCAACGCCCGCCTCAAGCACCTCGCCGGAAACATCGGCCAGCAGGCCCGGCCGCCAGGTGCGGTACTGCCGCTCCCAGGGCCAGTCCAGGATGTCGTAGAACCAGGCGGTCCAGGCATAGCGCTTCTGGTTCAGAAGGTTCAGTTCATGCAGGTCAAGGCTTTTCAGTTCCACGTTACCCTCGGAAAAACTACGATTTACTTTTCCTTCAGCACGGCATCAGCCTTCATTTCTTTTCCCTGCCGCAGGAAGAACACCCGAACCTGGTCCCCAGGATTCCGGGACCGCAGTTCATCGGCAATGTCCTTCAGCCCGGCGACCGGCCTGCTGTTGACCTGGGTGATGATATCTCCCTGGCGCATGCCCGCTGCTTCCGCCGGCCCTCCGGGACTCACGCCGCCGAGACGGACGCCGCGCTCCTGATAGGTGAAGTCCGGCACAATGCCGAGCGTGGTCTTGCGGTCCCCGGTCTTGGCAGCGGCAATCGAAGCAGGGAGCGCGATCGTGGCAGAGAGACGGCCCTGCAGGTTCGCCAGATAATGACCGGCGATCCTCGCGACGGTCGTGATCGCGGAAAGGCCGGTATAATCGATCTTCTCCGCTGTGTCCGAAGGACGGTGGTAATCCGGATGGGGGCCGGAAAAGAGCTGCACCGCCGGCACTCCGGCCTCATGAAAGCTCACCTGGTCGCTTGCATCAAGGGCCGCGCTGTTCCCCACGACCCCGATCTGCGCCGCTTTGCCGGCTTCCTGGAAGATCTGCGGCCATTCCCGCGCCGAGCCTTCGCCCAGCACGATCAGCCTGCCCTTTCCCAGACGTCCGACCGTGTCGAGGTTGATCATGCCGACGCATTTCGATGGAGGATGCCCCGCCATGTTCGCGACGAAGTAGCGCGATCCCTTTCTGCCCGCTTCCTCGCCCGTGAATGCCACGAAGATGATGCTCCGCTCAGGCGTCGGGTCCAGCGTCATGACATGCACCAGTTCCAGCAGCGCCGCGACGCCGCTCCCGTTGTCGTCAGCCCCGGGATGGACCCTGCCCTGATTCTCCTTGTACGCCCCGGGACCGCCGGCGCCCAGATGGTCGTAGTGCGCCCCGATGACAACGCTCTGGCCGGCAAGTTCCTGGTTCCTGCCCGGCAGGATGCCGACCACGTTCCGCATCCGCACCTTCAGGTCAGGATCGGTCCATTCCTGGAACCATCCCCGGGAGCCGCCCGGCATGAGCCCTGCGGATTCGAACCGGTCGGCAATATACTGCCCGGCCTTGTCCAGTTCCGGCGTGCCGACACCGCGGCCATGGAATGACGGACCGGCAAGAAGGCTTACGGTCGCGGTCATGCGCTCCAGCCGGTCCTCGTCCACCGGCGGTTTGCCGTGGGAACAGGCCTGCAGAACGATCAGTGCCGCCAGAACGGAAAGACCCGCGCGGAAGGGAAGCATCAGACCTCCAGGGTATCGGGATATGCTATATTGTATGATAGACGCGGGAACAGGTAAAGGGAATTGTCTCGCGTCATGAGGGGGAGAACGGGAGTCGTACGATGCGGTCGCTTATCCTGTATATCGCAACAAGCCTTGACGGTTATATTGCCCGGGCCGACGGCAGCATTGACTGGCTGTTCAGCGATCAGGACTACGGGTACCGGGAGTTCTTCGCCGGCGTGGACACGGTCGTGATGGGCCGCAAGACCTACGAACAGTCGTTGACCTTTGGAGGCTACCCCTATCCGGGCAGGGAAGGCTACGTGTTCTCCCGCCAGCATGCCGGCCGGCGCGATGAGCATGTGGCGTTCATCGCCGAGAGCCCGGACACCTTCGTCAGCCGGCTCCGGCAGCGGCAGGGCAAGAACATCTGGCTCGTGGGCGGCGCTGAACTGGTCCGCGCTTTCATGCAGGAGAACCTGATCGACGCCTACGTCATATCCGTCCATCCCGTGGTGCTCGGCGGCGGCATTCCGCTCTTCCGTCCGCCGCTCCCCACGTCGTGGCTCACCCTGGTGGACAGCACTACCTTTGACAGCGGGCTCGTGCAGGTCACTTATGTGCGCAAGCGCTGATCGTCTCCGGGATCACTCCGTCTTCTTCCGCGCCAGGTAGACCACATGCCGCAGACCGCCCCGGCCCGGCCGCTGGCGCTCAATGATGAATCCCGCTGATTCCAGCCGCTTCTCGAACCCGGCATCGGGCTGCTCCCCCCATACTGCGAAGACCCCGGCGGCGGCCAGCGCGTCATGGACCTTCCCGAGCGCACGCCTGCCGTAGAAGGGATCGTTCTGCTCGTCGGTCTTCGCGTGGGGCCCCTCGTAGAGGTCGATGACAATGGCGTCGAACCGCTCGCCGTCGGAACGGGCCGCGCGGGCGATGACCGCGGACACATCATCGATCACCACGAACACCCGCGGATCATCCACGGCGTCCGAGGTAAGCGGCGCCAGCGGTCCGCTGCACCAGGAGACGACCACCGGATTGAGCTCCGCAACGACGACCTTTGCCGATGCAGGAAGGACGTCGAGCGCCGCGCGGAGCGTGAGCCCCATGCCGAGACCGCCGATCAGGACCCGCGGCTGCTGCAGGCTGGCCAGCATCTGACAGGCGCTCTCGCCCAGGGCGATCTCGGACCGGTTCGCGCTGCTGTTCATCAGCACCCTGCCGTTGATCAGGATGAGGAAATCCTTCTCGCCCCGCCTGCGCAATTCAAGGACGCCGTCCCGCGTCTCGTGCTGTGATATGTTCTGCCATGGCTGCGCCAATCGTGCCATCCTTTCCGCCGGTCGGTCACTGCCGCCCTGTCTCCGGCATTATGCCATACGGGAGTCCAGAATGCTCCGCAATTCCGCGAGATCATAGGGTTTCTTCAGGAACGCCCGGAACCCGTGCTTCCGGTAGTTCGCGACGATCGCGTCGTCGGAGTAACCGCTCGATACCACTGCCTTGACCTCCGGATCGATCTCCTTCAGCTTTTGGAACGTCTCCAGTCCGCCCATACCGCCGCGGATCGTCAGGTCCAGGATGACCACATCGAAAGGATGACCCGCGGTCCTTGCTTCCCGGAACTTCACGACCGCGGCGTCGCCGTGCTCCGCGAAGTCGACCTCATGTCCCAGGGACCGGATGAGCTCTCCCGAGACCATCCGGACGATCTCCTCGTCATCCATCACCAGGATGCGGCCCCGCCGTGCCGGGGGCGCCGCAGCTGGACCGATGTCCGCCTCGGCCGCACTGCCGGGAAGCGCGGGAAGGTAGATCGTGAACAGCGTGCCCGTCCCTGCCTGGGACGAGACATCGATGATCCCTTCATGGTTCTTGACTATGGAATAGGATGTCGCAAGCCCCAGACCGCTCCCCTTCTCCTTGGTGGTGAAATAGGGATCGAAGATGCGGGACAGGAACTGCTCCGGAATGCCGATGCCGTTATCGCTGATCGCTATGGCGACATAGTCGCCCGGGGCCAGCGTCTGCGGCACCCCCGGGTCCCCGGTATGGACGTTCCGGGCCTCGATCCTGATGTTCCCGCCCAGGGGCATGGCCTGGTCAGCGTTCAGCACGATGTTCTGGATCACCTGGCCGATCTGGCCTTCGTCGATTTCCACCGGCCGAAGCCGATCGTCCATATCGATCCGGTAGTTCAGGCGGGATCCGCTCAGGGCGAACTTCACGGCGTTCTCGATCACCGGCCGGAGCGGGATCGTCTTCCTGACCGGTCTGCCGCCCTTGGAGAAGGTCAAAAGCTGGGTCGTCAGGTTCACGGACTGGTGCAGCGCCTTCTCCGCCTGTTCGAGCATGGCGCCGGCTTTCTCCTTCTGGTCCAGGGACACCTTGGCCATGGAAATGTACCCGAACATGCCCTGCAGCAGATTGTTGAAATCGTGGGCAATGCCGCCGGCAAGCGTGCCGATGGACTCGAGCTTCTGGGTCTTGAGACGCTCCTCCTCGAGAAGCTGCCGTTCGGTAACATCGGTGATGAATCCCTCCAGTGCGAGCAGGTCTCCCTCCTCGGAAAAGACCCCCTGCCCCTGCTCCCAGACCCGCTTCTCCCTGCCATCGGCCGTGCGGATCCGGTAGTTCAGCGTGAACTTCCGTTTCTGCCGGACCGCCTGCTGGACTGCATCCCATACGGCTTGCCGATCCTCGGGATCGACCAGCTCGTTGTACGCGACCTTCGCGTTCTCCCGGAGGTCGGCCGGCTGGTAGCCGGTCAGGTCGAGCGCGCCCTCGCTCACGTACTCCATGGTCCAGTCCCGGTCGTTCCGGCAGCGGTAGGCCATGCCCGGAAGATTGCCCATGAGCCTCCCGAGGGATCGCTTGCTCTCTTTCTGCGCATCTTCTGCAAGCTTTCGCTCGGTGATGTCGGTCGTGATCGCAAGCACTGAAACGATCTCCCCCTGTTCGTTGCGCAGAGGGACAGCATGCGTGTGGAGCCAGAGCGGCCGCCCTTTCAAACCGGACATTTTGAATTCCAGTGTTCGGCTTTCCCCTTTGAAGACATCCCGCGTCAGGGCCTCGAACGCTTTCCGATATTCCCCGGATACCATCGGATAGACGCAGAGGCCTTTGACCTGATCAAGGGATTCCGCTTCGAGCATTGCCAGTCCCGCGGTGTTCATCCTCTGCAGAGTCCCGTCTGCAGCAATGACCTTGATTCAGGTGGGCGCAGACTCAATGATCTCCTCCAGGAACCGCCGGCTGTCCCGGAGCGCCTCCTCCGCCCGTTTGCGCTCGGTGATGTCCCTGCAGATGGTGAATATCCGTATCGCGCCGCCGGTGCGCATGGCCGTCGCATTTATCTCGACCGGAGAAATTCGGCCGTTTTCGTGCACATAGTCGACCTCCAGGTTTTGGACGAATCCTGTTTCCACGCACTTTTTCACTTCCTCTGCATTGCGCTCCCGGTCATGCGCGGCGGTCCACTCCACCACGCCCCTGCCGAGGATATCCTCCTGCTTGGCATGACCGCTCAGGCGCACATACTCGTCATTTGCATCAAGAACGCGTCCCTCACCATTGATGATCACAAAGCCGGTCCTGGTCGCCTCGATAAGGAACTTGTACTTTTCCTCGCTTTCCTTAAGCTGTTCCTCGGCCCTTTTGCGTTCGGAGATATCCCGGATGGCGGCGATGTGGACCGGCCGGCCCTTGTAGTCAAAGAACCTGCCCGTGATCTCCACCGGAAAGACCGCGCCGTCTCTTTTGCGGTGATACCGGAGAGGAATGGTCACCGCGGCATCCTTCAGCACCGGCGTTTCCTCGGTCACCCGCCGGGTCTCCGACGGCTCCGCGGACAGGTCGGTGTTCTTCTTTTCCCGGAGTTCCGCCTCGCTGAATCCATACATGGCCGCGGCTGCGGCATTCGCCATGAGGATGCGGCCTGTTTCGTTGTCGATCAGGAACAGAGCGTCCGATTCCGCTTCGAACAGCTGGCGATACCGCTCCTCGCTCTGCCGGAGCGATTCTTCCATCTGTTTGCGCTCGCTGATGTCCTCTGCAAGGAACAATACTCCCCTGAGCATCCCGTCCCTGCTGAACAGCGGGGAAAAGATCGCCCGAAGGGACGTCGTCTTGCCGCTCGTTACCCCCGCGTACTCGCCCTCGAACGCGCCGGTGCGCCCCGCAAATGCCCGCGCCAGGGCAACGGCAACCGCCTCGTTGGTGAGACCCGTCTTCATCGGGAATCCGATCAAACGGTCCCGGGGGGTGCCGATGATCGACGAGAGCGCGTCATTGCAGTCAACGAGCACGCCGTCGAGGTTGATGAATCCCATGCCGATCGGCGAATTCTCGCAGATCAGCTGGCACCGCTCTTCGGCATCCGTGAGCGTTTCCTGCATCTTCCCGCGCTCCTGTTCCAGGTACCGGGCGCGTTTGCGGAGCTGCTCCAGCTCCGCTTTCAATTCCTCGTTGATCCTTCGTTCTTCGTTCATCCATTCACTCCGGGATTCGCATTTTCCCCGCGTCTCCCTGTCCCCGTGTCCCCGTGTCGGTCTATCATTCTTCCCAATCAGCGATAAAGATGTCCGTCTGGCGCGGCTTCAGCGGATCGCGGTTCGATCCGAAAGCGACCTTCTTCCCGTCAGGCGAGAACATGGGGAAGGAATCGAAGGTCCTGTTGAAGGTCAGCCGCTCAAGTCCCGTCCCGTCGAGGTTGATGATATAAAGTTCGAAATTATGGCCAAAGGCCTTGATATCGTCGCGCCAGTCGTCCTTGTTGGAAGAAAAGATGATGCGCTTCCCGTCGGGGTGCCACGACGGCGCCCAGTTGGTCGCCCCGTTCTTCACCAACAGCCGCTTGTCCGAGCCGTCGCTGTTCATCACCCAGATGTCCAGCGGCACGGCCACGATGTAGTCCTTGTCCATGCAGTCCTTCCAAAGGGCCTTCTCGGCGTCGGTCTCGGGATACCAGGCCCGCCAGGCGATCCTGGTGCCGTCAGGCGAGAACCAGGGACCGCCGTCGTAGCCCATCCGGTCCGTAAGCCGCCGCACATCCGTGCCGTCGCTGTTCATGCTGTAGATGTCGAAGTCGCCGTCCCGCTGGGAGCCGAAAACAATGCGCTTCCCGTCCGACGTCACCACCGGCTCTGCATCGTACTTGGGATTGTCCGTAAGAGGTTTGGGGTCCGAACCATCGGCATTGGCGATGTAGATATCGTAGGGATAGAGCGGCCAGACATAGCGGCTGCCTGCCGGGGTGGCAGGTTTGGGCGGGCAAGCGCCCGGGATATGGCTCGTTGAGGAGTAGACGATGCGTCCGTCAGGAAGGAAGAACGAGCAGGTATTGGCGCCGTGGTCAGGGCTGACCATGCGCTTGTCCGTGCCGTCGATGTTCATGGTCCAGATCTTGTCGCAGGCAAAGCCGCCTCTGCTTGACTGGAAGATGAGCTTCTTTCCGTCCCTGGAAAAGTAGGCCTCGCCGTTGTCCCCGTCCGTGGTAAGCCCGGTCACATTCGCCAGGTGACGGTCGCCTGAGAACGGCACGGTCGGCCCCGGCCCGGGAGCCTTCGGACAACCGGTGAATGCAAGGATGATCGCTGCTGCTGTGAAAAGACGGTTCATCGGACCCCCCTCAAGAAGGATACTCTTTCTACATTATAGAGCTTGGACGCAGTGATGGCAAGGCGAGGTGCAATTTCATGCTATGGGCAGGCTATTTTTCTGCGTCTCTGAAACGCTTTGGATATACTTGAACTAGACAGGCTCGACAGAAGTACAAAGATCGTTCTCTCACAAAGCCACAAAGGACATGAAGAGGACATGACGTTCCGGCGCAGTTCTTCGTGCCTTCGTGCGAACATTGCCGTTGGTCTTGTTTTGCTATGGATGATCAAAGAACAGATAGCGCTGTCGTCTTCCAGGTCCGCGGCCTCACCAAGGTCTACGTGATGGGCGAGGTGAAGGTGGAGGCCCTGCGCGGAGTTGACTGGGACCTTTCGGAGCGCGAGCTGATCGTGCTGCTCGGCCCCTCGGGCAGCGGCAAGTCAACGCTCCTGAACATCATGGGCGGTCTGGACAGCGCCACGGCCGGGAGGGTCACCTACCGGGGCAAGGAACTGACCCTGGCCACGGAGCAGGAGCTGACCGAGTACCGCAGGTACCAGGTGGGCTTCGTGTTCCAGTTCTACAACCTGATCCCGAGCCTCACGGCGCGGGAGAACGTGTCCGTGGTGACCGAGATCGCGCGGCAGCCCATGCGGCCCGAGGACGCGCTTTCCCTCGTGGGCCTCTCGGAACGGCTCGACCATTTCCCGTCCCAGCTCTCGGGCGGGGAACAGCAGCGCATTGCCATAGCCCGGGCCATCTCCAAGAACCCGGCGGTGCTGCTCTGCGACGAGCCAACGGGCGCGCTGGACTCGGAGACCGGCGTGGTGGTGCTCGAAGCGCTCGAACGGGTGAACCGCGAGCTCGGCACGCCCACGGTGATCATCACCCACAACGCCGACATCGCGGCCATGGCCGACCGGGTGGTGCATCTGTCCAACGGATTGATAGCGAACATCGGGACGAACGCGGTACGCCGTCCGCCGCATGAATTGCATTGGTGAGCAATTTCAGGGTGTGCGATCCGCGAGACAGGGAGCAGGAGCACATCAAAAACAGACTTTCCTTGCCACGGATTCACACGGATACACACGGATGAAGGCGGATATTCTTTGATATCAATTCTCGCAGTTATCCGTGTCCATCGGTGTCCATCCGTGGCCAATCAG
>JAOUEV010000027.1 GCA_029858565.1 Nitrospirota bacterium | reverse complement strand
GGCGGCCGAGCTTCCGGTCCGGCTGGTCCTGAACGATACGCAGCTCGTCACCCTGCTTTGCACCCCCACGGAGCTCAAGGAACTTGCCGTTGGATTCCTGCTGTCCGAGGGCATCCTTACGGACCGCTCCGGTCTGCGGTCGATCGAAGTGTCGGACTCGGAGCCCCTGGTGCGGATCACGCTGGCATCGCTGCCTGCTGACTGGGAAAAGCTCTTCGCGACCCGCGCGATCTCGTCGGGCTGCGGCAAGGGCATCACGTTCACCACCTATGACCGGTCGCGGGACCGCAGACTTTCCACAACAGCCCCGACGCTCGCCATAAACGCGATCCGAGATCTGCTCACTGCCTTCAGGAACATCTCGTCGCTCTACCTGGAGACCGGCGGCGTGCACAGTTCCGCCTTGTCCGACGGAAAGGATATACTGTTCTTTTCGGAAGATATCGGCAGACACAATGCCGTGGACAAGCTGATAGGGAAAGCGTTCCTTGCGAACGTGTCAGTGGAGAACAAGATCCTGCTCACCAGCGGCAGGGTGACCTCGGAGATCGTGACCAAGGCAGGCCGCAACCGTTTTCCGATCCTGATCAGCAGGGCTGCGCCATCCTGCATGGCCATCAACTACGCCGAGGACATGGGCATCACGCTCATTGGTTTCGCCCGCGGAGACCGCATGAACATCTACAGTTGGCCGAACAGGATCAAGATGGACTGATGGGAATGCGAGGCTGTTTGTGGCAATAAGCAAACTTCGCTTTACGGAAGGCTACAGCTGTATCCTATTTAGATTGATCTCGAACGCTGCCGTCGGCATGGCGATCTGCCTCCGCTCAAGCACCTCGGGCCGCAATTCGCCGATATAGCCCAACACATTGTCTCCGGCCTGCACTTTCCCGCACCGACCGCTAAGGAACAGTGGATGTTCCGACGGCACAAGCTTGTACTCAATGCCGAGGTAGTAGAGCAATACGTCAAGCGTGGAGTGCATCTCGGAAAAATTTGCCGTTGGATGAGATATGATCGCTCCGAGGTTAAGGTCCGTCCGCGTTCCCATGATGCTGCCGCTGTCCGGAAGCGCGACCTCGCCGACCTCGAAGGTCCGGTGGGGATAGAACGCCTTGGAACTTGCCGACTCGACGTTCAGGAGCGACGGCAGCACGCTGTGTCGGACCACGGAATAGGCAAGGGACATGACATTGTCAACTTCGATCAGACGGTCGTCCGCCGAGAGGGCGTCGGCGAGTTCCTCGCGGGAGCAGAGAATGTTCGATACGAACTCCTGGAAGCCCGTGCCCACCATATGGCCGCGGACCGTGTCCGAGAACACTTCGAGCGACGAAAGTCCGCCGACCGTGGATTCCCTGGGCATCACCGCCTCGAAGGATTCGTACCCCCTGCTGATGGCGTAATCCTCCACCATGTCCATGGGATGCATCATGTCGTCGCGGTAGGGCGGACAGGTGATCTTGAGCGCCTTTCCCATACTGCGCACGCGGTGACCATAAGCGGTCAGCCGGCGCTTCAGATCAACTGCGGAAACATCCTCGCCAAGCGCCTGAGAGAACCGCTCCGGTGAGAGCGAGACCGTGATCGACGTGTCCCGGGGAAAGGTGATGTTCTTGCCGAGGTCGGTGGCATAAGGACAAACGACCTGGACCGGATCGATCTCGGCGCCCCGGTCGTAAAGGCTGACCGCGATGATGTTCAGGGTGAGCGCGACCATGCGCTGGTCCGTTCCGGTCACCTCGACCAGGACATTGCGGGTGGTGGTCTTTACCTCGCCGATCTCCGTGCTGTTGATGATCGGCGGAAAGGACAGCACCTGGTTCATGCCGTCGATCAAGACCGGGTACTTTTTGAAGGGCCGCACGATCCCGCCGTACTGGATGCCCTTGGGATGCTGGTCAAGGATGCGGCCGAGCGTCATCTTCTCGGTCATGCCCAGCGGAGTGAAAGATATCTCGTCGGGCGCAGCAAGACGGTAATCCACAGGGAACGCGATCTTGTCCAGTTCGTAGATACCGATCGACACCGTGGAACGCTTTCTGCCGAAGATCTCAGCGAGCTTGTCCTGGCTCTGGATCATCTGGGTCAGGACCGCGTCGTTCATCCTGATGCCCTGAGCAGTGCAGGCGGCCAGGTACGGACGCACGGCCTTCATGTCCTTTGCCACGCGGATGATCCGCGTCGCTTTCCTGCCGGGTTTGAAGAAGGGATACTCCTCGGGCTTGCCGGTCAAGTGCATCCTGATCTGGCGCGCCACGCCCTCTGCGCACCATAGATCGGGGCGGTTGCTGTCGGACAGCTCCACCTTCATATCGTCGCTCTCGGCGTTGTACTCCTTCAACTCCGCCTTGGCGAGCTTCAAGTGGTTTTCGAGCGTTTCCAGGGAAAGTTTCTTCCCGATCAAGCCGTCGAGGTCCTTCTTCTTTATATCTATCGTAGGCATTGTTTCGTCTATTGGCCGAGTTTGATCTTTTTCGTCCTTACAAAATCAAGGTCCCGCGAGAACAGGTCGCGGATGTCCTGGATGCCCAGGGCCACCATGGCCATGCGGTCCAGACCCAGGCCCCAGGCAATGACCGGGACATCAACGCCCAGCGGCAGCGTCACCTCGGGCCGGAAGATCCCCGCGCCGCCAAGCTCCATCCAGCCCAGCTTCGGATGCTTCACATGCAGTTCCACCGACGGTTCGGTGAAAGGGAAATAGGCCGGCCGGAACTGGAACTCTTCAGCTTTGGCGATCTCCTGTCCAAAGAGCTTCAGAAGACCGAGGAGGGTCCGGAAATTGATGTCCTCGCCCAGCACAATCCCCTCCACCTGGTTGAAATCAGGCGCATGGGTCGCATCAACGGCGTCATAACGGAAGCACCGTGCAATGGAAAAATATTTGCCCGGCACTTTGGGACCTGACGCGAGCGTGCGCGCCGAGACCGCCGTGCCCTGGCTCCGGAGGATCAGCCGCCGCGTGCGTTCGAAATCGAACTGATAGCGCCAGCCCGTGGACCCGGTCCTGCCGCCGTCACGATGCGCTGCAGCGACCTGCCTGCCAAAGGGCGCTTCGATCTCCTTTGCGTGGGACGGATCTTTTACGAAATAGACATCGTGGATGTTCCGGGCGGGATGGAACTGGGGCATGAAGAGCGCGTCCATGTCCCAGAACTCGTTCTCCACGAGCGGACCGCGCATCTCCTGGAATCCCATGCTCACGAACTGATACTTCACGTAATCGAGGAACTCCCGGTAGGGATGCTTCCTGCCGATGCTGGTGCGGGGAGGGTTCAGCGAAATATTGTAGGAACGGAACCGGACGTTCTTCCAGGTCCCCTGTTTCAGCATGTCCGGGGTGAGTGCCGAGGCCTCCTCGGTCACGGCTCCGCGTTCCCGCAGGAGCCGCAGGATCTCCTTGCCGGCCTCGGTGAGGGAAAAAGTGCGGTTCTTCTTTTCCGTGATGCGGAAGATGCCCTTCCCTTTGCCGCGCTTGTGGAAATTGGCCTGGACCAGTTCCTGTTTGTCCGGCGTAAGACTGGAAAGCACGAGAGAGGTACCGCTGCCCACCTCGGAGATCACCGTTCCAAGGTATTCGTATGCACGCAGGTCCGCACCGGTGACGAGTTCCAGAATGCCGCCCTGGACGATCCGGATCACGCCGCTCGCCTTGAGGCTGCCGGTGGCGGAGCTGACCTCCGAGGGATCCATGCCCCAGGTCTGGATGATATCCTTGACCGAGAACTGTTTTCCCTCCTGGAGCGCCCTGATGATGCGCTGCTCCGGAGTGCCCTTATCGCGGTATTCAGAACCGGTCTCGGTGAGCGTCACCAGGGAGACACCCGGTTCCTCGGTGACCGAGAGCAGCCCCTTCGATACAAGCCAGCCCGATGCCATGTCAAGGCGCGACTCGTCAAGGCCTGACAGTTCGATGACCCGCGGTGCGGTCAAAAGGTCGCCCTGGGCAAAGGTCAGAAGGAATTTGTTCTCGAGCGGATGGAGGCTTTCGAACAGTTTATTCAGCGAGGAGATATCCATGGTACGTGCGGCTCAGATTACGGTGAACAACCGGTTTTGTCAAGAAAAATGGTGCTCAATGCGGAGCCATCCGGCCGTATAGGTCGTGCGCCTGATTCGGTCTTGCGCCGAGCGGCGATGAACGGGTATTATCACCGGAGTTCGCAAGGAGGACTGTGTGGCGCGCAAAGCAGTGGCACTTATCTCGGGAGGGCTCGACAGCATTCTGGCGGCGCGCGTGGTGATGGACCAGGGCTATGAGGTGACCGGTCTCTACTTCACCTCAGCCTTTTCCAAGGCCTTCGGCCATGAACAGAACACTCACGCAGCGCGGGTGTCGGAGGAGACCGGCATCGCGCTCAGGATCATCGACCTTGGTCAGGAATACATCGACCTGATCAGGGATCCCCGTCACGGGTATGGAAAGAACATCAATCCCTGCATTGACTGCAAGATCTTCATGCTGCAGAAGGCAAGATCGGTGATGGAGGAACTCGGGTCCCCGTTCATCATCACCGGCGAAGTGCTGGGCCAGCGCCCCATGTCGCAGCGACGGGACACGCTCAATGTCATCGAACGGGATTCCGGACTCCGCGGACGCATCCTGCGTCCCCTCTCCGCTCTGGTGATGCCGCCCACGCAGGCCGAGCTGGACGGCCTTGTCGAGCGCAGCCGCTTGCTCGGGTTCAGCGGCAGGGGCAGAACAGCGCAGTTCAAACTTGCCGAACGATTCGGCATCCGGGGATTTTCAGCGCCCGCCGGCGGCTGCCTGCTTACCGACGAGAACTTCTCCGAAAAGCTCCGTGACCTTTTTCAGGAACAGGAACGCGTGATACCGCTCGATATCCGCCTCCTGACCGTTGGCCGCCATTTCAAGGTCTCTCCAGGCGTGCGCATCGTTCTCGGCAGGGACCGCAGGGAGAATGAGGTGCTGGCCGAGATCGCTTCTCCGGGCTACCATCTGCTGGAGCCGTTCGATTTTATGGGACCTGCCGCGATCCTGACCGGCGCTCCAACAGAGGAGATGAAGATACTCGCCGGACGCCTCATCGTCACCTACAGCAAAAAGATCTCCGGGATGATGCGGAAGATCCGTTTCAACGAAGAAACATTCACCGCAGGCCCGCCCCTCGAATCACCGGAGTCATCACTGAAACGCATCGGCGCGAACTAGGTTCCTGTCCCTTTCCTCCCCAAGCTGCCCCGGTCTGTGTAATAATTGCAGTAGAGCGATCTGTACTGTCACAGGGCGGCGCACAAGGAGATCCCATGCCGGCGGTCACCAACGATGCGGTCAAGCGGTATCTTGAACGGCTGCTGAATCAGCCCGTAAAGGTCATATCCATCTCCGAGCACGGCAAGCAGGAGCTTGCCGGTGACCTCAAGGAATACGGATACGGAGCACCCCTGTTCATCGAATATGAGGCAGGCGGATCGCTTAAACATGCCGTACTTGAGACCATGTCCCCTTCGTCGTTCGGACACGATCACTTCGCCGATCGCGCCCAGGCGATCCTGTGGGAACACGGGGCATTCAACCGGCTCCCCCGCCATGTCCGATCCCTTGACAACGGCGCATTCCTGGAATCGGGAGAAATGGTGTCCACCGGCGCGGCCCGGGAGTTCTTTCTGCTGACCGAATTCGTTGAAGGGTCCGGATACTTCCATGACCTGGATCGGATACGCGAGACCGGCGCGGCAACAGCTGAGGACATGGATCGCGTCCGGGCACTATCCGACTATCTTGCATCGATCCATGCGGTCAGACGGGATGTGCCGGGATTATACCGGCGGCGCATCCGGGATCTGATCGGTCATGGCGAATGCATCATGGGATTGACCGATAACTATCCAGAACAGTTTGACTTCATCGACCGCGACCTTCTCAAGAAGATCGAGCACGCTTGTGTTGATTGGCGGTGGCGAATCAAGGACCGAGGAGAACGCCTGTGTCAGGTCCACGGGGACTTTCACCCATGGAACATCCTGTTCCGCAAGGGCGTGGACTTCACCGTACTTGACCGCTCCCGGGGAGAATGGGGTGAAGCGGCCGATGATGTTACCTGCATGACCATAAACTACCTGTTTTCCTCGCTGGTACGCTTCGGCAGGCTGGACGGCTCGTTCGAAAAGATGTTCCTTCTGTTCTGGGAAAATTATCTGGAGAGAACAGGAGACCGGGGAATCCTGGAGGTTGCCGCGCCCTTCCTTGCGTGGCGCGGTCTGGTGATCGCAAGCCCGGTCTGGTACCCCCGCCTTCCCGACGGCGTCCGGAAAAGCATCTTCACCTTCATTCTGAACGTTCTGGATACGCCACGGTTCGAGTACAACGCGGTGAGCAGGTACTTGCGACCATGAGTACACACGCTTTCGCCATATGGGTCACCGGGCTTCCCGCGTCGGGCAAAAGCACGATTGCAGCGGCCTTGATAAGGAAGTTGAACAGCAGGAACATCTTCCCCCTCGTACTGGAGTCGGACCGGATGAGAAGGATCCTGACCCCGGCAGCGACATACAGTGATGATGAGCGTGACAGGTTCTACGGGCAGCTTGCCGATATTGGAGCAGCAGCTGTCAATGATGGAGTTCCGGTGATATTCGACGCCACGGCAAACCGAAAAAGCTACAGGGACCATGCGCGATCCGCGATCAGCCGGTTCGTGGAAGTTTACGTGAACAGCCCCCTTGCACTGTGCATGGCCCGCGATCCCAAGGGTATATACGCTGATGCGCGGACCGGCAGGTCCGCGACCGTTCCCGGCATCCAGTCACAATACGAACCGCCAGACCATCCCGAGATCGTCCTTGACGGCGTACAGCCGCCTGAGTTGAACGCGGACCGGATCATTGAACTCCTTGAGTCCCTCGGTTACGTATAAACATATCTTTCCTGCCTATTTGCGAAACTCATTTGACTGGCTCAGCCGCCTCCGCTAGTATGATTCCCTGTATGGGCAAAAAAGTAACTTACGAGCGGTGGATCAATATTTTCCTTCCTGACAGCTGGACCGAACGCGAGGAGATGGGCTTCGTTCTTTTGGAGAAGGACAATTGGCCGGGAATGATCCAGCTATCCTTCATCGAACGGGAGGACACCAAACGCTCCCCCGCAGAGGAAGCCACGGTCATGATCGAGGATACGCTTGAGGACCGGGATATCCCTTTTCCGCGCGAGGCCATACGCGTCGAGGACATGGGAGACCACGCGATCGCAGCTATCGATTACACCCTCAAGGACACAAAGGAACCGGCTCACTGGCGAATATGGTTCCTCGTCGATAGAACGCGCGCGATCCTGGCAGCCTATATCTGCGACCCCGAACATGACGGTATCCAGATCGACGAAGCCTCGCGAATCATCGCGGACATGGAGTTCATCCCCTCCATGAACGACTGAGCACGAATTACGGTTGAAAACAGAACGGGGAAGGCCAAAGGCCTTCCCCGTTTTTTTATTCCCCTACATCTTTTCTATACTTCCTATACGTACTCTTTAAGCAATTTGCTCCGTGCCGGATGCCGCAGCTTCTTGAGTGCCTTGATCTCGATCTGGCGTATGCGTTCACGCGTCAGGTTGAAATACTTTCCCACCTCTTCCAGGGTGTGTTCACTTCCCACACCGATACCGAAGCGCATGCGTATGATCTTCTCCTCCCGCTCGGTGAGCGAGGAAAGAACCTGCTCGATGCGATGGGATGCTTCGCTATTTTCCAGCGTCTTGAAGGGTGATGCTGCCTTCTCATCGACGATCACATCCTTGAGTTCCTTCTCCTCGGAAAGGATCGGCGTTTCAAGGGAGACCGGTTCCTGGATGGCGCGCAGGATCTCGTTGACCCGGACCACGGAAAGTCCCATGATCTGCGCAACCTCCTCTGCGGACGGTTCGCGGCCTTTTTCCCGCATGAACTTTGCGTAGATACGGCTGATACGCGTGCTTTCCTCGATGAGATGCACTGGCAGACGGATCGTCCGGGCCTGATCCAGGATAGCCCTCGTGATACGCTGACGGATCCACCACGTCGAGTAGGTGCTGAACTTCGTTCCCTTTCCCGACTCATACCGGTCCGCGGCTTTCATCAAGCCGATATTGCCTTCCTGTATCAGATCGAGCAGCGTCAAGCCCCTGTTCACATACTTTTTGGCGATGGAAACCACAAGACGAAGATTCGCCTTGATCAGTTCGTCCTTGGCGAACTTTACCTTTTCATCCTCGCGCTCGATGCGTTTGACCAGATCCTTGAGGCTATCCTCCTCAAAACCAAGTTTGAGAGCCTCGGTTCCGTGTCCGCGCTCGAGCTGCTTCCCGAGAAATACGATCCGCTTGATGATCTTCTCTACTTCACGGAACGACAGGCTCATTTCTCGTATCGTCTGGTTCACCCGCTCAATGTCGTTCCTGCCAAGCTGCCGTTTCAGCTTGACGTAGAGTTTCATGAACTCATCCTCAAAGAGGTTGTTCCACTCACCGGGATAGCGGAGCACATCCTGGGCCTTCACCTGCCCCAGCTTGATGCTTTGCCCCAAGGCAACGATCCTCGGGATCGCCAGAGGGGAGCTCAGGGCGATCTCCTTGAGGGCAGCCTTCCCGTCCTCAAGCATGCGGACGAACTCCTGCTCCTCCTCGATCTTGAGCATGGGATATCTGCCGACAGACTTCAAGTAGGTGTCGACAAGGTCTGCCCCGCCCACTTCCTCGGGCGCTTCCGCGGCCTCGGCAGCAGCTGCCTCTTCTCCCTCTTCCTCTTCGAGAAGCTCCTCCGCCATCTCGTCGATCAATCCTTCGGTGACTCCCTCGGGATAATTATTCTTCTCGTCTGTGATTGTCGCTTTGCTCATGATATGCTGCCTTTCAGTGTCGTTCTGTTCCTTTATTATATAGTATAGCAAAACCGCCGGACAGGTCAAAGGATTTATTGCTTATCCCGGTGCCTATGCCGGTCTGCGCCGGAAAATTATACCCCTGTTTTAATAAGGAGCCATTCCGTCTTTGATTACTTCACCGCTGAACGCGCCCGGGAATTTCATCCTCCGAACGGTTCTGGTATCGTTTGTTCCTTAGTTCTTGGACGAACGGATGGGAACTAGGCGTGCGATACGGGTGCCGGTCGTGGAAAGACCGACTCTCGCACCCACAAGTCGAAGACGATACACGAAAAGGTCCGCTTTGTCAAGCAGGATTTTCTGCGGTTTTCTGCGGAATGCCCCGCTGCCCGGCCCTTCATCTGAAAGGACTTCCGGACCTACCCCAACCCCCGGCTTCCGGGCTTTATGGGCGAGCTGCCCGATTTGCACATCGGGCAATCAGCAGTTTCGTAGGACGGGACATCGAGCGTTACCAGAGATTCATAGGGAACCCCGAGGGCTGCCTTGCCGCCGGACCGGTCAATGAGCGAGCCCGCTGCCACAACAACGCCTCCTGCCCGTTTAACCACTTCGATGGTTTCCCGGGTCGATTTCCCCGTGGTAATCACATCTTCAACGACCAGGACGCGTTCACCGTTCTTGATCGAAAATCCCCTGCGCAGGGTGAGCTCTCCGTTCACTCGTTCTGCGAACAGCGCCCGCACACCGAGCGCCCGCGCGGTCTCGTGAGAGACAAAAACGCCTCCCAGCGCAGGCGCGATGACCACCTCAATTCCCAGGGTCTTGAACCGCGAGGCGAGTGCGGAACAAAGCTTCGAGGCTATATCAGGCTGCTGCAACACCAGCGCAGACTGAAGATACCGGTCGCTGTGCAGACCCGAGGACAGCAGGAAATGCCCGGTCAGCAATGCGCCGGTCTTTTTGTAGATATCCAGAACTTCCTCTGATGTCATATGGTTTCCACTCCTCCTCCCAGATTTCATCGTTCTTATTATGATTTCATCATCCAATAGCTGCAGAGATCTCATCCAGTATCTTCATAACCGCATCCTTGCGATCAGCGGACTTGAGCACGGGACGGCCAACAACGATATAGTCGCATCCGCATGCGACGGCCTCGCCGGGCGTCAGTATCCGCTTTTGGTCATCCTTGGCGGCCCAGTGTGGCCGCACCCCGGGGGTCAGGATCACCAGTGGGCCGCGTGTTGATCGCCGCAGCATCTTGATCTCCTGCGGCGATGCGACGACGCCGCTCAGACCAGCGCGCTGGGCCAGTTTGGCCAGGTGCAGAACCATCCTCGGGAGCGCACGGGTTATTTTTAGCTCCTTGCTGAGAGTATCCTGATCCATGCTCGTCAGCACCGTGACCGCAAGGACATCGGGAGCATTGACGCCATGTTTGGCCGCTGCTTCATGGGCTGCTTCAGCGGCAGCGCGCATCATGTCCAGACCGCCCAGTGAATGCACGTTAAATATGCTCACCCCGAGCTTGACAGCTTCGGCTGACGCTTTTGCCACGGTATTGGGGATATCATGATATTTTAGATCGAGAAACACCTTCCCGCCCCTGTCGATGATCTTCCGGACGATGTCCGGGCCAAAAGCGGTGAAAAGCTGATGTCCCACCTTAAAGAGGCCGGTCGCATCCCGTAGTTCATTAACGATCCCCAGCGCTTCGTCCGCGCTATCAACATCAAGCGCGATGACCAGACGCTCACGGGGTGATAATATCCTCGCACCGGCTCCCGATGTCTTTTTGCTCATGATCAGTAGATCCTCAATAGTCCGAGAAGGCGCTCCCTGAATACCTCGCCAAGGAGAAGCAGGCTCTCGGGCTTCAAAAAGTCGCCAGCATTGTGAGAAAAAAGGACCCAAGCCTCTGCCGGGAACTCCTGGTCCTCCCGGGAGAGTTCGACATGTAAATGCACCTTCGGCAATGCCCGGACCACGAACGCCAGTTCGCTGCCGATCGCACTCGCAACCGGTTGTGCATCCATCAACGGCATGATGATAGAAGCACGCTGCATGCATTCCGCGGCATGTTGCGCCAGGGGACCTTCGACCGTTTTCCTGAAGGCGGGATTCTGCTGGCTGGTTACTTCGGCCAGTGAGCGCCACGGCTGGGCGATAAAGACAGCACCCTCCGATCGCAGGTAGTCGGTGATGATCTGTTCGTGATTCTCCGGCACCTTCTGTCCGCGCAGAGTGATGCCGTTGCGTCGGATAACATATTCCTGCCCGAGCATCGCGAGAAGCAGTGCATCCTCCTCCTCGTTATAGAGCGCATGGATCCGCTCTGCGGCGGCGGAAAAAACGATATGCTCCAGAGCATTGGTCATATAGGGTCTGATTTCGCGGTCACGAAAAGGATGGCGCTTACTTCTGCTTTAGTTGCTGGATGACCTCCCGGAGCAGGTCTTCCATATCGATCTGCAGGGGGATGACATCAGGAGGAAGTATCTCTTGAAAAACATAGGTGCCTTCATTCAACATGAACAGGCTCTGAATGATCCTCCGGACCTGCAGCTTCAGTCCATTGAATAGATCTTTAGGGGCTACGTATCCGTTTTCCACAAAGATTGCACCGATCTTCTTGAGACCCGCGCTCTTCTGATGGATATCAAGCGCCCGTGTAAGCTGTGTCCGGGTGATCTTTCCCGCTGTCACCATGACTTCCCCAAGTCGATCGGCCTCATCCTTGGATGCGGCAAAAATGATCTGCCCTTTCTTAACCATTACGGACTTTTCTATGCCAGCGGCAGCGCAGACAAGCGTACCGGTCGCCTGCTGCTGCCGGAGCACTGCAATAACATCGGAGAATGAAGTTTCGCTGAATTTACCCGACAAGTTCAGTCCCATGGCAGTCCCTGCTCCCTCGTAGAAAGACCGGATACGCTGTTCGTTAATATTCAAAGCGGACACCGATGCCGCCGAGAATGTTGTCGCCTGCCTTCAATTCAAGATAGAACATGGACTTCTGGGACAGTTTCCATTCGAGTCCGCCGAAAAGGTAGAAGTCCGTCTCGTTGTCCTTAAGATAGGAACCGTAAAGTGATGAGAGTTCAAGTCCGCCGTAGGGCGTAAGCTTATATCCCCTGTCAATGAGCGGGAACGAACGGCTGAAAAGCACTGAGAAGGTCAGTTCGCTCACGTTCTTCCCGCTGAGGAAGTGATTATCGAAACCCAGATCGACCGCCATGTCGACGGGAACACCTTCGGTCTGCTTTACAAGCTGATATTTTATGTCGCCGCCGACAAGCGTGGCAAGCTTGTCCTTGGCTCCCACGTCAGCGCTGGTGACGCCCGCGCGAAGACCGAACTCGACGAATGCTCCCGCGCCGAACCGGAAAGCTGGATAAAAGCTTTGATACCCTTCGCCGAGGGTGAAATGGGCCCCGGTCTGGGTCATGCCCGCATCAATGCTCTCCGCGGTCATGAACTCATTCTGGGTCAGCGTCTCAATGATCTTTGCCTCGGCCGCGCTGTGACCGAGCAGGAGCAACATCACGACCGCTGCAGTGATATACCATTTCATCCTCAACATCCTCCGGAGCATACACTATGATCTTTTGCAATGTGGGACTATATCATGCCGTCCAATTGTTGACAAGGAAAAACATCGGCACATCGCAGCCGATCGGATATCGGATGCTCCTCAAATGTGGCAAGGACGTATGCCGGTGCATATGCGGACGGGCGGGCAGTCAGATGGAAGGAGACGGGTACGCGTCACGCGGAATCATTCGTTCCGGTCCAGTTCGATGTTCCAGTAGAGATAGTCCCGCCAGCTCAAGGGAGCGTTTTTCACGCCCACTCGCAGCGTGACCACGGGAATGAATTTCGGTTTTGCCGGCTGCCGGATCAGCCGCATGCCTGCCTGGGAAGGCGTCCGCCCGCCCTTTCGGTTATTGCAGGAAAGGCAGGCGGTCACAATGTTCTCCCACGTTGCCGCGCCTCCCTGCACCTGGGGGATCACATGATCGAAAGTCAGTTCTTCCGCGGAGAACCGGGTGCCGCAGTATTGGCAGCTGAACTTGTCCCGCTGATAGATGTTTGCACGGGAAAAACGAACCTCTTTGCTCGCTCGCCTGATCTTGACCAGCTTGAGCAGGCGCATGATGGACGGCAGGCGGAAGGTGACCGAAATCCCCCGTATCTCGCGGTCATGAAAATCAATGACCTCGACCTTGCCCTGGGTGAGGAGCGTTATCGCCCGTTGCCAGGAAATGATCTTAAGCGGTTCGAACGTCGAATTCAGGAGCAAAGTCCGTTCCATGACGCGCACATCCTCCCGGGACCGGCTGCCGATGCCCTCTGGTCCAGCGCTGATCGTCAGGTTGGAAATTCGACCATAATTTCATGCACTTGAAGCAAAAGAATACAGAAAACAGAACAATTTGTCAATAGCCTTGCGTTCACGTTATAATGAAACATGTCGGAATCAGAGGATAGACGGGCGGAACATGCAGCGACATGCACCGAGGAAAGTATTGCCTCATATATTCATGACTCCTCACCCCCGGTCATCCACGCCCTGCTCAACAACCGGAATATCACGGAAGAGCATATCCTGATCATCGCCGGACGCAAGAACGTCCCGGCTGATATCCTTGATGCGATCTTCCGCTCCAAACGCTGGTCCGAAAGCTACGCCGTACGGGTCGCTCTGGCGAAGAACCCGAAAACACCGCTTTTCACCGCACTATCGATCGCCCGTTTTCTTCGGTTGTTCGATCTCGCGGAGATCTCCAGGAACCAGACCCTCCCGGTCATTTACCGGAAGAAGGTCGGCGCGATCGTCATTGAGAAGATACCCACGCTTGCACTGGGCATCAAGAAGACCCTTGCCAAGGTCGCATCCGGCGACATCCTTCTTTCGCTCATCCAGGACGGATACCCCGAGGTCGTCAAGATATGCCTTGATAATCCCCATCTTGTTGAAGCAAGCCTGTACAAGATCATCAGCAGGAAAACAACGACCGGTGCAACGATCCGGTCGATCGCGGACCACAAGAACTGGACCTGCCGGTATCACATCAAGTTCGCCCTGATAAGGAACGCTCACACCCCGTTGGTTAGATGCGTCCTGTTCCTCACAAGCCTCAAAACCGCAGACCTGAAGGAACTCTACCGGGACCCAACCATACCACGGACGGTCAGACCATACATACATCAGGAGCTTATGGAACGGGGGATCGATCCCGAGCTCCTGCCACCGTTTGAAGAGGAGCAGGTCATTGAGATCGGGCAAGGTGAGATGGCGGATTCTGAAATGGCGCTTCTGGAATATGAAGAGAGTGAGCCGGCCGAGCCGGCAGTGGTGACTTCCGAAAATAATGAAGAGGATATGCCTGCCAATGAAGAAGACCGTCATGATTCATCATAGCGGTCGCACCAGTTCGCCCGTTCATGCACGCAGGATCTTCAGCGCCCATCCCCTGCCCACCGTTATCGCACCCTGGGGGCAGAACTCCTGGCAGCAGTAGCAGCGAATGCAATTCCGGTAGTCGAAAACAAGACCGGACTTTCCATAGTGTATTGCCTGCCGGGGGCAATGATTCACGCAAATGCCGCATCGAACGCAATGCTGCTGGTCAACGACCGGACGAGTGGTAAATGCTTCCTTAAGCGTTCTCCGCAACCAGTCCGGGACCCGCCACTCAGTATGATCGCGCGGTGGGATCTTGAAGTGTCTCACCTGCATCGACCGAAGTTCATCACCCACTTGGGATATTCGCGCCAGATCCGTTTCCCCGATATTCGCATCCCTCGCAGCCTTCAGGATGGGAAGGGCCTCGGGTCCGAGCCCGACCAGTGCGCCGGCAACGACGTCAAGCGCCACGGGATCCACTCCTGCAAGCACGGCACCGATCGCACGGGGATCGCCACTTCCAGGACCATTCCCTTCCATCCCGATGATCGCGTCCATCACCGAGAGACCCGGTTTCACCAGCGCGGAGAGCTCAACGAGCATTCTCGTGAACGCGCCGTGGTCCACGCCTGAGTTGAAGTGCCACTGGACCTTTCTCTTCCCGGGAATGCATCCGAACAGGTTCTTTACAGCTCCCGTGAGGACCGTCATGCCGTGGGTCTTGAACTTTGGGACGTTGATAACAACATCTGCCTCAGCAACCGCGCGGGCGATCTCGAATCGCTGAAAACGGCCGGCGTTCTTGACCTCGACGGCTTCGCTGAAATCAGCGATCTTCGCACCCTCTGACTCCGCAACGGCAAGGATGCCCGTCCGTTGGCAGATTTTCCGATAATCGCCGATTCCGGGGCTGTCGCCGACCAGGGCAGTGGCACCGGCCTCCCGGACCATCCTGATGATCGTGCGGACAATCTCGGGATGCGTTGTGACCGCCGCCTCCGGAGGGGCGGCTTTGAGAAGATTCGGTTTTATCAGGACCCGCTGGCCGGGTCGTACGTACAGGGATATCCCGCCAATAAGCGCAATAGCCCGACGCACTGCCGCATCGACCTCTTCGCGCTCGTAGGTCGAGCACCGTATCAGGGAAATTGTTGAGGACATGGCAATCACTTTGTTGACGGTTCAGAATCCCCTGTTCGCCGGAGTGCGTCAATAATCTGCTGATGAATAAAGCCATTGCTCGCAATGATGAGCTCATCACGAATACTGAACCGCTGCCCGGAGAGATCCGAGACGGTCCCGCCGGCTTCACGAACGATCAAGCTTCCCGCGGCCACATCCCAAGGCCGCAATTTAAGCTCCCAGTATCCATCCAGCCTGCCGGCCGCAACATTGCACAGGTCAAGGGCAGCGGAACCGTTTCTCCTGATCTCCTGGGACACCATTATCATGGCGTTAAAGTAGTCGAGATTGTTCTCCTTGCAGTTTGCACGATCATAAGGGAAGCCCGTGGCCAGCAAGCTCCGGATAAGATCGCTCGTGCGGGACACGCTGATAGTCGTGCCGTTCAACTGCGCGCCATTGCCGCGCATGGCCGTGAACAGTTCCTCGCGCAGCGGGTCATACACAATACCCAGTACGATGTTCCCCGCATACTCCAGGCCAATGGAAACAGCGAACTGGGGATAGCCGTGGGCGTAGTTCGTTGTCCCGTCCAGCGGATCGATCACCCAAAGATACCCCGAGCCGTTCTCAATATTCGCGCCTTCTTCGGCAACGATGCTATGCCCCGGAAAGGCCGAGCTGATCTCGGACACGATGGTCTTTTCCGACAATCGGTCCATCTCGGTGACCAGATTTATCTCTCCTTTGTAGGAGATTTCGCGCCGGCCGCCAAAACTATCACGCAACAACGCTCCCGCACGTTTAGCAGCGTGAACAGCGACATCACGCATGTCGGCAATATCGTTCATATGTTGCATAAGGAGACGCATATTACCATACAGGAATACATAATTGAAAGACCATCTCCATAAACGGTGAGGTCAAGTTAAGCGCACTACTGCACTAGATCTGTCCTGAAGTGAAGCGGCGATAACTGTAGAGGGGATTTCGTTTTACCCTGTTAAAGGTGGGTACAAGAGGCTTTATCAGCGGGAAGTGCTCGGTCTTCAGATTTTCGGCAGATGTTGAGCCTGGGATGAAGTAAAAAAAGGCAGGGGCATTCCCCTGCCTCCCAAAACGGCACCAGCAATAATTACATGCACCATGCCCATCACAAAACTCGCCAGGTTTATTGCACGATCCGATTCATCTCAACACCGAGATAGTCCGCAAGGAGTTTTACAGTTCGCGGTTTCATTGTTACTCCTTTTAATGTGCGGGAAACCGTCACCTTGTGGATCCCAAGCTTCTCAGCAATTTCCGTGTAGCTCAAACCCTTTTCCAGTCTCTTTTTTTCTAATATTTCAATATTATACATATGCCCCTCACTTTCCTCAAAAAGCTGTCAAGGATTGCACTAAAATTCTAATTATATTATTCCTAGTAATTCGTGTTTTATTATATCACAAATACTTGCATCTACAAACTGAAGGAATGATTATTATTGCATCTTTTTGCTATATGCGAAACAAAAACAGGACAAATCATGTCCTGGCAAAAACCCTGTAATTATAGATTCAAAATGCAACGATTATTGCGCGATCCACCGGTGGGGAATATGGCAGCTGATACAGCGCTTCTCAGAGTGATGGACCGGCTTGGCGGCAAGAACCTCGCGCGTATGACAGCGCAAGCAGTCATCTTCAGCAGGCTTGATCCTTGTATGGGGTTTATGGCACTCGTAGCAGTTCAAGCGTGCCATGGGAACTTTTGCGGGAAAAGCGGTCCGCGGGGAGTTCCTGTGACAGGACAGACAGCGCTCACGATCGGGGATAAAGCCTCCCGGTGTCTTCGGCGAAAAAGGGTGGCAGGTCATGCAGGATGCTTCCTCCATCCCGATACCATGGATCTTCCAGTCGTGGTGACAGCGCAGGCAGGCCTGTTTGTCAGGCCGGAATGCATGAACGCTCCTGGTATGGCAATCCATACAGGAAAGCTTTTCCACGGTCACGTGGCGGGCATGGCCGATCGACTTGTTCACCGAGATCGCACCTTGCTTCGTTGCCTCGTCCCAATGGCAATGCGTGCAGGTCT
Organism: Nitrospirota bacterium; assembly: GCA_029858565.1. GTDB lineage: Bacteria > Nitrospirota > UBA9217 > UBA9217 > UBA9217 > JAKAHZ01. The sequence continues at coordinate 28,455 of JAOUEV010000027.1, read as the reverse complement.
GCCAGGGCGTGACGTTCCCGTGCGGTTCCGGGGTCTTGCGGTCCGTGGTAAAAACAAACTTGACCAGTAACCGGTTCTGCTCAATAATGCCGAGCCGGTGGCAGTCCTGGCAAACAATGAAGCGATGGCCGCTCTGCTTCCACGCTGAGTACGCTTCCTCCATCAGATGACAACTACTGCAGAATTCGGGATTCTTCTGGATATAGTTGTAATAGCGCACGGCAAGTACGATGCCGATGATGGATATGATGAGAAGTATGGAGATGAAAATGGTCTTCTCGCGGGCGCTCAGGCCCTCATCAAGCTTGTCAAAGAGTTTTGAGAGAAAATCGAACATTGGCCACTGTTCCCGAATAAGAACGATCTATTTTATCAAGAGCTCAGCGATCTGCACTGCGTTCAGGGCAGCGCCTTTTCTGAGATTGTCCGACACCACCCATAGATTAAGACCGTTCGGCACTGTTTCGTCCACTCGTATCCTGCCTACGTAGACCTCATCCTTGCCCGTAACATCGATCTGCAGCGGATAGATGTTCCGGCCGGGATCATCGTATACAAGGACGCCCGGCATGCGGGAAAGGGCAGCCCGTGCATCGTTGGGAGACAAGGGCTTTTCGGTCTCGACGTTGATCGACTCGGCATGACCGCGGAACACAGGCACCCGCACAGCAGTGGCACTGACCGCCAATGTCGCAACGCCCAGGATCTTCCGCGTCTCGTTCACCATCTTCATCTCTTCTTTGGTATAGCCGTTCTCCAGGAAGGCGTCGATATGCGGCAAACAATTGAAAGCGATCTGATTCGGATAGACCTTTGTTTCCACGTCCTTGAAATTCAGAAGAGCCACGGTCTGGCTTGCCAGTTCGTCCATTCCCTTTTTTCCCGTCCCTGATACGGACTGGAATGTTGTCACCACAATACGCCGTATGGTGGCAGCGTCATGGAGCGGTTTTAAAGCCATAACCATGCCGATGGTGGAACAATTGGGATTCGCAATGATCCCCTGATGCCCTGAGATCGCCTGCCCATTGACTTCCGGGACAACCAATGGCACCTTCGGGTCCATGCGGAAAGCGCTCGAGTTGTCGATCACCACAGCCCCGGCCTTCACGGCCGCGGGCGCGAACTCGAGACTTCGCTCCGCACCTGCCGAAAACAGCGCGATGTCCACGCCTTCAAAAGAGTCCCTGGTCAGGCGCTTGACCGTCCGGCTCGTGCCTTTGAACTCAAGTCGCTCACCTTCGGAATTCTCCGAAGCAAGCGGGATGATCTCCGATACCGGGAAGTTGCGCTCTTCCAGTATCTCGATCATCTCACGGCCCACGGCTCCCGTGGCTCCGGCTATGGCTATCCTGTAGGTATTCTTCTTATTAAACATCTCAAATCCTGGTTATAACTTGGCTGGAAACAGCAGAGACAGGATAGCAGGATTTGAACCAGATGTCGAGCATTCTCGCATCGGTCCTTGCCTGCCGGTCCTGTCTCCGTTCATTCCGTACGTTGTCTACTTCTCGATCACGATCCTGAGCATTCTCCTGAGCGGTTCCGCAGCGCCCCAGAGCAGTTGATCGCCGCAGGTAAATGCATTCAGAAACGTCGGCCCCATGTTCATCTTCCGGAGCCGGCCGACTGGCACCGTGAGAGTTCCGGTGATCGCAGCGGGCGTTAGCTCCTTTACCGTGATCTCCCGCACGTTCGGAACGACCTTCACCCAATTATTGTGCTTCGAGATCATGTCCGTGATCTCGTTCAGGGGGATGTCTTTGGTCATTTTGATCGTCAGCGCCTGGCTGTGGCAGCGCATCGCGCCGATGCGCACACAGGTCCCGTCGATCGGGATCGGATTCTTTTCGCGACCAAGGATCTTGTTCGTCTCAGCCTGGCCTTTCCACTCTTCCTTGCTCTGACCGCTCTCGAGCTGCACGTCGATCCAAGGGATCAACGAGCCCGCCAGCGGCGCACCAAAGAACTCCTTGGGATAGTCATCGGAACGTATGTGGTCGGAGACCTTTTTGTCGATATCGAGGATCGCAGAGGCCGGGTCGGCCAGAAGATCCTTCACCTGGCCGTGGACCGAACCCATCTGCTTGATCAGCTCGCGCATGTTGTTCGCGCCAGCGCCCGAAGCCGCCTGGTAGGTCATGGCGCTCATCCACTCAACGAGGCCTTTCTCGTAGATCCCTCCCAGAGCCATGAGCATGAGGGACACCGTGCAGTTGCCGCCGATGTAGTTCTTGACGCCCTTGACCATGCCGTCCTTGATCACGTTCATGTTCACGGGGTCAAGGATGATGATCGAGTCGGTGGTCATGCGGAGCGCCGACGCAGCATCGATCCAGTAGCCTTTCCAGCCGGCTTCACGAAGTTTGGGGTAGACCTCCTTCGTGTAGTCCCCGCCCTGGCAGGTCAGGATGACGTCCATCTTCCTGAGGTCATCAATATTCTTTGCATCCTTGAGCGTGGAATCGCCCTTGCCCACGTTCGGCGCCTTGCCGCCCGCGTTCGAGGTGGTGAAGAACACCGGCTCGATGTGATCGAAATCCTTTTCTTCCTTCATGCGGCCCATGAGCACCGAGCCTACCATGCCGCGCCAGCCTATCATGCCAACTTTCATCATACCTGTTGTTCCCCTTGTTCTTTGTAGTCCGAATGCGATATTCAGAATTTTATAATTACAGTGAATTCGCGACCAGGTCTCCCACTTCCGTGGTCGACATGCCCATCTTGCCTGCTGCCTGACTCTTCATTTTCTTCATGGTCGCGATCATTGCAGTCTCGATCGCAGCCGCAGATTTCGACTCTCCGAGCGAATCGAGCATCATCATTGCCGCACCGATGGCTGCCATGGGATTGATCACGTTCTGGCCTGCATACTTAGGCGCGCTGCCGCCCATGGGTTCGAACATGGAAACCCCCTCAGGGTTGATATTCCCGCCCGAGGCCACGCCCAAACCTCCCTGGATCATGGCGCCCAGATCAGTAATAATGTCGCCGAAAAGGTTCTCCGTCACTGCCACATCGAACCACTCGGGATTCTTCACAAACCACATGTTCGCGGCATCAACATGGTTGTAGTCGCGTTTGAGATCGGAATACTGCTTCGCGCCCATTTCCTCGAAAGCACGATACCACAGGTCCCCGCAATGGGTCAGCACGTTCCGTTTATGTATCAGCGTGATCGGTTTATCAGCATACTTCTTATTCTGGGCATTGCGCTTCTTTTTCAGCTCAAAAGCGTACTTAAGGCAGCGATCCACGGTCCGGCGGTCGTAGACCATGAGCTGGGTCGCGATCTCTTCGGTCGTGCCGACACGTGTTGCTCCGCCATGGCCCGTGTAGATACCGCCGGTATTCTCGCGGATCACCACAAAGTCGATATGTTCCGGCCCCTTGTCCTTGAGCGGCGTCTCCACGTTGGGGTAGAGTTTTACCGGCCGAAGATTGATGTACTGGTCCAGGGCAAAGCGGATCTTGAGCAGTATCCCCGCTTCAAGAATGCCCGGTTTCACATCAGGATGACCGATGGCCCCCAGGAACATGGAATCGAACTTCTTGAACTCTCCGATCGCGCTGTCGGGAAGCGTCTCTCCTGTTTTGAGATACCGCGCGGAACCAAAATCGAATTCCGTGAACTCAAGTTTGAATCCACCCTTTGACGCGGCCGCAGCAAGAACCTTCTTCGCTTCAAGAACAACCTCGGGTCCGGTTCCGTCCCCCGGGATCGTCGCTATCTTATAGGTTTTGGCCATGAAGTATCTGAACCCCCTCAGGAAAATAGACAACCTTTGGCAGGACAACAGGATGAGATCCTGATAATGCCTTAATCCTTCTTTTTTCTCGAGCTACAGTTATTTGTCCGCATTTCACTGCAGCCGTTGTCTCCCGGCAGATAATCGAGGCCGCAGCACGAAGGGGCAGCAAGCGGATGTTGATTACCTAGCTGTGTGGGATCGGTGTTTCGGCTGAAGTATACGCAGGGTTCGCAGAGAGAAGTACGAGCCGGCTGTTGCCGACCTGGTTGGAGCGCTTTCATCAGCTTGAAACAAGCCGTCAACTCAGAGTCCTGCCTTCTTCTTCGTGTACGCCATGAGACCGCCGGCCGCAATCAGTTCCTGCATGAACGGAGGCACTGCCGCGACCTTGAATTCCTTGCCCGAGGTCAGATTGCGGATGACACCGGCATCTGCATCCACTTCGATCTGGTCGCCTTCCTTGATCCCCTCGACAGCCTCAACACTCTCGAATATCGGAAGACCCATATTAAAGCAGTTCCGGTAGAAGATACGGGCGAAGCTCTTTGCCACGACACAAGACACCCCGGCCGCCTTGATCGAGATCGGTGCGTGCTCACGCGAAGAACCGCATCCGAAGTTCTTTTCAGCCACGATGATGTCGCCGGGCTGCATCTTCTTCATGAAGTCCGGATTCGTGGAATCTTCCATGCAGTGTTTTGCCAGTTCCTTGGGATCGGAGGTGTTCAGATACCGTGCAGGGATGATCGCGTCCGTATCAACATCCGCGCCGAACTTCCATGTTTTGCCTTTGAATTTCATTGAAACCTCATGTTAGCCACGGATGAACGAGTATCTACACGGATTAGATCGACTTCTCTGTCTCCGTGGCAATAGTTTATTTCAGCTCTTCCGGCGTGCCGATCCTTCCGAGTATCGCCGATGCTGCGGCTATGGCAGGGTTGGACAAGTACACTTCACTCTTGGGACTTCCCATACGGCCGACGAAATTGCGGTTCGTGGTCGTGATGGCCTTCTCGCCTGCCGCCAGGATACCCATATGCCCGCCAAGGCAGGGACCGCAGGTCGGCGTGCTGAATGCTGCGCCCGCATCGATGAAGATGTCCACGAGCCCTTCCTTGATGGACTGCTTGTAAACGGCCTGGGTTGCCGGGATCACGATCATGCGCACATAGGGATGGACCTTGTGGCCCTTGATCACCTTGGCTGCTTCCCGGATGTCCTCGATCCTGCCGTTGGTACAAGACCCGATAACAGACTGGTCCACGTTGATGGAACCGAGCGCGGATACCGGCTTTACGTTCTCGGGAAGATGAGGACAGGCGACCTGGGGCTCCATGCCCGTAAGGTCATATTCCCGCACCTCGACATAATTTGCCTTTTTATCGCTCTTGTAGAACTTATATTTTCTGCGGGCGCGTTTGGCAACGTACTTCTCGGTTATCTCATCGGGCTCGATAATGCCGTTCTTGCCGCCCGCTTCGATCGCCATATTGCAGATGGTGAGACGTCCGGCCATGGAAAGTTTCTTGATCGCTTCGCCGGTGAACTCCATGGCGCGATACAAGGCTCCATCCACGCCGATATCTCCGATCGTGCGCAGGATAATGTCCTTGCCGCCTATCCACTTGCCGGCCTTCCCCTTGTAAACGAACTTCATTGTCTCGGGGACCTTGAACCATGCCTCGCCCGTGATCATGGCAGCAGCAACGTCCGTGCTGCCTACGCCGGTAGAGAACGCTCCGAGACCGCCATACGTGCAGGTGTGGCTGTCGGCCCCGATAACAACATCGCCGGGGACCACGAGACCCTGTTCGGGCAGCAGTGCGTGCTCGACGCCCATGCGGCCTACCTCAAAGTAAAGGGACAGATCGTTCTCGCGCGAGAATTGACGGAGCATGTTGCACTGTTCCGCTGACGCGATGTCCTTGTTCGGCGCGAAATGGTCCGGTATCAGCGCGATACGCTCGTTATTGAAGACCTTCTTCGCACCAGTGGCCCGGTATTCCTTGATCGCGATTGGCGCAGTGATGTCGTTAGCCAGCACCAGGTCCAGCTTTGCGTTGATGAGTTCGCCCGGAGCGACCTCTTTCTTGCCGCAGTGTGCGGCCAATATCTTTTCAGTGATTGTCATCGGCATAGTTTGCAAATATACAATATCTGAATTTCCCTTGCAATAGTTTTTTCTCTGTTTTTTCAAGGAAAACCGCTCCACGGCTGTTTCGCAGCAGCAGTTTGCCGCGGGTCAAGCGAGCGCATCTAGAACATAAGTCGTATTCGGGAGTATGCTAACTTGCCGAAAATGTTGGATAACATTGCAGGGGGTATGCCGGCAATCAGCAGCACCTCATGACAAGGTGTTATAATTGAGTCAGAAAGGTGGTGATCCTCTATGACACCGGTAAAAACCGCAAAAAAAGCCAAAAGGAAAACTGCATCAAAGAAAGCCTCCGTCATGCGAGAGACCTTGACCGAAGCCTATGAAGTGAGAGCTTTCAGGGACGAGATGGATGATGTCGCGTGGATCGAGACCAGGGAATTCGAAGTCGTTCATGCCGCTCCAGGAGCGTTCCAGTCGATAAAGGAAGCAGTGAAGGGACATGGCGAACAAACTGTTCTTCCTGATGATTGTGGATTCGGTGATAACGATCTGTGCTATGTAGATGCTTGAGCCTGCTAAGAGGAGCGGGAATACAGCCGGATTGTACAGATATTAAGAGGGAGTTGCGTTCGGAAATACAGCATAGCGGCTTCCACATTCTCTGTTGTTATTTTGCTCTCCCCTTTTTCCAGTACTCCAACTTATTCAGGGCGTTCACATATGCCTTGGCGCTTGCCACAATGATGTCCGTGTCCGCTCCGTGACCCGCCACTTTCTTGCCTTCTTCCTCGACCTTGACAGTCACCTCTCCCAGGGCATCGGTGCCGCCCGTGATACCCTTGACAAGATATGCTTCCAGCCTGCTCTTGGTCCCCGTGATCTCTGAGATCGTGCGATAGACCGCATCCACCGGACCGTCGCCGGAGCCTGTTTGTTTCACGATCTTGCCGTTCACATCCATCTCGACGACAGCAGTTGGCGTGATGCCGGTCCCGCTCTCGGCCTTGAGGCTCCTGAGCGCGTAGATCTCGGCGATCTGCTGCATCTCGTCCGACACGATCGCTTCGAGGTCCTCGTCGAAGACCTCTTTCTTCTGGTCAGCCAGGTGCTTGAAACGCTCGAACGCCTTGTTCAGGTCATCCTCGGACATCTCATACCCAAGGTCCTTGAGCCGCGTGCGGAATGCGTGGCGGCCGGAATGTTTGCCAAGCACCAGGTGCGTCTTGACGAGGCCCACGGTCTCGGGCCGCATGATCTCGTAGGTGGAGCGTTCCTTCAAAAGCCCGTCCTGGTGAATTCCCGATTCATGCGCAAAGGCGTTCGCACCGACGATCGCCTTGTTCGGCTGGACCGGGATTCCCGTGATCTTGGTGACCAGGCGGCTTGAGCGCATGATCTCCTCGGTCGCGATATTCGTGTCAGCGCCATAGAAGTCCTTGCGCGTCTTGAGCGCCATCACGACCTCTTCCATGGAACAGTTTCCCGCCCGTTCGCCGATGCCGTTGATCGTGCACTCCACCTGGCCGGCGCCGTTCAGGACCGCTGCCAGCGAATTCGCTACCGCCATGCCCAGGTCGTTGTGGCAGTGCACCGAGATGACCGCCTTGTCTATGTTCTTGACCCTGTCCTTCACTGTTTTGATGAACCTGCCGAACTCCTCGGGGGTCGTGTAGCCGACGGTATCAGGGATGTTCACCGTCCCCGCTCCTGCATCAATGACCGCCTCAAGCACTTCAGCGAGGTAAGCCGCGTCCGTTCGTGTCGCGTCCATTGCCGAGAACTCCACGTCATCGATGAGGCTCTTCGCAAGTTTTACCATCTCGACCGAGCGTTTCAGCGCCTCGGCCTGGTCAATTCGGAACTGATGTTTGAGATGAATCTCGCTGGTGGAATGGAAGGTGTGCAGACGCTTGCGCGGGATGTCCTTCAGCGCCTCCCAGGCGCGTTTGATGTCCGCTTCCTTTGCCCGGGCGAGACTGCAGATCACCGGTCCTTCCACTTCGCCGCCGATGCGCCTGATGGACTCGAAATCCCCCGGCGAGGAGATCGCGAAACCCGCCTCGATGATATCCACCCCGAGCCGCGCAAGCTGCTTCGCCAGTGCGAGCTTCTCGTCAACGTTCATGCTCGCACCCGGCGACTGTTCGCCGTCACGAAGCGTAGTGTCGAAAATTCTGATGATCCTGCTCATTGTAAACCCCGCGGGAAAGAACGGATTGGTGGAGCGGTTGTCGATGATGCCGCGTCGGAGCTCGGTCCTGCCTATACAGCGGGCTGGGGCCGTTTTACCAGCTTATACAGGGCCTCGCCGATGCCGATGCCCACATACACAAGGGACACGAGAAAGAGCGTCAAAGCCGGATGATAGGCCACCACGGCAAGGATGGCAACGATCACCACAAGCAGGCCGAATGGACGCCGTTCCTTGAGATTGGCTTCTTTGAGACTGTGATAGGTGATATTGCTGACCATCAGACCTGCGACCATGAAGGTGAGCGCCAGTACCCAGTAGTCAAGGCTGAGCATGTCTGCGAGCGAATCGAATTTCATCTGGCGCAAAAAATCAATGACCTCCTGGTAGGCCAGCACGGTGGACGCGATCATGAGAGCTGCGGCAGGAGAAGGAAGCCCGGTAAAGTGCTTTTTCTCGGCGCTGCCCATTTGCACGTTGAACCGGGCAAGCCGGAGTGCTGCGCATGCGACCATGAAGAACGACGCGAGCCATCCGATCTTTCCGAAGGACTGGAGCGTCCAGCTGTAGACCAGAACGCCCGGAGCGACGCCGAACGATATGGCATCGGACAGCGAATCGATCTCGATCCCGAACCTCGACGTGGTATGGGTCAGACGTGCCACCCATCCGTCAAGAACATCGAATATCGAGGCGATCATGATGGCCCAGGCCGCGCGTTCATAGTCCGAGTTGAATGAAGCTATGATCGAGTAGAAGCCCGAGAACATGCTCGACAGGGTAATGATGTTCGGGAGAAGGTATATCCCTTTTCTCATTTCAGGACCCCGATGACGTCCCTGCTGCCTTTAACCCGGTCGCCGACCTTTACCTTCAGTTCGGCATCCTTGGGAAGGAAAATATCCACACGGGAACCGAACCTGATCAGACCGTAGCGTTCGCCAAGCCTGACTTGGTCGCCGGGCTTCGCGTAGCATACGATCCTGCGAGCGATCAATCCCGCGATCTGCTTAACCAGGACCTTCTGTTTGCCGTTCGATATCACCATTCCGGTCTGTTCATTGTCCAGCGAGGCTTTGTCCACGGATGCGACATGGAACTTGCCTGGGTTGTACTTGACCGATTCCACGGTTCCCGCGATGGGTGAGCGGTTCACGTGGACATTGAACACCGACAGAAATATGCTGATCTGCTTTACGTCCTGCTTGAGGTAATCGGGCTCAAAGATATCCTTGACCACGATGACCCTTCCGTCAGCAGGCGAGACCACCACCCCCTGCCCCTGCGGCACGGTCCGCTCGGGATCGCGAAAGAAGAACAGGACAAAGAGGGTCAGCACCAGCGCGACAGAACCGGTATTCTTCCAACCGAATGCGAAAAGAAGGCCCGTCACTACCGCCAGAGGGATAATGAACGGCCAGCCCTCGGCTGCCACCGGTATTCCATAGTTTTTCATCATAAGGTCAAAATCCTTTTCACCACTGAGGCACGGAGACACGGGATTATCCGTAAATCACGGCGAGTATTAGTACCCGCTCGCATACAGCCTTCCCCTGTGACCTCCGTATTGCTGTGGTTAATTTCCGATCAGTTTAACTACAGTTAGTTCTTGCTCTTGTCCACGAGCTTGTTCGCGGTGATCCACGGCATCATGCTGCGGAGCTTCTCGCCCACGATCTCGATCTGATGCGCGGCATTCAGGCGCCGGCGCCCCGTCATCTCCGGATAGTTGGTCATCCCCTCGAGGATAAAGCGCTTGGCATACTCACCGCTCTGGATGTTCTTCAGCGCTTCCCTCATGGCAGCGCGGCTCGATTCGTTGATCACCTTCGGCCCGGTGACATACTCGCCATATTCTGCGTTGTTCGAGATCGAATAATTCATATTGGCGATGCCGCCCTCGTACATGAGGTCCACGATGAGCTTCAGCTCATGAAGACATTCGAAATATGCCATCTCGGGCGAATAGCCCGCTTCCGTCAGGGTCTCGAACCCGGTCTTTACCAGCTCCACGCAACCTCCGCAGAGCACAGCCTGCTCGCCAAAAAGATCGGTCTCGGTCTCGTCCTTGAACGTGGTCTCGATGATGCCGGTGCGGCCGCCGCCGATGGCGGAAGCGTAGGACAGCGCGGTAGCCTTGGCTTTGCCGGATGCGTCCTGGAATACGGCGATCAGGTCGGGAACTCCACCGCCCCTCGCGAACTCGCTGCGCACCGTGTGGCCCGGGGCCTTGGGGGCAATCATGATCACGTCGAGGTCGGCGCGCGGCACGATCTGGTTATAGTGGATGTTGAACCCATGGGCGAAGGCGAGCGTCACGCCTTTCTTCAGGTTCGGTTCGATGTTATCAGCGTAGATCTTGCGCTGATGCTCGTCCGGCGCCAGCACCATGACCAGGTCCGCCTCTTTCACCGCCTCGGCGATGTTCTTCACTGCGAGACCGGCATTCTGAGCCTTTTTGACCGAGGGCGATCCCTCACGCAGCGCCACCGTTACATTCACGCCGCTGTCCTTCAGGTTCAGCGCATGGGCATGGCCCTGGGAGCCATAACCAACGATGGTCACCTTCTTGCCGCGAATGATGGAGAGATCGGCGTCTTTGTCGTAATAGAGCTTCATGTGTTCCCCTTTCAACTATGGATAATAATGTCAGCGTATTCTATTCTTGATCTCTTCGTCGCTCAGCAGCTGGTTGATCGACGAGGACAATGCCTCTGAAAGCATTTCCTGGACAATATAATCGGAATAGGACACATTCTCCTGCTCCAGACTGCTGCTCAAGTTCAACGTACGGAGGACCTTTCGTTCCTTCACATCAGCGGCGGAAACCCGCAGCTGCACCATCGCCTTATACCTGACCTTGAATGGCTGCGAAATGACCTCGACCCGGAGGGCCTTGATCTCACCGCCAACAAGGATATCAGCGCCCTCGGCATTGATCGACGCATCGCTGAGGTCCCAGGCCGCCGCGCTCCGGGCCTCAATCCCGCGGACCTTCAGCGCTTCGCGGATCATTCCCGTCACCATGTCTGCAGCCGTCCCCTGGACCACCAGATCGTTGGAGATATCATTGCCGATCTGACGCTTGCCGATGACCGACGGCTGCACTTCACGGAGGTCCCGGAACGTGCTGACAGCGGCAACGGTGTTCCCTTTTCCCGCGGCCGCCCCCTCAGGCGTTTGATACGTTATTCCCTCGATGAGGATGGGGCCCTTTTCCGCGCAACCAGCGGTGAGCGCCAGAAGCATCGACAGTATCACGAGAAACAGCCGGGAGGTCGATAGAGCAGTTGTTGAGTTTATATTCCGCATTCCGAAATCCTTATCCGCGTTAATCGCGGGTGATAGCCACCTTGCCGGTGCGAACGATCTCTTTGATGCCCATGGGCTGCAGCAATTCCACGAAAGCGTTGATCTTCTTCTCGTCGCCCGTCAGCTGAAAGGTGTAGGACTTTTGCGTCGAGTCCACAACGCGGGCGCGGAATATGTCGGCGATGCGCAGCGCCTCGGACCTGAGATCCAGCGGCGCGTTGATCTTGATCAGGCACATCTCGCGCTCCACGAACTCCTTGTCCGCGAAGTCCGTGACCTTGATCACGTCGATGAGCTTGTTGAGCTGCTTGATGATCTGCTCAAGGATCCGCTCATCCCCGGTCGTGACGATCGTCATCTGGGAGATCGATGGATCGAGCGTGGGGCCGATCGAGATCGTCTCGATATTGAATCCCCTGCCGCTGAAGAGCCCCGACACCCGGGACAACACGCCGAACTTGTTTTCCACCAGCACTGAAATGATATGTTTCATAGTCTATCCTAGTAAAATATTTGGAACCACGGATGAACACGGTGCATACGGATAGAAAAGCGCTACTTGTCCTGTTTTTCACTCCGCATTCCGCATTCCGAATTCCGCATTCGTCTTACTTCACTACTTTGAGCTTCTTCTCTTCCTTTTTCTTTTCCTCGCCGAAGATCATCTCGTGGATGGCAGCCCCTGCCGGCACCATGGGGAACACCTTTTCGTACCGGGCGACCACGAAGTCCATGAATACCATCCGGTTGATCTTCATGGCCTCCTTCAGCACCGGCACGACCTCTTCGGGTTTGGTCGCGCGCAGGCCCACGGCGCTGTATGCCTCGGCCACCTTGACGAAATCCGGCACGCTGCCGAGGTCGACCGATGAGTAACGCTCCTGATAGAACAGTTCCTGCCACTGCCGGACCATGCCGAGGTAGCGATTGTTCAGGATGATGACCTTGACCGGGATGTTGTTCTCTACGCACGTGGCCAGTTCCTGGATGTTCATCTGGATGCTGCCGTCCCCGGAAATGCTGAACACATGCTTGTTGGGATGGGCCACCTTGGCGCCCATGGCCGCGGGGAAACCGTAGCCCATGGTCCCCAGACCGCCGGAGGTGCACCACATGCGCGGCTTGTCGTATTTGTAGAACTGGGCCGCCCACATCTGGTGCTGGCCCACGTCGGTCACGATGATCGCGTCGCCGCCGGTCACTTCGTAGAGCTTCTCGATCACGAACTGGGGCTTGATCACCTCATCGTCATGCTCGTAGGAGAGCGGACGTTCCTCGCGCCACGCATCGATCTGCTTGAGCCAGTGTTTGCGGATGGCGTCCCAGGGTTCCTTGCTTGCCCGAAGTTCCTTGTTCAACTCCGTCATCACGTGCTTCACGTCGCCCACGACCGGGATATCCACCCGAACGTTCTTGCGGATCGAGGTCGGATCAACGTCAATGTGGATGATCTTGGCCTCCGGCGCAAATCCCTCGACCTTGCCGGTCACACGGTCATCGAACCGCGCTCCGATGGCGATGATGAGGTCAGAGTTATGGATCGACATGTTGGCATAGTAGGTGCCGTGCATGCCGAGCATGCCGAGCGACAGCGGATGCGTGCCCGGGAACCCGCCGATGCCCATGAGCGTATGGGTCACCGGGATCTTCGTGATCTCGGCGAACTCCTTGATCTGGTCGGCCGCATTGGCCAGGATCACGCCGCCGCCGATGTAGCATACCGGTTTCTTGGCAGCCGCTATCGCGTCGGCAGCCTGCTTGATCTGGCGCTTGTTCCCTTCCACCGTGGGATTGTAGCTCCTGATCTTGACCTTCTCGGGGTAGTGGAACTCCGCCTTGTTGGTCACCACATCGCGCGGCAGGTCGATCAGCACCGGGCCGGGCCTGCCGGTCGAGGCGATAAAGAAAGCCTCCTTGACCGTTTGCGCCAGGTCCTTCACGTCCTTCACCAGGAAATTGTACTTGGTGCAGGGACGGGTGATGCCCACGATGTCCGCTTCCTGGAACGCGTCGTTCCCGATAAGCGCCGTCGGCACCTGGCCGGTGAATACCACGATCGGTATGGAGTCCATATAGGCTGTTGCAATGCCCGTGACCGTGTTCGTGGCCCCGGGACCCGAGGTCACGAGCGCGACGCCCACCTTGCCGGTCGAGCGGGCATAGCCGTCCGCGGCATGGATCGCGCCCTGTTCGTGACGCGGCAGGATGTAGCGTATGTCCTTCTGCTCGTACAGGACGTCGAAGATCTTGAGCACCACTCCGCCGGGATAGGCGAAGATGGTGTCCACTTTTTCCTTCTTGAGGCATTCGAGAAGGATCTCTGCACCGGTTATCTCTTTGCTGGACATATGTTCACACCCTTCAATACCCGCCACGGAGGCATGGGGAAGATCAACAATCCTTCCCGGTTGCACCTGCGCCTTCGTTGCGGAAAATAGATGACTACTTTACCACTGCTCCGGTATTCGCCGACGTAACAACCTTCGCGTACCGGGCAAGCCAGCCGGACTTGATCTTCGGCTCCCGGGGCTTCCACTTGGCAAGCCGCTTCTTGATCTCTGCCGCGGAGAGCTTGACCTCAAGCTTCCGGTTCGGGATATCGAGGACGATCTTGTCGCCGTTCCGCACCGCCGCGATCGGGCCGCCTTCCGCAGCTTCCGGAGAGATATGGCCGATGCAGGGACCCCTCGTGCCGCCCGAGAACCTGCCGTCGGTCAGGAGCGCGACCGAATTGCCCATGCCCATGCCGGAGATGGCCGATGTGGGTGAGAGCATCTCGCGCATGCCCGGTCCGCCCTTGGGACCTTCGTACCGGATGACGATCACATGACCGGGCTTGATCTTTCCGGCCATGATCGCCTTCATGGCTTCCTCTTCGGAGTCGAAAACGATGGCCGTGCCTTCGAAGCGCTGCATCTTGTCGCTCACCGCGGTCTGCTTCACCACCGAGCCCAGCGGCGCGAGGTTGCCCGACAGGACCGCAATGCCGCCTTCTTTATGATAGGCTTTGGCGAGCGGCCGGATCACATCGTCGTTCATTACCCGTCCGGCCCTGGCAAGCGCTTTCACGGACTTTCCGCTCACCGTGGGAGCGTCCTTCAGCATATCCTTGAACCGGAGCAGCACGCCGGGAATGCCGCCCGCAGCGTCGAGGTCCTCGAGATAGTGCTGGCCGCCGGGAAGCATGTTGCAGATATGCGGCGTGGTCCTGCTGATCTTGTCGAACAGGCTGACGGGAAGTTCGATGCCCGCCTCATGAGCGATAGCGGGAATGTGGAGCGTCGTGTTCGTGGAACCGCCGAGCGCCATGTCAACGCGGATAGCGTTCTCAAAAGCGTTCTTCGTCATGATCTTGCGGGGCGTGAGGTTCTCTTTCACCAATCCGACGACACGCTGGCCGCTCTCGAATGCGATCCTTCGCTTCTCGCCGGAGATGGCAAGCGCTGTGGCGCAGCCCGGCAGGCTCATGCCGATGGACTCGGTCACGCATGCCATGGTGTTTGCCGTGTACATGCCCTGGCAGGAACCGGCTCCGGGACAGGCGCAGGTCTCAAGCTCAGCGAGGTCCTTCATGGACATCTCGCCGTTCCGTACCTTGCCCACCGCCTCGAAAGCGCTGATCAGGTTCACCCGCTGGCCGCGGTAGTTGCCCGAATGCATGGGCCCCGCGGTGACCATGATCGTCGGGATGTTGACCCGGGCCGCTGCCATGAGCATGCCCGGCGAGATCTTGTCGCAGTTGGTGAGCAGCACCAGGCCGTCGAACGCATGGGCCATGGCAATGGACTCGACAAGGTCGGCGATGAGCTCCCGCGAGGGCAGGGAATAATGCATTCCCACATGGCCCATGGCAATGCCGTCGCAGATGCCCGGCAGGCCGAAGAAGAGCGGCCACCCGCCGCCTGCATGCACACCCTTTTCAATGAACCGTTCCAGGTCACGCATGCCGATGTGGCCCGGGATAAGGTCGTTCCAGCTCGTTGCCACGCCGATAAGCGGTCTTTCCAGACCGGAACGGGTGATGCCCGTGGCGAACATCAGAGCCCGGTGCGGCGCCCGCTCCACGCCCTTTTTTATCCTGTCGCTTCTCATGATGGTTATTCGGCTCCAAAAGGAAAAATAGTCATTATTTTTAACATAGATAGCGCTGGTGAGTCAATAAAAAAATCCCCCCTTGCGCTCTCCGCATGGAGGGATTTAATGGATTCGATTCAAAAACACAAAAGGCAAGGTTCTTATCCTTGCCTTCTTACGCGTCAGGCGTTTCCGGTCCTCCGCCGCCTGATCATATCCGTCATTTTGTCCTTTGCCGCTAATTTCAGCTTCTGGAGCCGCCGTCTTTCCACTTCTTCCTCAGGACTGAGGTACACATGGGTCTCGAAGTTCATCAGCTCCTTGTCCAGCCGCCGGTGTTCCTGCTCCAATTTCTGGAACTCCGGATCCTCTGTCCTGAGCCTCTCCCTTACCACATCTTCTGCCACCTCCGCTACATTCATGATCGCACCTCCTTGGTAAAGATTGGGGTCGTCGAATGCTTCAAGATACCTAGGATCGCTATTCAGTTTTGTAAAACGTTAACACACTTTCCAGCAAAAGGCAAGACGAATTAAATTGGCGGGAATCCTGCTGTTATCCTTTTATTTCAATATGTTACACATATCTAACTTTCGTCTCCAGGGTTATTATCACTGTCAGCAAGCAGCCGCCGCAATCCCTCGGTGGGCAGCGTCATAACAATGGCGCTTTCCACCGGGAGCTCATAATAATCCTCCCGGACCTGAGTCTGCATGAATCCGAGCCCGCGATAAAGTTCAAGCGCCGCGCTGTTGGACTCCCGCACTTCCAGGAACGCCTTCCTCGCACCCCATTCATACCCTGTCCTGAGCGCTGCAAGCACCAGTTCCCTGCCAATACCCCGGCGCCTGCCTTGCGGCATGGTTGCGAGATCAAGGATGTGGAGCTCGTCCACAAACACCCAGCACACGATGTAACCCACAACGAACCGGCCCTCATCCCCGGAAAGCGCCACCAGCATGAGCGAGATCGGCTTGTTCCGGAATTCCGACAGGAACAGGTTCTTTGACCAGGGCATGGTGAACGATACCACCTCGATGGCGAGCACCTGGTCCAGGTCTTCCTTGACCATGCGGTCTATCGTGATCGCTGCTTTTTTTCCCACGCCACTTCAGCCTCAGGCCTGCGAATGTACAAAGGCGCCAGGGCATCGACATCCGCCCGCTCGCCCGCCACCAGCTTCATGCGCCCCATCTCCGCCACGCTCGCTGCCGACGGGACCATTGCAGAAACAGGGGCAAAGAACGCGCGCTGGCCAAAAAGCGCCTGCAATTCCGAACGGAACAGTCCCGCGCCTTCCCCGGTGAATACCAGCGGCTCATTGAACCGCGATGCCAGCTCAGCAAGCGGCAGCACCGCTTCGGGCAGTATCGTCTCAATACCCGCGGGACCGTGTCGATAAACACCGGCGTAGACTTCCTTCTTCTTTGCGTCAAGGAGCGGGCTGACGGGATGGGCAGAGTGAGGAAGGTTCCAGGCCAGCGCTGCGAGCGTGGGAACAGCAGCCACCGGCTTCCCGGTCGCCAGCACGAGCCCCTTGATGGTCGCGATGCCGATGCGCAGTCCGGTGAACGATCCCGGCCCGATGGACACGGCAAGCCCCTCGACATCGGCCAGGGAGATACGGGTATCCTTCAACAACCGGTCCACATTCGCCATCAGACGCTCCGAGTGCGTCACCTCAATGTTCGAGGTATATTCGGCGATCACGCCTTTTTCTCCAACAAGCGCGACACCGCCGGTCTTGGTGGCTGTTTCTATGCCGAGAACGAGCATGCGGGTAACTTATCGGAAAACAAGGACAGTGTCAAAAGAAATAAAAAGGGCTTGGCATTAGGTTCCATGATATGAAGAGAGGAGAACGACGAGGGTCATGCGCCGCATTCAGACGCATCGCTGGAGCCCACAGTGGTCAGGCCTGAAAAGATGAAACGCTTGCAGGTTGAGCTGAATTGTTTCTCCATGAAGTCCGACTTCCCCTTTTAAGCCATATTGGGCAGGACATCTCTCATTTACCCAACCTGCCTACCACGCAAATACCATCAGGGGGAAACAATATGATCAGCCCCTTCCGGCCATACCCTTCTAAAATCGTTCACATTGAACGTGACAATTCGATCCACATGGGCTTTCTGAGCAGCCCTTACGATCAGGGCATCATATACCGCGCCCCCGGAAACACCCAGGTCGCTCAGTTGTTTCACAGTCGCGAGATATTCGGAGGTGGTAAGCGAAACAAGGGATGTATTGGGTTCTACACTTTCACGGATAAGCCGCCATGCGAGGCCCGGCGATATCCTCGGACTGACCGGCAGCGTCGTAAGCACGGCGTAGAGCTCGGCAATGGTGTGCGATGATATTACCAACTCGGTTGTTTTCGATTTCTCGCCGGCAAGCCAGGGAAGCGCGCGGATATGGTCCGGGTGCGGCTTCACAAGCGCCGCAACGAGCACCGAGGTGTCGAGCAGGATTTTCACGATCTCTTCCCTGATGCGGTTCTCTTTAGGCGTTCCTCGCGATGCGCCCGAACAGCGCCGACAAGATCACCGGTCGCTTTTCCGGAGTAAACGAGAATCCCTTCCTTGACCATGAGCGCCGGCTCGCGCTCCGCTGACTTCAGAATGATCTCGTTCCCTTTTTCGTCGATCTCAAGCTCGGATCCCGGCCGCAAGCCAAGGCGGTCCCGGATGTCTTTGGGGACCACTACCCTGCCGAATCGGTCCACTGTTGTTTTCATGCCAGCCTCCAGATATTTGCCATTATATCATCCCAATTGGCAATCATCAACAGCAATAATTTGAATTATCCGGTGCGAGCCTTGCTAAGAAGGAAAACGAGATGGCATAATGGATCGTGACTCAGAAACTGATCAGTATTTCAGATACCGGTCAAAGAACTCCCCCACCCGCTTCTGATACTCCGGACCTGCCGCAGCCATGGTACCGCCATGCAGGGCATTCTGTATTATCCACTGCTCCTTGGGTTCCCTTGCAGCGGCAAACAGCCGTTTCCCGTTCTCAACAGGGATCAGGTCGTCTCCCTCGCCTGCAATGATCAGGACCGGGACCGGCGACAATTTGGCGATGACCTTTTCCGGATCAACGCCATCAACAGGCGCGAAGAAGTAGAGCCGGTACCCGAGAGTCGTTAGGGAAAGAAAGGGAAAGGCAGGCAGATGATAGAATCCGGTGATCGCTGTCCTCGCTTGGTCGCGAAGGCTGGTGAACGCGCTGTCCGTCACAACAGCACGAAAACCCCCGCTATTTTCCGCTGCCAGGATCGCGGTCGCGCCGCCAAGGGAGAAGCCGTAGATACCGATCCGCTTTGGATCGATCTCCTTCCGAGAATGAAGATAGGCAAGTGCAGCTGCAACATCCTTCTGCTCGTTCAATCCCAGGGACGAGCGACCACCCCCGCTCTCGCCGTGAGCGCGAAAGTCGAAGGTCAGGACCAGGTAACCCCGCTGTATCAGAGATACGGCCAGATCGGTAAAGTCCGACCTGTTCGCTCCAAGACCGTGGCAGATGATGATTGCGGGAGCCGGCTCCCTGGTCTTGTCCGGCTTTATCAGCCAACCTTTCAGCGAAACGTTGTCGCTTGTGACAAAAGATACGTCCTCATAAGCAACATTGTATTGTGATGGAGGAATGTGAAGCGGATAGCGTGGCGGGTGCGTATTGGCGAAGACAAGGACGAGCGAGAGAGCAATAACAAGGACAACTATTCCGATGAGCATGTTCATCGCGTTTTTCATAGTCTATTGAACGCTTTTATCACTCCGCACTCGGAACTTCGCACTCCGCACTTACATCAGTCCCACCACAGCGAAAAGGACTTTGTCTTTTCCATCCGTCTGGTCAGCTTATCGACCCCGCCTTCGGACATCACATCAGGCGCAAAAGCAACGATCTTGCGCGCAAAGGCTTTCATGTTCTTCGGAGGACTGATGAAACGGGCCTCGACCCAGTCCGCGCCCGCTCCGGTGACCACAAAGGACCCGAGGCTCTGCTGTTCCTTCAGCCACTTGATGATGGCCTTGGTATCAAGGTGATAGTTCGGCGCCTCGGTCTTCTGGATCTTCAGGATATCATAGGAACTGCTGCCTTTGACCACGGTCACGATGTCCGGCACCCTGCCGTAGTTTTGTTCGCTCCGGAAAAGAAGGTACCCCTTCCTGCGGTATGACGGGGAAAGGTTGATGATGACCTCATCGGCCTTCTGCGTGCGGACGCTGAATCCCATGAGCCGGTTGCCGGCGATCATCACGTCCCCGCGCAGGTTCGCCGTCCGCATCATGACATCCTCGAAGAACGGCTCTGCGATCGCTTCCGAAGCAGCCTCGACCTCGCGGATCAGCTCCTCGGGAAATCCGAGCTCCTTCCGCTGTTCAGCAGACATGGTCCTGGGTTTTGGTTTGAGTATAACGGTGGGCTGCGGCTTGCCGGCGGGCTCAGCAGGCTGCTCTCCCCTGCTGCAGGCGAGCAGAAGGAAGAGAACGCATAGTATGATGACGGATCGGCTACCTGCCATAGCGGATGTCAAAACGGAAAAACTCCCCTTTATATTTCTGCCACGCGATGTCCACCTTCGTCACCTGCGCTCCTGAAGGCCCGCGGTGGCACCAGCCTATGATCTCTTCGACCTTCTTCTTCTCTCCCTCGAAAAGCGCTTCCACGGTCCCGTCAGGCAGGTTTCTCACCCAGCCATTGACGCCGATGCGTTCCGCTTCATCCTTGGTGCTCTGCCTGAACCAGACCCCCTGGACCAGGCCGTGAACGATAACCTGTGCGCGAAGAGTATCCATTGAACTGAAGTCCCAAAAAAACTTTATCCGCAGATCTCACAGATGACCGCAGATTATAAAACATGGAAAAAGCTTCTTAATCTGTGAAATCTGTGTAATCTGCGGACAAAATACCTACGGCATTAACCTAATCCCTGCGGCCTTTCCTTGCAGCAGGCTTCCCTGCCGGCCTGCTCGGACGGGGGCCTGAAGAACGGGGCCTGCCGGAACCGGAACCGAAACCCGATGTCCGTGCCGGACCCTTACCCCAGGACCCTCTTTCCCGTGGCTTGAACGATGATCCAGTTCCGCTTTTCTCACTGCGTTCGCTTGTGCGGGGACGGAAACCCGCAGAGCCGCCCTCCGGCTTGCTGCGGAATGACGGTCTTTTGCCTTCTGATCTGAAACCGCCGGCTGCGCCTTCGGGCTTGCCCCGGAACGACGGACGCGCGGGCCGGTCGAATCCCTGTGCTTCGCGATCAGAGGAACGGGGACGAAATCCTCCGGTGCGGCCTTCAGGTTTACCGCGGAATGAGGGACGCTCGCCTCGATCGCTTGTGCGCGGACGGTATCCCGTGTCACCTTCCGGTCTGCTGCGGAAAGGAGGTCGCTTGCCTTCTGATCTGGATCCGCTGCCTGCGCCTTCGGGCTTGCCCCGGAACGACGGACGTGTGGGCCGGTCGAATCCCTGTGCTTCGCGATCAGAGGAACGGGGACGAAATCCTCCGGTGCGGCCTTCAGGTTTACCGCGGAATGAGGGACGCTCGCCTCGATCGCTTGTGCGCGGACGGTATCCAGTGTCACCTTCCGGTCTGCTGCGGAAAGGAGGTCGTTTGCCTTCTGATCGGAACCCGCTGCCTGCGCCTTCGGGTTTGCCCCGGAACGACGGTCGTGCGGGCCGGTCGAATCCCTGTGCTTCACGATCTGATGAACGGGGACGAAATCCTCCGGTGCGGCCTTCAGGTTTACCGCGGAATGAGGGACGCTCACCTCGATCGCTTGTGCGCGGACGGTATCCCGTGTCACCTTCCGGTCTGCTGCGGAAGGACGGTCGCTTGCCTTCTGATCTGAACCCGCTGCCTGCGCCTTCAGGCTTGCCCCGGAACGACGGACGTGGGGGCCGGTCGAATCCCTGTGCTTCGCGGTCAGATGAACGGGGACCCCGCGACTCGGCCCGCGCCGGCCGGTCCGCTGAATAGCTGCGGCCAGCTGCCGCGGGTCTGCGCGGTTTCCGTGTGGTCAGCGGTTCAATGAACTCGATATCATCGCTGCGTTTTTTTCTGATGGTCTTTTTTAGGATCTTTTCGTCAGTCTTCACCGCGCGGGCTGCTGTTGACCGCGGCTTGGTCTCCGCGCCGGGCTCCCGAAGTGAGGCTTCCTGCAATGCACGCACTTCGTCGCTCGTCAGGTGGCGATAGGCGCCGAGTTCCAGATCGCCCAGCGGAAGGACGCCGACCTTGGACCGTTTCAGCTTGATGACCGAATGTCCGGTATAGTCGATCATGCGGCGCACCTGGCGTTTCCTGCCTTCATGGATCGTGATCTCCACATAGGAGTTCGATTCTTCCTTGCGCAGCCTTCGCACGCGCGCGGGAGCGGTCTTGCCGTCCTTCAGGAATACGCCCTTTTCCAGGTTATCTACGTCCGAGTCCGAAAGCACGCCTTTGACCTTCACCAGGTAGGTCTTCGGAAGTTCGTGCTTGGGATGGGTCACCAGATGGGCGAAGTCGCCGTCGTTCGTCAGCAGGAGCAGCCCTTCCGTATCGTAGTCAAGCCGCCCTACCGGGTAGACCCGGACCTTGACGCCTTTCAGAAGGTCGGCGACAACCGGCCTGCCTTCAGGATCGGACATGGTCGTGACATAGCCCACGGGCTTGTTCAACATCAGGTAGGTCTTGGGCTGCTGGGGATTGATCAGCTTGCCGTCGACCTTGATATGGTCCTTGTCCGGATCGGCCTTGGTGCCCATTTCGGTCACCACCGTTCCATTGACCCGCACCCGTCCCTCGCGGATCAGTTCCTCTGCTGCGCGCCGCGAGACAACGCCTGCGGCTGATATGATCTTCTGTATGCGTTCTTCCATGGGGTCAATTATACCTGCTGGCCAGCTGAAACACAAACTAATACTCGTCATTTTGCGACAAAGTTGCTGAAAATGACCGCAAATCGGCGTTTTGCGCCGCAATGAACCGGTCCTGTCGGATGAAGGGGACCCATGGTGATGGGCGGTCGACGTGCCGCGCCGGGAACGGGTGGGAACGTTCGCTGGATCGGTCACGAACAAACCGATGGTCCGTCGCTACCTGTGTTGCTGATCGAGATAGACCTGGCGAAGAAGATACTCGTCCGGATGTTTGCGGAGATGACGCCGGATACGCGCCAGAGGAGACCTGAGCGGAGCTGTTCCCAACCGATACTGTTCGATGCTGTTCAGAAGCTCTTGCTTCTCCTGCGCGCTCAGCACGTTCTTGAAATATCCCATGGCGTGCTGCAGCACATTGGCATGCTTCCCCCGTGTGGCGTTCAGCTGCAGACCTTCCATGAGAAGCGCGATATAGCGGTCGCAGAGAAGGCGGATCGAACCGCCTTTTGCGCCGGCAACGAGCTTTCCGAGCAGCGAATAGTGCTTCAAGCTGTGCGCCATGATCAGCAGTTTGTGGTCTGAATGAAAGGCTACCAGCTTGCACAGGGAAGGCCGCCGTGCGCACAGGTCCTGCCACCGGCGGTACACGCGCACCCGCTCGATGAAGTTCTCTCGAACAGCCGCATCCGCCAGGTCCTCATTATCAGCAACAGGAAGAGGGGGGATAAGCTCCGTCAGGGAGGATCTGAACAGGCCGGGACCCTTCTGCCCGCCTTTTTCCGAGATGATGACGGCATCATCAACAGCGCAGCTCGGGGACCTGCTCTTGAACACGAAGCCGCAGATCCCCTGCTTCGCAAGCACGGGGATCCTTTTCTTCGCCCAGTGGTCCATCACTCCGGTCAGATCGATATCGCTCCCGATCACGCGAAGCCGCGCCTGGGACGGAGTACCGTACAGCTCCATGGGTTCCCGGGGCACGGACAGTCCCGCCTCCACCTCCGGACAGACCGGAAAAAGAACGAACGCCTTCCCGAGCGCGCGCATAAGCGCAAGGTCGGACCTGCTCTTTCCGTCATACCGGACCTTGTTTCCCAGAAGGCAGGAACTGACGCCTATGATGATCTTCCCTGGTCCTTCCATGCCCGTACGCAACACCGTGGTGCTATTTGCCCTCCAGCACAAGCCTGAATCCGAGCGCCCCGTTCTTGGTGTTCGGATTGTCGTGATCGCGGAACCCGGTCCTGACCTTCTTCGGGCCATAGCGGAAACTGCCGCCGCGGCTCACGCGATGGTCGCCGTTCGACGGCCCCGGCGGGTTCTTCTGCGGGCTGGAGCGGTAGTAATCCTTGTCATACCGGTCACCGGTCCACTCGGCAACATTGCCGCTCATATCGTACAGCCCGAGGGTGTTGGGGTTCTTCGCGCCGACCGCGTGCGTCCGGCCGTCCGCATTGCCGTTGAACCAGGCGACTTCGCCGACCGCGTCCTCACTGCTCGTCCCGGACCAGACGTCCTTGCGGCCGCCGCTCCGTGCGGCGAATTCCCATTCAGCCTCGGTGGGCAGCCGGTAGTTCCAGCCGGTCTTCTGTTTCAGCAGCCGCAGGAAGTCCTGGACATCGTACCAGGTCATGTTCTCCACCGGGCAGTTGTCCCCGCAGGCCTTGTTCCCTGAAGGGCTGGTGTTCATGACCGAGCGCCACTGCGCCTGGGTCACCTCGTACTTCGCCATAGAGAACTCGTCCAGGCAAAGGCGCTGCACGTGCTTCTCGTTCTCCTCGCCCTCTCCCGTGCTGTCGCCCCGCTCAAAGCATCCGCCCCGGACCTGCACGAACTCCATGCCCGTTCCCGGGTCAAACCGCGTCCCCTTCTGCTCCAGCGCCCGCTGCCCGCTCTCCACGCCCTCCTTGCTGAAGGCAATGAGGTGTATCGTGTGGAGAGGATATCTTGTTTCCTCTTCAACGACCTTGCTCTTGTTCTTGACCTTTACCGTCTTCTTCTTCACCTTTCGCACATACCCCTCAGGGCAGGACGCGGGACGCAGCACAGCGGTCTTGAAGGAAGCTCCGGCAAGCGAAAAGCCCTCCTCCCACTGCGGAAGTACATAAGCGACATCGGGCCACGCAACGGTCACCGCGCCCGCAGGGGTGTCATACTTCACGCCATTGGGCCCATAACCTGCGCAGGCAGCGTGAAAACCGTCAAAAAGCAGCTCCTCGGTACCGCTGTCATGAACAATGAAGATCGTGGCGGCGGCCGGCGCCGGAGCGGCATTCTCCGCGCAAACGCCAACAGCGGTGAACATGAAGAGGAACAGGGAAAAAGCTATGACTATACGATAGTGCATGGCAGGAGGTCCTTTTCACGATGATTGACAGCAGGAGCAAGTATCTCAGATAGGGACCGCAGGGTCAAGCGGATTTTCAGGACCAGGGGGGCGACAAAAAGATTGCCCCTCTCCGTATCAGGGACGGAGCGAACGGACTTTTCCAGGTCCGGCGGTCGTGGTATGCAGACCTAAGGTTCCATGTTCTCGGTTATCGCGGCGTTCTCCGCGGTAAAATATCTTTACGGATCATCCCTGCCGCTTTGCCATCCACTCCTTGAGACGCGGGCATTTCTTCACCCGCCGGTTCCCTTCGCAGTCTCCGCAGATGGTCATATCAGGGCTGCAGGGAGTGAAACCGGGATGGTTCGAGGCTGGGATCGATTCCTTGTTCTTTTGATCACGCTTTGCGCGGATGTTCGTAACCTTGGCCATGATGCCCCTGCCGCAAAAAGATCGAGGGCGGCCACACAGGGCCGCCCCTACAAATTTTCTCCTGGCTACCGGCTACTTGCTACTGGCTACTCGAGCCTATAATTCGGCGCTTCCTTGGTGATCACCACGTCGTGCACATGGGATTCGCGCAGGCCCGCGACCGATATCTTGACGAACTTGGAACGGGTCTTGAGCGCCTTGAGATTCTCGCTGCCGGTGTAGCCCATGCCGGCCTTGAGTCCGCCGATGAGCTGATGCACGCTGGCTGAGAGCGTCCCTTTGTAGGGTACCCGGCCTTCGATGCCCTCGGGAACGAGCTTTGACTTCTCCTGCTCGTGGGACTGGAAATAGCGGTCCTTGCTGCCCCGCTCCATGGCGCCGATGGAGCCCATGCCGCGGTAGGTTTTGTAGGTACGGCCCTGGTACAGGATGGTCTCTCCCGGGCTTTCCTCGGTCCCTGCGAAAAGTCCGCCGATCATGACGCAGGACGCGCCTGCGGCCAAAGCCTTGGTGATATCCCCGGAGAACTTGATGCCGCCGTCGGCAATGACCGGGATCTTCGCCTTGTCCGCTACAGCCACCACGTCCATGACCGCGGTTATCTGCGGAACGCCCGCGCCCGATACCATGCGGGTAGTGCAGATGGATCCGGGCCCGATGCCGACCTTCACGCAGTCCGCTCCGGCGCGAATGAGGTCCTTCGCTGCCTCGGCCGTGGCGATGTTCCCCGCGACCACATCCAGGTCGGGATATTTCTTTTTGACCCCACGCACCGCATCGATCACGCCCTGCGAATGGCCATGGGCAGTGTCAACGACAATGACATCCACGCCTGCCTTGAGCAGCTCGGGCACCCGCTCGCTGTAGTCTCCCACACCGACCGCCGCTCCCACGCGGAGCCGCCCCAGCTTGTCCTTGCAGGCAAAGGGATACTTGATCTTCTTCTCGATATCCTTGATGGTGATGAGACCGCGGATATTGTAATCCTTGTCAACGATCAGGAGCTTCTCGATCTTGTACTTCTGCAGGATCTTCTGCGCCTTTTCGAGGGTGGTGCCGAGCGGCGCCGTGATCAGCCGGTCCTTGGTCATCACTTCCGCGACCTTCAGGTTCATGCGCGTCTCGAACCGCAGGTCCCGGTTCGTCAGGATGCCAACGAGCTTGTGGCCTTTGGTGACCGGCACGCCGGAAATGCGGTACTTTTTCATCATATCAAGCGCATCGGAGATCCGGGCGTCCGGAGCGATCGTGATCGGATCGATGATCATGCCGCTCTCTGACTTCTTGACCTTGTCCACTTCCTCGGCCTGATGGGCGATCGGCAGGGCCTTGTGGATGAACCCGAGCCCGCCCTCCTGCGCCAGGGCAATGGCCAGACGCGCCTCGGTCACCGTGTCCATGGCCGCGCTGACCATGGGAATATTGAGGCGTATGCGCCGGGTCAACTGCGTGCTCACATCCACATCCTTGGGCAGAATGTCGGACTTGGCGGGTAAAAGCAGCACGTCATCGAAAGTAAGAGCTTCGCGGATAGGACCTGCAACCATGAGGGACTCCTTGGAAAAGGTTTATGAACCGAGGACGAATACGGACTTACCTGAACAAACAGACCACTGAATTGAGTCGATACTTTACCACAGTCGGAAGGAAAGCTCAAGAGCGGAAGTCGGTAAAAAGTTAAAAGATCAGTATCGTCAGAAAGCAGGGTTGATCGTATCCCACTTCCCTACTGTTCCGCCTTGGGGAAGAGCCTGGCGATCACGATCACCAGGATCAGGGTCACTGCGCCCAGAACCGCATAGAGCCCCCAGCTCCTGTCCTCGAATGCTCCCATGAAGGCGTTCTTGAACCCCGCGGAGCTTGCTGACTCAACCTTCCCCATCTCCACGGTCTTGGGCAGCGCATCGGCCAGGTGGGCCTTTACCAGCATCAGATCGTACGTCGGCGCGCCGATCTTCTCGTTCCCGCCGTAGAGGCTGTACTCACCCGCAGCGGCGGCAAGGAAGAGGAGCGCCGGCGCGCCGTAGCTCGCCTGCAGTTTGCGAAGCTCGATGGCCCGGTTGTCACCATGCTCGATCGTAATGCGCAGCTTCGATGCATCCCGCGCCAGGCCGGCGAGCGATACCCGAAGGGTGGATGAGGTCTGGGTCGCGTTCTGCCAGCGCATGGTCCTCCAGGTCTGCCACCCTGCATGGCCCTGGAGCGGTATCTCGATCAACACCATGCGGTCGAAGATTCCTTCGGACTCAGCGGTCAGTTCCCGTAGGTCCGTTGACCGGTCCGGCAGGTCCAAGGTCCAGAAGGTCCGGTTCTTCTTCTTGTCGTACTCAGGCGATACCTTTAGGTCGATCTTCCGATCTTCGCTCGGTCCTGAAAAATACGGGACCTGTATGCCGTCCTTCACGATCCGCACAGCGCCGGAGCCCGATCGAAGGCTTGCGTCGCGGTCCAGCACCAAGCGGTAGTATCCCGCATCCCTGACCGTCAACCGCGATTGCCAGCGGAATCCCTTCACGTCAAAGGGCCCGCCCGCCACAGCATACTTCGCGAGCAGACTTTCAGGCGACCACAGGGTATTCTCGGCCACATCG
This sequence comes from Nitrospirota bacterium, assembly GCA_029858565.1. Classification (GTDB taxonomy): domain Bacteria; phylum Nitrospirota; class UBA9217; order UBA9217; family UBA9217; genus JAKAHZ01. The sequence goes on along the minus strand of JAOUEV010000027.1, from coordinate 807 downwards.
CCGAAAGCGACTGCTGCCTCGATCTTTCGTTCCTTGTTCCCCGGCGTCTCCTGGATGTTCACCTGGCTCCCCAAACCGGTCTGGGCTTGATAGGTGCCTGCCTTGTCAGCGTAAAAGGTCATGCGCGGCAGGTTCACGGTGATAGCCATGGACTTGACCGTTCCGACGAACCGGTTACCAGGATCGAGCCGCAGCACAAGCGACCGCGTACCCCAGTATGCGCCTACGGGGATTTCGAGCACGTTGCCTTTAGCGCCCACGGTCGTGATATTGCCGGAGAAGAGCTTCTGGAACTCAAGTTTGCCGCCGTTCACCACTTCGGCGCCCAGCTCCCAGTTACCCTGGAACTGCGCCTCTGTCGCGATCTCGATCTTTTTGATCCAGAGCCCTAGGCCCGGCAGGGTCGTTGAGAGCACGCGCACACGCTCGTCGGTCTTGTCCGAGAACTTGAGAGGAACTGACTGCTGCGCATAGTCCTGCGCAGCGTTCTTGCCCGACAGGGTGACCGAGGTCACCGGCAGGGTCGTCTCGCGGAACCGCTTGTCGTAGCCCTTGAAGCTCAAGCGGAGCTTCTGATAGACACCCGGCTTGACCGTGATCTCTGCGGCAAATCGGCCGGCGGTCGCGTAAAGGGCAGCGTTCTCAGCCAGCACGTGCCAGCCTTTCGCGTCCAAGCCCTCGATCTTCACGGTCCCCATGGTCTGCGGCGCGTCCACGTCGATCTTGATCGTCTCGATCAACAGGTCCTTGGGCGCGTCAGCCTCCCATAGGAGCATGCGCTTCTTGTCAAAGAGCAGGCGGCTGGGC
>JAOUEV010000140.1 GCA_029858565.1 Nitrospirota bacterium | reverse complement strand
ATAGCCTAAACAAATATGCTATCTTAAGACCATTGCGGCCGATAAGCCGGCATATCGCTGCCGGATCTCGACAGTATCAAGGAGGCGGCATCATGGCTACGGCAACAACAGGAAAACAGCAGAAGCGTTCGGGCGCTCAGGAAGTGGAGTTCACTTTCATGGCCCCTGACGCGAAAAAGGTCTTCATCGCAGGCCCCTTCAATGACTGGAACACGCAGACCATGCAGATGAAGAAGGAAAAGAACGGAATGTGGAAAATTAAATTGAAATTGCCGCAGGGAAAGTGCGAGTACAAGTTCTTTGTGGACGGCGTGTGGATGAACGATTCCGCGTGCCCTGAATCAGTGCCCAATTCGTTCGGCACAAGCAACAGCATTATCAATGTGCATTGACAGCATGCCCTAGCACAGCTCATTGCTCTTCAGCAAGATCGCCCTGGGTTTTGGAGCCGAGGTAACGCGTAGAAGTGAAGCCGCCATGCCGGATGCGGTGTGCACGCCCTCACGGGAAGCAGAGAGGGTAGCCTGAAGCATCAGCTGGAGCAAATCTGCAGAGACCTCCTCGAATAGCTCAAAAACCCAGAGCGATCTTTTTTTGCCTGCGTCCTGTCCCAATTACAATTATTTGCCTGGGGGCTATCTCCGGGGTCGGACCAAGCTAACCCACTGACTTATCATCCAAATCATTCCAAAAGTAGCCGTTTTGAAGCCTTAAACCATCATTTTCGTGCCCCAAAATGGTCATATAAGATGACGATGACTCTCTCAACTCATAGTGCCCATCCGTGTCGCTCACTCGCCCCGGCCCCTTGATCCCGAGCTTCGCCTGCGTCGCAACCACGAATGGCTCGCGGCCAACCGCAATGCTCTCGGTCCACTTACCCTCTCTCCGCAAGGAGTTATGCTTACTGAGCGCCTCTTCCACCCAGCTCCGGTGCGTTGCGGCAAGTTCAGCATCAGATCTGATCGTGAGCAGCTCTTTCAGTGCTGCTCGGTCGATAATGGCGTATCGCTGCGGCGGGGTCTGTATCTCGGTGTATCCTCCATGGGGCCACTCGGACGGATGCTTCACGACTCCGGCTCGCACCATGTTCAGGTCCATGTAGACCAGGCATCGCGCCAGATGCTGATCGGTCTCGATGGCTGTGGCATGATACCGGTCTTCCCAATATGCTCCCTTCCGCTCTTTTCGATTGTTGTATTCCTGGGCCATCCTTCCGGCGATCAGCTGCATGGCGGCCGGGATAACGTCAGCTGTGCCATTGTCGCGGACAAGGAGGTGCACATGATTTGACGTTACCGTATAGTTCAGCACACACAGGCCATGGCGCTTCCGCGCTTCAAAGAGCCAATGCAGCCATCGTCTGCGGTCGCGTGCGAATTTGAGGAGGAACTCCTGCTTGTGGCATCGATGGGTGATGTGCCAGACATATCCCGGCAGATAGTGTCGGTTCGCTCTTGGCATATCTCTCCTCGCTTAGAAGATGCTTTTACAGGTCAAAAACAGTGGTCTAAGCCTTTTTCTGAGGCTGTTTTCGTTCTTTTATGTTTTCATTTCAGGTAGTTGACTTGGTCCGACCCGTATATGGACCACCGTATATGGACCGTTCAAATGGTGGTACAATATGCGTATCTTCTTTCCCTTGAGGGGGAATAACGTGCGGGAAGATCGAAACAACAAAAGGATTCGAAAGCTTTTTACCGTAGTCAGTCTGCTCGGTCTGCTGTTTGTCCTGACAGAGACGGTGCTTCAGCTGTTCGGGAAAAGCATCTGCGCTCTCGAAAGCTGCAAGCTGGTTGCCAGCTCAGCCCGCTTCGGGGACCTCTCCATCCTGGTTGGCGGACTTTTCATCTTTTCCCTGTTCTCCATCACAGGAATCATGAGTCTTCGCCGGGAAATGCCGGGCCTTGAGAACTTCATCGACCTGGCGCTCGTCGTGTCGCTCGCGTGCGAAGGGTTCTTCACCGGATACCAGGCATTCCGCATCCACGCCGCCTGTCTGATCTGCCTTACGGTGTTCGGCTTCATCGTTGTTCTCGGCGTTTTGAGGCTCATGGAGGGAAAGAAAGCCATGATCGCCGGATTTGCGTCGCTCCTCTCGGTGTTCAGTCTTTTCTACTTTATCCTTCCGGCGGACAGCGGGGCCGGGATCCCCGCTGAACATCAAATGGTGCTATTCTACAAACCGGATTGCAGCCACTGCGCGGAAGTAAAAAAGGCCCTTGACCAAACCAAATTGCCCGTCCAGCATCTGTCTGCAGATGAATATTCGGGTTTGCTCGGGAAGATGGGCATCGAACATGTTCCGGCATTGTATGTGAACAGGAAAAATTTAAAGTTTTACCTGACCGGGAAGGACGCGATTCTCAGATATTTAAAAGAGGGGAGCAGCGCCATCGCACCCTATGACTCGGACCAGCCGCCCCCGCCTTCTCCTGAAGATCCTGAGGATTGCGAATGTTAGCCGGGTGTCCGAACCTCAGGGTTATACAGGTCTATTGAATTGACATTCCGCCTTTACCGTGCATCTTCACGCCATGGCCCGGCCCCTTCGCATAGAATACCCAGGTGCTGTTTATCATGTGACCTCGCGCGGTAACGAAAAGAAAGCCGTGTTCAAGGACGAGCAGGACCGTGAGAACTTCCTCAGAACGCTCCAGCATGTCAACAAGCGGTACAACTGGCTATGCCACGCCTACTGCCTCATGGACAACCATTACCATCTCCTGATCGAAACCCCTGACGGAAACCTCGCCCTCGGCATGCGGCAGTTGAACGGCGTATACACTCAGCTCTTCAACAACAGACGCCACAGAACAGGGCACCTCTTCCAGGGCAGATACAAGGCCATCCTTATCCAGAAGGACACGCATCTCCTGGAAGTCTGCCGGTATGTAGTTCTGAACCCGGTCCGCGCACGCATGGTGGAACTGCGTATTCCGCTCCAAATCGGCCACCCGTTCCGATTCAATTCGGCCACTGATTCCGATTGATTTCGGCCACCCATTCCGATCCAATTCGGCCACTTATCCACAGCCTATAGCCTGACGCCGGGTAA
>JAOUEV010000078.1 GCA_029858565.1 Nitrospirota bacterium | reverse complement strand
CCGCGGAAAGAAGCGTTCCGTCGCCGCCCAATACGATGATCATGTCCGCGAGACCGGCGAGGTCGCGTTCCGGCATCCCCGGCAGCCCCACCACCCCGGCTGATCGCTCGTCGATAAGGACCTCTTTCCCTCTCGATGCAAGCCAGCGGTTCAGCCTGACCAGGGCGGCGCGTGCCTTGGCAATGTCTTTGGCTATGATGCCGATCTTTTTCATATCGCTTCGATGTAGATACCTTTTATCCGGTCACGAAGATTTTCAAGCAGTTTCTCGTATCGTTCACCTTCCGCCAGGAAACCTACTTCCCTGCTGTTCTCGGAAAGATGGGATAGATAAATGCTCAGGAATGCCGAAGGCAGCTCTTCCTCGGCCCGTTCGGCCCATTCTATCACCGTCGCGCCGTCGGATTCCACATATTCCTCAAAACCGATGCCTTCCAGTTCCGACGGATCCTTCAGCCGATACAGATCGATGTGATAGAACGGTATCCTGCCTTCGTACTCATTCACAAAGGTGAACGTTGGACTGGTGATATACTGCTCCCGGACCTCGAGCCCCTGCGCGATACCATAGGAAAGATGTGTTTTACCGGCTCCGAGGTCCCCAAAGAGGCAGAGCAGGTCACCCGGTTCAAGCAGGGTCCCGATGATCTTGCCCAGCTCCTCGGTTTGTTCCGTGTTCGCAGTGACGATACTGAACATCATGCTCCCTGCGCGGCGATAGCGCGGACCAGGTCCCGCTTTCCAACGACGCCAACTACCTTTCCGGACCTGATCACCGGAAGGAGATGCACTTTCTTTTCCGCCATGATCGTCGCGATATCGGTCATGGAGGTTTCTTCGGTTATCGTGACGACCTTCTTTGCGCAGATATCCCCGACCTGGGTAGCGGTCACCCGTTTGACCTCCTCGGCGAACTTCTTCGAACTTTCGAGGTAGATGGCCGCGTCGAGAAAGCTCACCACCGTGGGGATATGGAGCCGTTTGTTCTGGCTGATCAGGTCATTTTCCGTCACGATGCCGACAAGCGCACCTGACGCATCGATCACCGGAGCGCCGCTGATCTGGTTCTTCGCCAGCAGGCCCGCCAATTCAGCAACAGAGGTGGTCGCGGTCACAGACACTACATCCTTGGTCATGATATCTTTCGCGGTCAGCATGGGATCACCTCACAGGAGAGTAGGAACGTTTTTACTATGTACGTGCTAAATGGGGAACGAATATACCTTACCGGATGACCCACCGATGAAATAAGCGCTCTTAGTTTTCACCTGCGGCAGCTGTTATGTTCCGGATCGCGGCCGGGATCTTCCCGATCAGATCGCCGGCGATCATTGAGGCTTCGCCCTTTTCCCGTGCGGCGAGATCCCCGGCTGCTCCGTGAACATGGACCCCTATGCAGGCCGCTTCCAAGGTGTGATATCCCTGCGCGAGCAGTCCCGCGATCATGCCGGTCAGCACGTCTCCGGTTCCCGCTGTCGCCATGCCCGGATTACCGGTCGTATTCAAAAAAACATCGCCCTGGGGCGTGGCAACGATCGTTCCGGCGCCTTTCAGCACTACGGTCACTCCGTACTTCAGCGCAAAGGAACTTGCTGTTCCGATCCGGTCGTTCTGAACCTCCCGGGAAGAAATTCCCGCAAGACGCGCCATTTCTCCGGGATGAGGCGTCACGATCACCGGCATCCTGGTGCCTTTCAGGATATCCGCTGAACCGGCGAGAGCGTTCAATCCATCCGCGTCGATCACCAGCGGCACCTGCAACCTGCGGAGCAGGTTTTTAACCACCTGCACGGTCTCGGCATGGGTCGTCAGACCCGGGCCGACGGCCATTGCTGACATCCCTGCAGATGCCTTCAGGATCTCGTTTTCCGCCCCCATGCCGAGAGTGCCGTCAATGCTTTCTCCCGCAGGCATGCACATGGCTTCGAACACCTGCTGCTGCAGGATGGGTACGATGCCAGCAGGCGCGGCAACCGTGACAAGACCGGCTCCGCTCCTGAGTGCCCCTAGCGCCGTCATGACAGCCGCGCCGGCCTTGCCCAGGGAACCCGCCAGCACCATCAGATGACCATAGTCCCCTTTATGGCCGTTCCGTTCGCGGAGATCCATGGCATCCTGCATCAGGGAACTGTCGAGGACGTTGGTCCTTACGCGCTCTTTTTCAATGACCTCTGAGGGGATGCCTATATCTGCGACAGCGACCTTTCCCGCAAAGTCAGCTCCGGGATAAAGATAGAGACCCCGTTTAGGCAGTCCCAGGGTTACGGTCAGGCAGGCGCGCACCGCCGATCCCAGCACCTGTCCCGTGTCAGCATCGATACCGGTCGGAATATCCACGGCAACGACCGGTTTGGCGCAAAGGTTCATCAGTTCGACAGCCAGCGAGTAGCTGCCCTTGAGCGGTTTGCTCAACCCGATGCCGAGTAAAGCGTCCACCAGGATGTCGGACCAGGAAATGACCTCTCCCAGGGCCGTTGCCGATGCATTGGGCAGGATCTCCACATCGGTTTTCCGCAGGATGGACAGGTTCTGCTTTGCCTCGCCCTTGAGCGAGGCAAAAGGCGCGAGCAGCGCAACGCGTACCGCCCAACCGCGGTTCCTGAGTCTCCGGGCCAGGGCCAGACCGTCGCCCCCGTTGTTCCCCTGCCGCAGACGATACCCACCTTGACTCCAGCGAGTCCCTCAAAATGCCGTTCCATCTCCTGCATGACGGCTGCGGCGGCATTTTCCATGAGGACCATTCCGGGGATGCCGAACTCACGGATCGCCCTTCGGTCGATGTTCGTCATTTCTTTTGCCGTAACAAGCTTCATATGCACACTTCCATCGTAAGCTGTCACGAGTACGCCCGTGACGAGCCTTCCTGCCTTGGCGTTGAATTTGCTCTCCTGGTGCGATGTTGAATTACGCGTTGTCCATAACTCCGAAATGTCCTCCGCCGATGAGAACCGCATGAGCAACAGCATATCCCTCGTCGTGTGAATAGCTCAGCATGATCTGCTTCACGCCTTTCAGGTCCGCAAGATCCTTGGCAGCCCCTGAAATATTCACTATCGGACCGCCGCCTTCTCCATGCAGCACCTCGATATCGGTCCATTTCATTCCAGCGCTCAGGCCGGTGCCAAAGGCCTTGAGCACCGCTTCTTTTGAAGCGAACCGTGCGGCATAATGCTGGGCGGGATATTTCTGTCGATTGCAGTAGTCCCGCTCTCGCTGCGTGAAAACGCGCTCCAGAAAGCCCGGATGCCCGCTGCCGGCCTTTTCAATTCGTTCGATCTTGACAAGGTCAACTCCGATTCCGACGATCATGATATCCCCTTCTGCCCTGCAACGGATTGCCGCTGTTCATTAACTGGAGTGGCAGGTCATTCATCGACCGGCATTTGAATTATACCGCAAACTGCGGTCAGGCATGTTCACCGGCACTATTTCGCGAGAGCGACCATATCCCGCACAGCCCGATCCATGCCCACAAGAGCCGCCCGGGAAATGATGCTGTGGCCGATATTGAGCTCCTCAACCTCAGGGATCGAGGCGATCGCCTGGACATTGACATAGTTCAATCCATGTCCTGCGCCGACGCGAAGTCCAAGCTTGGCCGCGGTAGTCGCCGCAGCAATGACCTTTTGAAGTTCGTGCTCCCGTTCGAACTCCCTGTCAGCGTTCGCATATGAACCCGTATGGATCTCGACCCACTGGGCCCCTGCTTTTTTAGCTGCTTCTATCTGCCCTTCCACAGGATCGATGAACAGGCTGACCGGTATGCCTGATTTTTGGAGCGTTGCGATGAACGCGGTCAGTCCTTCCATCCGCGAAGCCACATCCAGTCCGCCTTCGGTCGTTAATTCTTCCCGTTTCTCCGGCACCAGCGTAACGATATCGGGCCGCAGATCCAGCGCGATGCGCTGCATTTCCGCGGTGGCCGCCATCTCCAGGTTCAGTTTGGTCCGCACCGTCTGGCGCAGCAGCAAAAGGTCGCGGTCCTGAACATGCCTGCGGTCCTCGCGCAGATGGGCGATGATCCCTGCGGCGCCAGCAAACTCGGCAAGCGTTGCCGCTGCCACAGGGTCGGGCTCGTTCCCCCGTCTCGCCTGTCGGATAGTAGCGATGTGATCAATGTTGACGGACAGCTTCGGCACCGTGATCCTCCTTGCAAAATGAAGATGGGCTGAATTCTATCATTGAGCACTGAAAATATCCAGATATTTTCCCGGGAACGGTACTGGTACCTTGACCACATTCCCGCACTCTGGTATAGTTGCTCACGTTGGACCTGCTCGCATCTCCACGCGAACCAAGGAGGAACTCCCATGCCAGGGATCAAAAAACATCTGCTCCTGCTGTTTGCCCTGTTGTTGACCGCCTTCCCCGCAGCCGCCCAGGACGAATCCAAGACAGTTTCTGCCGAAGGTGTCGCCGTGATCCAGAACAACCTGCGCGACATCGCCCGCGATGCCGCAATCCAGGATGCCCAACAACGGGCTGTGGAGCAGGCGATCGGAACGCTCATCGACTCGCAGACCCAGGTGGAGAACTACCAGGTCATCAGCGACAAGATCCTTTCCCAGACCAAGGGATACATCAAACGCTACAACATAACGAACGAGATCGTGGAAGGGAACCTGCTGCGCGTCGTCATCACCGCAGAGGTCTCCCTGGGCAAACTTACCGACGACATGTCCGCCGTCGGCATACTTCTCGGTCAGATGCACAAACCCCGCACCATGATCCTCGTCGCCGAGCAGAACATCGGCCAGGAGCTCTATGCCTGGTGGCGCGGCGGGACATATGCCCAGCAGAGCGACATGGCAATCGTCGAGAGCGTGCTTATGGACAAGTTCACGGAAAAGGGATTCGAGATGATCGACCACGCCGCTTCCGCGGGCAGGATCTCGGTGACCGCTGCCTATAACGTCACGGATCTGTCGTCATCCCAGGCGCAGACCCTGGGGAATCAGGCAGGCGCCGAGGTCGTCATCGTCGGCAAGGCGTTCTCGAAGATCCAGAGCACGATCGGCGCGCTCAAGTCGGCCCAGGCGAACCTTGTGCTGAAAGCGGTCCGCACGGACACCGGCCAGGTTCTGGCCTCGGTATCGACCAACGCGCCGGCGGTCCATTCGAACGACCTCACGGCCGGGAACGAAGCGCTCAAGAAAGCCGCAGCGAACGCCGCAGATCAGCTGACGACGAAGATACTGGCCATGTACTCCAGGGAGACCGGAGGCACCAGGTCGGTCAATATCACGGTCACCGGTTTGAACAAGAGCCAGTTCGTGAAGTTCAAGGACGTGCTCAAGAACCAGGTGCGCGGCATCAAAGAGATCCATGAACGAAGCTTCTCGAACGGTGTCGCAAAAATATCGGTCGATTACAAAGGCAGCGCCCAGGTCCTGTCAGACGAACTTTCGTCAAAGACCTTTGGTGATTTTTCCGTTGATGTCGCCGCGTCAACAGCGAATTCACTCGAACTTCTCGTCGGTCCTCCGGGAGGAACTCCGATGACTGCGCCCCAGTAAGCGCTTTCCGCACCGGTGAAGAAGGCTTCACTTTCTGAGTTCATGACCGGCATGCAAAGACAGTGTCGGCCTGCCCGAGAACCGGGCAGGCCGATCATTTTCAAGTGTGGCACGGTCCGGCTTCTTGAAAAGGTTGAAACCGAAACGCTTGAGTTCGGATCTGAGCGATTCAGATATGAGAGGTCATTCTTTTTTAAGCCTGATCCGCTGGCCGGGATAGATCAGGTCTGGCGTGGCAATACTGTTGTCCTTTGCCACACGAGGGTAGTTCAGCGGGTTCCCGGTGAAGCGTTTGGCTATGCTCCAGAGAGTGTCGCCTTTCGCAACAACATAAACAGCCGGGTCAGGAACCGGCATGGTCCTGGGCACCGCAAGCACCAGCGGCGGCTCCTGGTCTTTTTGTGCGGATCCGATCTTGTCAGAATGCTCAGCGTGATCGCTCGACGCTGTGCTCCTGGCCTTCGAAGTAACGTCGGGAGCCCGGTCCTTTTTGCCGGCCCCGGGGAAAAAGAACACAAGGAGCAGCACTGCTGCGACCAGCAGGGACACCATGATATTCCTGGCTGCATGGGTCCTGCCAGGGACTTGCGGGGATTCCGCTCGACGGGATGATTCCTGTTCCTGTCGATCATCAGGGATGGGCATCCTGCGGTCATCAGCAGAACGCGGTCCCGGTGCCGATTCCCTTGCCATTTCTTGTTCTTTCCTTCGCCGCTCCCGTTCCCGGGATTCATGGGCTTCCCGCAGTTTCACCCGCTCCTCTTCGAACCTTTTTTCTTCTTCAGCCTGCAATCGGGCCTTTTCGGTTCGATCTGATTCTGCCTGCGCAGCGGCCCGCTCTAATCTCTCTTTCTCTTCTTGAGCCCGCCTAGCCTCTTCTTCCCGCACCCGCTCCCGCTGCAGCCGTTGCTCTTCAGCTTTCAGCGCTGCATCGGCTTCATGACGCTCACGTTCGGCTTGAACTCGGGCTTGTTCCGCTTTTATCCGTTCGTCCTCTGCTCTCTGCGCAGCCTGTTCCGCGTCAAGACGTTCTTTTTCGGACCGCATCCGCGCATTTTCATCATCAATGGATCGTGCGGATTCCGGCACTGGTGGATTATCCTTCGATACTGGTTGTTCATATGCCTGATGCCCTGTCCCTACGCGGTCGCTCCAGGACTGCGCGGCCTTCGGCATTTCTCTGTTTCCCGACGCATACAGTGCCGGCTGATGCTCGTAAGACGACTGCTGTTCACGGGTATCGGGCGGTGATGATATTCCAGTGTCACGGTCCATCCTGTCGTCAGAACGAGGCTGGCCGATATTCGCTGTCGCGGGCATAATGACCGGCGGTTCAGCAACAACCGGGCTCATGGTGGACATGAAATCGCGGATCGTGGTCTCTTCAAAATGGACGGTCAATGACTGAACGTTCACGATCAGGCGAACTACGTTCTCGTCAAGATAGCAGCCGTACAGTACGTCATAGGGCAGAACAATCGGCACCTGCTTCTGAACATCCAGGGAAAGCTGTTTATCTCCCAGGATCTGTTCAACAGCCACCAGCGCTTCGAAATCACCGTTTTCCAGGTGAACGAGCTTCCATGTATCAGTAACCGGCGACCGTCTTCCGAAGATCACCGCAAGGTCGAGCACCGGGAGGACCTTGCCGCTTCTCTCGATAACGCCGAGAACGATCGCGGGAGCATTGGGCACTCTTCTCGGCGCCGAGTAGGGCAGAACCTCCCTCACCTCATCCTGGGGTATTCCATGTTTTCCACCGAACAAGGCGACTTCCGTGATATTCACGGCATCTTTTTGGAATTTCATCGGGAACGATGGGGCAGGACGATATCTCTCGGCAAGCGGCAGCTCGTCAGCAGTGCCGGAGCGGGCCGTGACGATCCCCGCGAGATCGATCAGCGGTATAACCTCCCCCTGGTGGATGACCGCATTTCGGAAGCAACTGCCCTGAACGAGCGGCGGCAGCGGCTTCATGGTGAAAGCGTCTTCTTCAAGAAGTCCGTGATCAGCGGCCACAGTCAGACCATAAAAGTTTCCTTCTAGCTCCATGACCAGGACCGCTGCAAAGTTCCGAAAAGATTCCATGCCAAGGCGTTCCGCAACAGGCAGAAGCGGTACCACCCTCCCTTTGTGCAAGAGCAGTCTGTTCGGGCGTCCTTCCGGTCCTGGTATTTCGCAAAGGTCGCCTGCTCCCGCGGGCACGAGAACCGAACCGGTGCCGGTAACGCACAGCCGCTCATCAGCGATGGAAACAACGCGAACAGCCTTCTGGTCGACGGCCTGCACCTTCTCAAGTGCACCGCTATCGGAAGGTTCAGGAACGTCTATGATCCCTCTGCTGATGCGGTCCTGCAATTGTCTGATCTCTATGATCGGGATGATGGTCCTGTCCGGGACAGCGCAGGAACGCAGGATCTCGGTCCTGACCTGGTCGGGCAGCGGCAGGATATGGTCGTCCTCACAGGGAACCGTTTCAACAGAACCTTCGACGCGATATCCCGTTCTTTTGCTGCCGTCGCCGATCAACAGGAACGACGCTTTGACGTCAGCGCGTTGCGGCTGAAGACCGACGCAGACGCCGGTGTCAATGATGGTCGTCCCCCGGTCCTCAATTACGGCCATACCGGCCACACAAGCCGGGGTCAGCGGCAGATGGTGAAGCGAATGCGCGCGTACAACGGACGCGACGTCGCTCTCCCAAACGCCGAACGGACGGCCCTGGAGGGTGAACTGGAGAATGGTACGTGTCATGGAGTGATTGTGAATGATGCCGCAGGGTTTGTCAACATTCTTTTATTCCCGCAGAAGCCTGGCGCGACCCGAATGTTTCTCGGTCCGCAGCAATGATTCCGAATGAATCTCCGCTCACCCTACGCCGATCATGCGTTTCGCCGATATGACCGTGTTCTTGAGCAGGATCGCTATTGTCACCGGTCCGACGCCGCCGGGCACCGGGGTGATCAGCGACGCTTTGACGGACACCGAAGAAAAGTCCACATCCCCGACCGTCTCCCCGCTGTCCAACACATTGATCCCGATATCCACGACCACGGCACCCGGCTTGACCATCGATCCGGTGATCAGCCCGGGGCGCCCCACAGCGGTGCAGAGGATGTCGGCCTGGATCGTTTCCGCGGAAAGGTCGCGCGTTTCCCGGTGACAGACGGCGACCGTCGCCTCCTTCACCAGGAGCATCATGGACAGCGGTTTTCCCACGGCCAGGCTCTTGCCTACCACGACTGCTTTCTTTCCCTTCGGATCGATACCATAGTGCTCCAAGAGCCGCATAACGCCGTAGGGCGTGCAGGGCAGGAACGTCGACCGGGCCGTCAGTGTAAATCCTGATTCGAACAATTGCGCCGTGGATTCATCAGCGGAAAGTCTTCCCACCGAAATCGCTCCCTGGCCGTCAACGTCTTTTTCTGATGCTATGGCGTTCACGACCTTCCGCGTGTCAATATGCCTTGGCAACGGCATGAATACGAGGATCCCGTTCACCCGCTCATCATTGTTCAGGCTTTTTATGAGGTTCAGTATCTCGTTCAGCGAGGCGGTCTTGGGCAGCGTATTGCTGAAGATATCGATCCCCGCGCGCTCTGCGGATTTTTGAATCGCCTGGTAATACATATATGAGGACCGGTCCTCACCCACGAGCACCAGCGCGAGACCGGCCCGTATGCCGATCTTGGATAGCCGATCGGTCTCATCCTTGACCGCCGCAATTATCTTCGAGGACAGTTCTGTCCCTTTCATGGATGTTGACATGAGCCCTCCCGGATCATTGAAGTATGGTGCTAATGATAGCATGACAATGGGCCGGAAACAACCTGAAATGACCTCTCGGACAGCGGTAATAGAGCTTTTTCGTTTGATTTTCCGTGTACTTTATGTTACTTTTAAACCCCTATGATCACAAGCGAGCTTATCAAGGAGTCGCAGCAGTATCTCATGAACACCTATGCCCGGCAGCCTCTCGTCCTGGTAAAAGGACGGGGTGCATCGGTATTCGATTCTGAAGGCAGGGAGTATCTCGACTTCGTCTGCGGCGTGGCGACCTGCAATCTGGGTCACTGCAATCAGCACGTGGTCGTCGCGCTCCAGAAGCAAGCTCAGCGGCTCATGCACGTTTCGAACCACTTTCACATCGAACCGCAGATCAGCCTGGCGAAGAGCCTGGTGAAGAATTCATTCGCCGATAAAGTTTTCTTTTGCAACTCCGGCGCCGAGGCTGTCGAAGCCGCTATCAAGCTCAGCAGAAGATACAGCCGCGAGGTCCTTAAAAAGGACCGGTACGAGATAATCACCATGCGGGGCTCCTTTCACGGCCGAACCTATGGCGCAGTCTCCGCGACGGCCCAGGAAAAATTCCATTCAGGCTTCGAACCAATGGTGCCCGGCTTTCGCTTCGTTCCGTTCAATGACATTCCGGGGGTCGAGGCGGCGGTGAACGATAAGACCTGCGCGATCCTTGTTGAACCGGTCCAGGGCGAAGGCGGCGTGAACATCCCGTCAGCCGGCTACCTTGCGTCGCTTCGCAGGATCTGCGACAAGCACGGACTGCTGCTCATGTTCGATGAGATCCAGACCGGCATGGGGAGGTGCGGCAGCCTTTTTGCCTACGAGCAAGAAGGCCTTTGCCCTGATGTCATGGTCCTTGCCAAGGGTCTCGGCAATGGATTCCCCATTGGAGCGCTTCTTGCCACGAATCCCGTCGCGGACGCGTTCGCGCCCGGTGCGCACGGATCGACCTTTGGCGGCAATCCCCTTGCCTGCGCGACCGCAGTGGCCGCTCTGGAAACGCTTCTCGAGGACGGAATAATCATTCAGAGCGTAAGCCGGCTGGGGGCGCATTTTTTGGATCGATTGGGACAGCTCCGGAAGAAATACTCCTTTATCAAGGACGTTCGGGGCAGAGGGCTGCTCGTCGGCATGGAACTTGACATTCCCGGCAAGGACATCGTTGCCGCCTGCCTGAAAGAGGGTTTTCTGATCAATTGCACCGCTGATACCGTTCTGCGGTTCATGCCGCCACTCATCATAACCGAAGAGGAGATCGACAGGCTGATCGACGCGCTTGACAGGATCTTCAGCAGACGCTGAACTTCCCGATCGACCTACATCTATCCCGGGCGGCTGCCACAGCCGCCCATTGCTTTTTAAAGGAGCAAGCATGAACAAAGACCTCTTGACCGTCAATGCGCTGAGCCCCGATGATATTGGAAGGATCCTCGACCGATCAGCCTGGCTCAAGAAGACCAGGGCGAGCGGCGTTGAATACCATCCGCTCAAGGGAAAATCCCTCGGGATGATCTTCGAAAAATCATCAACGCGGACAAGGGTCTCCTTCGAAGTGGGCATGTACCAGCTCGGCGGTCAAGCACTCTTCCTCTCTTCCCAAGACCTCCAGATGGGACGGGGCGAGCCGGTCGCTGATACGGCACGCACCTTATCCCGGTATCTTGACGGCATCATGATCAGGACCTACGCCCAGTCCATGGTCGAAGAGCTGGCCCGCCATGCCGGCATCCCGGTCATCAATGGACTTACCGACCTCCATCATCCCTGTCAGGCCCTGACGGACCTTTTTACCATCCAGGAGAAACGAAGTACGCTCAAGGGATTGCGATTCTGCTATGTCGGCGACGGGAATAATATGGCCCACTCCCTGATCGAAGCATGTGTCAAGATGGGGATGCATGTATCTCTCGGTTGCCCCGCAGGCTATGAGCCTGACGCCGGCATCATGCGTGAGGCAAAACAGGTTGCATCTCAAACCGGATCTGAACTGATGCTTACCGGTGATCCGAAAAAAGCTGCCAAGGACGCGGATATAGTCTATACCGATGTTTGGGCAAGTATGGGCCAGGAGAAGGAACATGCGCAGCGGGTCAAGGCATTTTCCGGTTTCGAAGTGAATGACAAACTGATGAAGGCGGCCGCACCCGATGCCATGGTCATGCACTGCCTGCCCGCTCATCGCGGTGAGGAAATTTCCGCGTCCGTGATCGACGGGCCGCAATCAGTCGTATTTGACCAGGCGGAGAACCGTTTGCATACGCAGAAGGCGATCATGGAACTTCTGATGAGCCGATAAACGAGTCCGGTCAGCACATATTTCATAACCCATTGTTTTTCCAGCAATCAATAAATCTAAAACTAGAATCTCACACTGACAACGGGAGTCAAATATGCTATAAATTTCGAGGCAATAGTATTCGGATGCATAACCGCTTCGGGGGAGGTTGGCTCATGAAGCCTTTGATCGGCGTAACAATGAACCTTGAGAAGGAACCTGCACGATATCTCAACACGCTTGACAGAGATTACAGTGAAGCAATACTGAAGGCCGGTGGCATCCCTGTCCCGGTTCCCAGCCTTGATCAGGCGATACCGGACCTCATTAAGAAGTTAGATGGTTTTGTCTTTACCGGCGGCGATGATATCCACCCCCGTTTCTACCGGCAAAAACCCCGTCCAGGCGCCAAACTGCGTCTTGCAAACGACGATCGTGTGCGATTTGAGATCAAGCTCTTTAAAGCCGCGGTCAAGGCCAAGAAGCCCATTCTGGCAATATGCTATGGAGCCCAGCTTGCCAATGTCGCCCTCGGCGGGTCCCTGTACCAGGACATTTCCCAGGACATCCCCAAAACGATCAAGCACGGCCCGTCACGAAGCGGCGAAACAGTATATCACCAGATCAGCATATTTGAAGGCACTCAATTATGCCATGTAGTAGGCCTGGGCGACTGCCGCATCGCCGGAGACTGCGATATAAAGGTTCGAAGTTCCCATCACCAGAGCATCCAGACTCCCGGCAAGGGATTGCGGCTCTCTGCGGTTTCCCCGGACGGTGTCTTCGAAGCTCTCGAGCTTCGCGGAAAGCAGTTCCTGATCGCCGTTCAGTGGCACCCGGAAAAGACCCCGGCGGACAAAGCGACCACCAAGCTGTTCTCCGCTCTTGTAGCAGCTTCGCGGAGATAGCGGATCAATGCTGCGACAGGAACGGCGTCTTTTCTCGTTGTCTACAGGCATCGGTCTGCTGGTCATTTCGCTGTTCTGCGCTGGCTGCAATCCTGCGGAGAACCGTTATCCCGGTTACCTGACCCTTCGGCTTTCAGCCAATCCCACAACCTTGGACCCTGCCCTTATCACCGATGTGACCGGCGGCAGCATTGCGGCAAAGATCTTCAACGGCCTCGTTCGTTTCAACGAATCCCTGGAGATCGTCCCCGACCTTGCGTCCGCCTGGAGTTTAGCCCCGGACCAGAGGACCTATACCTTCCATCTTAAGCGGAATATTCACTTCAGCAACGGACGGGAGTTGACCGCCGGGGATGTGCGCTTTTCCTTCGAGCGGGTACTGGACCGCCGCACCCGCGCTCCCCTTACCTGGGTTCTGGACCGTATCGAAGGAGCGACGGATTTCATGGAGGGCAGGTCGAAGCGGGTGTCCGGCATCACTGTTCTTGACACAAGGACCCTGCGA
>JAOUEV010000077.1 GCA_029858565.1 Nitrospirota bacterium | reverse complement strand
CGTACTTTGATCGTCTCGGCGTACCGCGTCTCTCATAGCCTCAACTTCTTGAACCGCCCGGTGCGGACCCGCATGCCGGGTGGTGTGGCAGGGGCGCGGCCTTTATGGCCGCCCCCTATGCCGATCAGCCCGCATATTCATGATTTGATAGACTGACGCGATTGCGAGGTAGCTGAGATGGTGGAGAATGTTCAGCAGCGGAGAGGTTGAGTGGGACTTTGCCAGTTCAAGCTCGCGCCTGAAGGTTGTCAGAAAGAATGTCGATGTCTTACTGGTCAGGTATACCCTGAAGCGAGCCGAGTATGTGGGAAGGACCGCCAGAGGATACTTCTCTCCTATGCGCAGCCAATAATCATAATCCATTACCAGGTGCTCTTCTGGATTGAACAACCCGATCTCATCTGCAAGACGACGACGCCAGAATGTGGCCGGCTGGCTGATGGGGTTCGTTACGAGTAAAAGGGAGTAGCTGTACCATTTGAGGAGAAGGTTCTTGTAAACCGTGATGCATTTGCGTACCTCACGGTCCTGCTCATCGATGATGCGGCACTTCCCGGTAAGCCACATTGCATCGGGATGATCAACGAAATACCGTGCCACACGTTCAAACGTTCCCGGTTCATAAACATCGTCTGAATTAAGAAATGCGACGATGTCTCCGCTTGCCAGCCTGAGTCCCTTGTTGATCGCATCGGCCTGTCCTCTGTCCGGCGCGGAAATCCATCGGAGCCGTCCCTCGAACCTGGCCAGGATGTCAAGGGTCTCATCCTTCGATCCCCCGTCCATCACAATATACTCCAGGTTCGGATAATGCTGGTCCAGGACGCTCATGATCGTCCGCTCAATGAACTGTCCCTGGTTCAGGGAAGGAGTGATGATGGTTATTTTGGGAAATTTAGTCATAGTAACCTGCTCGCGGGGCGGGAATGTTCTTTGCCGCATCGTGTCCCGAATATCGTTGCGCTCAGTTTTGGAACCGCTCCGGCCGTATTATCGCCGAGGCCGGAGTGTCAAGATCGCTGTGCGGCAGCCAATCGATTCCCGCATTGTCGGAGCCGCTGAATTGTCGCTCAGCCTGCTCCCGCTTTGCGCGACCGAAAGGATCGCCGGGGGTGCGCTCACTTCCTATCGATGGAACTCTCTGATCGCATCGCTGATATAGCTGATCTGATCTTCCCGCAGACTGCTCGAGGAGGGAAGGTAAAAACCGTTGTTAGTCAAATTGTCGGTAACCGGATAGGAGCCGCTTCCGTCGCATCCATATTTCAGCAGGGAAGGCTGACGGTGCATTCCATAAAAGAACAATCTTGTCTCTATGTTCTTCTTCTGTAAATATGACATCAATTCGTCCCGCGTGCGGCCATAACGTTCCGGATCCACCAGCACACCATTCATCCAGAAGACATGGACCACGTGGGATTTCGATCCTTGCAGGGATATTCCGGGAATTCCCTCGAGGTATTTCCGGTACAGACCGCCGTTGCGGATCCTGAGGGCTCGGTATTCATTGGCCTTCTCGACCTGGGCAACGCCCAGCGCGGCATGGAGATTGGACATCCGGTAGTTGAATCCGATGTCCTCATGGCGATAATTCCTCGGTCCCTCCATCGGGAAGCAGACGTTCTTAAAGTACGTTGATTTTCGATAGAACTCTTCGTTGTCCGTTACGACCATCCCGCCTTCGCCGGTGGTCAGGTTCTTGTTGGAAAAAAAACTGAATGCGGTCATGTCCGCCAGACTCCCGGTCTTTTTCCCCTTATATTCCGCTCCGTGGGACTCGGCGGCATCCTCGATGACGATCAGCCCATACTGTTCTGCTAATGACCATATGCGCTCCATTTCGCATGGATGGCCGAAGATCGACACGGGCATGATCGCTTTTGTCCGGGGCGAGATCTTTCCTTCTATGGCATCGGCGTTCATGTTCCAGGTGCCGGGTTCCGCGTCTATGAATACCGGTGTCGCGCCTGCATAGCAGAGCGCGAACGCCGTGGAAACCATCGTGAAGTTCGGGATGATGACCTCGTCTCCCGGCTTGATCCCGGCTGCAACAACCGCGAGATGCAATGCAACTGTGCCATTGCACACGGCAACGCCGAACTTTACGCCGCAGTATCGGGCGAAGGATTCCTCGAATTCTCGCACATAGTTGCCGCTGGATGATATCCAGCCGGTTTTTACTGCCTCGGTGACGTATTTCAGCTCATTGCCATTAAGGAACGGTTCGCATACGGGTATGAAATCCATCGTTTCGTCTCCCTGGTTCGGACTATCCAGCGACCTGTGATGCAGAGGACCTGCGCGCGCGACCGTTCGACGGTCTCGGAGCGAGCAACTGATGCCTCCGGCCGAGGGTGCGACTGGCGTGGAAGCACGAGGAAAGGGCCGACCGGAACGGCGAGCGAACCGCCGTGCGAACCGCCGCGCGTCTGATCATGAAGCGGGATTGATCAGCGGGGTCTGATCGCGATAGGTGTCGGATTCGTATTCCTTCCCGCCGCGAGGACCCTCTGTGAAAACCAGCAATTCCGAGTCTTCCATCGCCTGCAGCGCATGCCGTTCATTTGGGACCGTTACCACGAAATCCCCTTTGTGCATGACCGTGTCGATGACTGGACCGGACGGTTTTTGCGTCCGGATCAGGATCGATCCCGACAGTACATAGTTCCACTGCGTGGTGAGCTTATGGTGATGATTTGCTCGAACTGCGTTCTTTTTGAACGTGATGAGCGTCACCGCGTTGATGTTCACGTTGGCGAGCATATCGATGATCTGTCCGCGGTCATCGCTGAATGACACGTCTAGGTTCAGTTTTTCCATGCACTGGTCCTCCCTGCAATGTATTAGACTATCCTCGGGTGAGGTATGGGGATAATAAACTTGCCGCCGCGCTTCCGGTATTCCGACAGGTTATTCATGATCTCTTCTGCAAAGTTCCATGCGAGCAGTAGGGCATAGTCCGGCGAATGCTTCAGCAGTTCCTCGTCGGAGACAACCGGGATGTGCGCACCGGGAGTATAGCGCCCGATCTTCAGTTTGGATTTTTCCGTCACGAAATCGAGCGTTTCAAGGCCGATGCGCGCATAGTTCAGCAGGGTCATGCCTTTGGCGGGAGCGCTGACCGCGACGATCCGTTTGTTCTCGTGCTTTAGTGATCGCAGGAGCCAGAGCAGGTCCTGGCGGTTCTTCTGTACGGCGGCGGAGAACCCGTCCAGGACTTCGGTGCTGTATAGCTTCATATCCTCTTCCTGTTTCAGCAATTGCGCCACGACCGGAGAGACCGGCATTTTCCCGCTGCGGGTCACAAATACCCTGAACGATCCTCCATGGATATCGCGCTGCTGGATGTCGAATATTTCCATATCGAAGCGCTTGAAGAAATGGAGCAGCGGCTTGACCGACAGGTAGGATAAATGCTCATGATAGATCGTGTCGTATTCCAGGTTGTTCACGAGATTCACCAGATAGGGCGCTTCGAAGATGAACATTCCCTCAGGCTTGAGCAGCAGTTGAACGGCGTGCATGATGCTGTCAAGATCGTCAATATGCGCGATCACATTGGTGCCCGTTATGACGGTAGCAGGGCCTTTGTCCGCCAGGATGCTCTTGGCGACGTCAATGCTGAAAAACTCGCATAATGTCTCGATGCCGCGCTTTTCGGCGATCCGCACGATGTTGCTCGCAGGGTCGACCCCTAAAACGCGGGTACCGTTGGATTTGAACGCTTCCAGCAGGACGCCGACGTTGCTGCCGATATCGATCACGAGATCGTTCGAGCCGAGCTTGAAACGGTCGACCGTTGATTTCGCGAACTCGTTCCAGTGGAGATAACCGGTCCTTGTCATGGATGATTCATAGGGATAATCATGACGGTAGAGGATCTCGGGAGAAACGACGTGGTTCAGTTGTACGAGGCCGCAGTCGGAGCACACAACGACCTTGAGCGGGTAATATACTTCCGGCTCGCTGAGTTGCTCTTTCCGGAGAAACTGATCAGCCGGCGGCGTGAACCCCAGATCCAGGAATTGCGTCAGAGCTCTACCTTTGCACATTCGACATGTCAGCACATTGCCTCCTC
Source organism: Nitrospirota bacterium (assembly GCA_029858565.1). Lineage (GTDB taxonomy): Bacteria > Nitrospirota > UBA9217 > UBA9217 > UBA9217 > JAKAHZ01. The sequence goes on along the minus strand of JAOUEV010000077.1, from coordinate 8,951 downwards.
GTTGTCTGCCTTCACGGCTCCCCGTAATGACCTTGACGGTGTTTCGAATTCCGTAGCCAGCTATCCGGCTGCCGATGTCCCGGCACCGGATGCATGGAGCCCATCATAAATGATGCGGGCCACCTTGTCCCAGGAGTATTTGCCCATGATATACCGGCGTGTTTGTTCTGAATATCTTTTCAACGTGTCGGGGCTGTTCAGGAGCCCGATCGCTTTTTCCTCGAACTCTTTTCGGTTCTCCGGATCGAAGAGCTCTCCATTTACCTTGTCCAGCACCTCGGTCGTGGAATCGTTCGATCGCAGGACCGGCGTTCCGCAGCTCATAGCCTCGAGAACAAAGAGGCTTACAGCTGCCGTGCCGCCGCCGCCGCTCGTCCCCGGGTAGACCACAAGGTCCGCCAAGGTGTAGTACGCGGGGAGAAGTTCATGGTCGACGAATCCCAGCACTTCGACACACTCCTCCAATCCCAGGCGGGCGATCTTTGTTTTGAGGCTGTTGATCTTTGTGGCGTCGTTCAGCGAACAGGTGATCAGCAGCTTCAGGTTCTCGACGCCCTTCCTGAGCTCGGGCAACGCGTCCAGAAGAAAGTCCGTTCTTTTGGGCGGCGTAAAATCTGTGCTGTGTAAAAGTACCTTCTTGCCCCGGTATCGCGTCGAATGGTCCGGATGCGCGATCGGGCGGTAGAAATCCGTGTCAACGCCCAGATAGGTAATGACCGAATCGCGGTCGTATACCTGCAGGATGGCATTCCGGGTTTCCTGTGTCGGGGTGAATATGATCTCGGCTGCACCGGTTCCCTCTCGGTCCGCCCGCTGGTAGCAGGATTTCAGGAAGAACAGCGCCAATCTCGTGAAGTAGCCGTGGGAACCTACCATGACCGGGTCCCAGAAGAACGCAAAGGGCTCGAAACAGTACTGATAAATATGCCTGCAGTTCATCAGCCGGGAGATATGGTTCATCGGGAACATGCTGCTGATGACAGCATCGAATCCATTCCGATCCAGAAGGGTCCTGAGCTTCCTGGCATCTCGCCTGCAAAAGAAGGGCAGTCCTAACCAGAAGAACGGCGAGGACGTGGACAGACTGTGCAGATTATGCACGGTCATGCCGGCATCAGTGAATTTCTTTATGACACGCGGATTTCCATTCTGGACGATTATTTCCACGGGGGCGAACTTCTGAAGATGCCTGGTTACCTCCAGCACGAATTTGGTGCCACCCATCCAGTTGTAAAAATGGCTGTGCAGCCATGCTATTTTCATACGCAGTGCCGCCTCGTTAGCGCATCAGCCCTTTGCCCGCGAAAAATACCATGCGTACGATGCCATGTCAATACGGCACCATCGTCATGCTGCCGCGCGAACAAGCGGAGCTCATGGCGCGGATGGATGGACATGAGGTCTGAACGCAACTACTTCCTCCCTCCCAGGCGTTCGGATGCCGGGGACGCTTTTTTCCTGAAAATGAATCCCTTGAACAAAACCGTCAGATTCGCCGTTTCCGGCGAATCAAAGTCAGCGATCAGTTCGTATTCTCCGCTCATCTTGGCTAAAAAACGGTCGATGTTCAGGATCCAGGCGGGGAAACTCGCCGCATAGATCCAGTCAGGAACCTTCTGCACCGTCAGACGGTCGGGATGGCTTGTGAACAACGGGGTCCGGTCGACAATGATGAAATCAAAGCCCCGCCTGATGATGTCATCAAGAAAGACGTAGGGGTGGGGGAGATAGGGCAATACGCTGGAGAGGAGCAGAACATCAGGCCGCTCCTTTTCCATGCAGTCGTCCAGGGTCTCATAAAATCGCAGGTGATCATCCTCAAAGCCGGTCCTGCCCAGTTCAACGAAATGCCTCTGTTCCACAATGCTCCAGCGACAGGTTTCGAGGTCCGCAAGGAAGCGGCGGGACTGGAAGTACGAACTTCCGAGGGAGCCGCCGAAGTCCGCGAGATTCAGACTGTTGCCTCGTTGTGCGGCGATCCACAGAAGTCCCGCGGTCACCGGCCAGGCATACTGGATACGGTCAAAAATGACCGAGTCACGCTCATAGCACGCCTCACCGGTTTTTACCTTGAGCGCCGCATCGTACACGCGCTTGGCGATCGCGGGGGCGTCGTAGCCCGTGGACCGTGCTTGTGCTTCCTCCCATGTTGCGTAGGCCCCGGTAAAACGGGCGCCCGGCGCGATCTTCCTGATAAGGAAGGTGACGGCCGGGAATGCGTATTTCTTCAGGAATGAGCGTATTCTCGCGTTCATGGCCTGCGTCTCCAGCGCTCGAACTGGAAAATCAGGCGTCGTAATGCGACTGCCGGGAGCGAGGGGCGCGTTGTTCGATAGTACTGTTCAAGGGCTTTCCGGACGGTCTTGTTCTCTTCCACGGGTATCCGTCTGATCTTTATCGGTTCGGAACCAAGAGTGATATCGAACTGGGTCGTGGGGGAACAGTGTTCGCCGCTCGCGTCGAGCCCGATGTTCGATACAAGCGACGATCCGGGGTACAGCGTCAGTTTGTTGTCCAGGAACGCGGATGCAAGCCAGCGTATGGCCCACGAATCCACGCGGCCCGTGCTTTGCTTTCTCAGCATGCTGGTGAACGGGTACGCGCCGTTGAAGTCGAAATCCTTTTCCATATGGCGTGCTCTCAGCTCCTGTAGAAGTTTGCCGCCATCCGGTTCAAAGCGGTCCCATCCGCGCTTCCAAGTGGCCCATCCCCAGCAGTCGGCTCCACGCAGAAAGAACGTTTCCGGGAGCTCGCTTTTCACGGGATACATATAGCCGTGAATGCTGATGACCCGCTCCTCATCACGGTAGAATCGCAGGGCATCATTCATATAGCGCAGAAAGAAAGGAGAGGTCTCGAGGTCATCTTCCAGGACGATAACAGCGCCATACTTGTTCACGATCTCGGTAACGCCGGCGATGATCGACCGCGAAAGGCCGGAGTTCTTGTCCCGCGCCGTGATGGTGACCCGTTTAAATCCGGAAATCGACCGCGCGAACTGTCTGACCGATTCGATCTTTGCATTATCTGCGTTCGTCCGGGGACCATCGGAAAAAATGAACAGCTCACTTTCTTCTGCCCCCGCGTTTTTCCGCAAAGCACAGACGGTCCTTTCCAGGTGCCCCACTCGGTTAAAGGCAAAGAGCGCGATGGGAGCTAAGGTCATAGGTTATGTCTCCCTCATGCCGTGACGTTTCGACTGACGCTCCGGCAGCATGTGCCTTTGGAAGTCCTCGTACCAGAATATCTGCTCGGAAGCGATGTGCGCCGCAAGCGTTGCCGATGTTTTGGTGCTGATAAAGCGATAGCGATATGCCGCGAGACGTACGTCCCGTTCCTGGAACAGGATATCCTGTGCAAAATTACCCCACCGGCTCCTTGGCATGAGATCGACAACCAGTCCGGCATGCGCCGAAGGGAGGAGCATGTGCGATCCGTGTATCCCGATGACGCAACGGCTTTCAGAGTAGATCAGAGCATGCCGGCGTTCGGATTCGAGCGAGTATCGTTCGACCCGCTGGTCGTCGATCCACGAAGGGAACCGCGTCGAAGTGCCCTGGCCGACGACCGTGAAGAGCGCTTTGGGAAATTTCGAGCGCAATCCGCTGAACAGGCGGCGGATCTTCAGGTTCTGCAGCAGTACGGGAAGAGGACGGGTCGCTTTGAATCGGGAAAACAGGTCCAGGAGGAAGCCCGCCCAGATGCGGTTTTCCCTCCAGATGAACGTGATGCGGAAGTCCGGACGGCCGCGATCATGCGTGGGGATACCGGTGAAATTACTGACGGAGAACTGCGACGGATGGGAATGGGCAGGGCTCAGATAGATCGTGTCGAACCGTTCGCATTCCTTGCGGATACGCTCGTCGAGCTGCGGGTAGTAGTCTCGCGCCTTTGCAAGCGGCACGGTGACCGTCCATATCTCACATACGCCTTTCGGGGCGAGCCAGCGAAGATAGGAGGGGAGAATGAGGACGAGCCCGAATTCGCGGTCCTCCGTCAGATGGGACTCCGCGTTCAATAATTTGAGGAGCGCGTGCCCATAAAGGTAATCGATGCAATTGAGAATGATCACGTTCCGTGCATCAAAGAACCGTTCGACCGTAAGGGTGACGGCCGGATCATCAAGTGGATGCTGCAGGGCCCGGAGAAACGGCCGGCCATACCATGCCACCGAGTGAGGTTCGTCCAGATAAAGCTTGTTCGTTCTGCGATCGACAGTGCAGGGGGCAAAACGGCCATGTCCGACCGGCAGGTCCTGGACAATGTCCGCGCTGCAGGTCGGGCACGATGCGGTCGCGCACACATGGATCCCCTGCCAGAGGACACGTTCTGCCGTAAGGACCGTAGTGCAGACGGGGCAGACAGGGCGATGATCTATGGCCGGCTTGACCTGTATCATATCAGTTTGTTCACCTGGCGATCTGAAATAGCGACATAATTGGCGTACTGGAAATTATCCATCCAGGGGCTATAGGCGCGGATGTCCAGGCCTCGCGGCATGATCTTCGCGACGATGAATCCCGCCTTCTCGAACCGGCTGTAAAGCTGCTGAAGCGTCGTGCAGGAGTCAAGGTTGGCTCCGCCGTATTCGAACTGGATGAAATCCACGAAGTCGCTTCTGAGAAAGCCCCCCATGCCGTCGAGCGCGGCTCGCTCATGACCTTCCACATCCAGCTTGATGAAGTGTATATGCTCGATCTTTGCGCCGGGGATATACTCGTCCAAACGGATCGCATCGATACGTTCTTCCTTGTCCATCTGGATGGCATAGGTCGACAGATCCCGCTGGTGGAGAGATGCAAGACTGCTTTGGTGCTGATCGAAGAAGATGGTCGCTGTGCCTGTCCTGTCGGAAACTGCTTTCCGGTTCAGGATGAACTGCCGGGGATCGGTGAACGATCGCTGGAGGGTGTCAAAACAGGCGGAAGTGGGTTCGAACAGATGTATCGTCGAAGGCAGGCGATGCCGCACGCACTGCTCGGCGAGAAGACGGCTGTAATTCCCGATGTTCGCGCCAATATCGAAAAGGATGAGATGGTCGACCTGCATCCCGTGGAAATACCTGAACAGATCATTGATGAAACGATCTTCGCCGTTCGTCCCGAAATCCGCGTTCTTGTTGTTGTCCAGATAGGCGAACACGTTCAATGCGAAGGTACGTAGTTTTTCCCGCAGGGAGCTCTGTTTGATGATCATGCCATCCTCTTTGTCAGGTGGAAGAGACCGGTGCCGAATCCCCGTGACGCATCGTAGGTCGGATAAAGGTTCCGTCCGTAAATATAGGCTTCGTTCCGGAGCGTCATGTCCGGAAAGAGCGACAGAAGGTGTTCGCGGGTAAATGTCCGGTGCGCGTTGAAATAGATACGGGAGTCGCTGTCAACCGGTACGGATAGATAGAGATTTCCCCCGGGACCGAGAACGCGTTGAAGCTCCAGTGCTGCTTTCTCGCTCCCCCGGGGGTCGAGAGGATCGCCATACCGACCGAGCCCGACATGCTCCAGGACGCACAAAGACGACAGGCTGTCGATCGTTCCGTCCTGAAAAGGCAGGTTGAGGATCGAACCTTCCAGAAAAGAAAGATTCTCAACAGTGATATCTATCGGACGGATATCAACCATGGTCGTTGGCACGAATTGGGCTATGACAGCCATGGTGGTGACCGAAGATCCCACATCATAGTGGTTGCGAGGACGGGTCGTGCCGATCATTTTGGCGGCCCAGGTGTCCTGGAGCAGGTAGATCGGATCGGTCGGAGTTGTCGCAGTTCGGTCGCGGATGCAGGGATAACAGTAGCGCACGGACAGGCGAAAACGGTCCCCGGGGCCGCTGGTCCGATATGCCAGATAATCGCGGATGTATCTCGCTATCCCGAGGAGGAGCATGGCGGGATCCCGGAGGATGCGTCGGCCCGCCAGGGAGAGGATACTCCTCCCGATATCGCGGCCGCTGTTGTTCCTGCTCTGTTCCATGGTTGTGCTCACTGGGATGCCGGCGGTTTACCCGTACGGGAACTTCCCGCGAACAGGCGTTTTGCCTGGTTCAACGGAGCAAGAAGCGCCTGCAGCGCCCGGGCTCCGGGGGTATGCCACTGACGGGTGGTTCTGTCCTGACAGTAGGTTGCGACACGGTCCTTGATGGAGCCGGGCACCGCAACGATGACGTCATCGTTGATAACGATATAGGGAGCAACGGATCTGTCGCGAAGAGCGTCCACGACGGCATCGATTGACGGCCAATTTTCGATCTTATGGGGACGAGGCGGAGGCGACAGGAACAGCCGTGCGTCGTCGATGAGAATGACGTCCTCCTTTTTTCGCCGGTTGATCACGGCTATCTCGTCCAACAGAGGACACTCGTCGTTATCCCCATAGGTCTCTCCTCCGCTCCAATGGGCGTCGAGCCAATAGATCGCCGTGTCCGGCCGGCTGCCGGAGACCTGTTCCAGGATGTTCCGTGAATTTCCGCTCAGAAAGTCTATGTTGCCGATATGGCCGTATCTCCTGAGTGCTTCGGCATGGATCGGCGCGCTGTTCTCAATTGTCACGACGTGGGAGAAATGCGAACTTGCCCAAACCGCCGTAGCCGCCCGGAAGGTCCCCGTCTCGACGAACAGATCGATGGAACAAGCATCTCGTACAAGAAGGATGAGTTCTCTAGGCGCTCCCCTATGTCCGTTCGGCATGATCTCTCCTGTTGTTAGGATAATTTGAAACGCCACGGTGTGCATACCGCATACACCATGAGGCGCAGGTTATTTCTCATCCGGGGAACAAAGATGTCGATCGCGAACACCGTGACACTGAACGAGATGATCATGGACCACACCGCGCCGACCGCGCCGTAGCGGGGAATGAAAAACAGGTTCAACGCGATATTGACAGCAGTGCCTATCGCCGCGGTCAGGAGCGAATAGCGAAACAGGTTCTCGTTCAGGATATACATGCTCTTGGCAACGCCAAAATTGGCAAAGAACAGTCGCAGGGCGAACAGGCCGAGCAGCGATCCCGCCTGCTGGTATTCGCTGCCATACATGATCCGGACAAAGACCTTTCCATAGGCGGCGATGGGGATCGCAACGGCAATGAACAGCATGCTCATAAGCCGATAAATGTTCAGCATCCTCGTGAGATACATGGTCTCGTCCTGCGTTTTTGCGAGGGTGACCGCCGGGCTCGCGGAGCCCTGAACGATCATCGGGATGAACCCGAAGAACTCTATCAGGACCAGTGCTGCGGAGAATTGCCCCAGTTCCCCGGCGCCGACCATCTCCCGAAGCATGACCTGATCAAAGCGCGCCTGCAGGTAGATTGTAAACCCGGAAAGGACCAGGGGCCAGCCATTTCTGAGAAGGGAGATCGCGCGTGACGAGCTCTTTCGCCAATCGGTGATATGCTTGCCGCGGAGCCGGTATGCAAGGACAAGTCCGCATGCTCCCAGCAGCAATTCCGCAAACCCCGCCCAGGCAAAGGCGATTAGCGGGGCGCCGGAGAGGATAAGTGCGATCTTCACGATCGAGATGGCAAGAAATGCGATGTTCTTTGCCAGTATGGGATATTTTGATTGAAGTTCCGCCTGGAACCAAAAGTCGATCGCGTCGAATGCTTGCGCTATCATGCCTGCCGCGGTGATCCCGACCAGCCAGTGCGTCAGACTATCGGCCGGCCGGATCAACAGGATAGCTCCGATCGCCAGGAACAGGGAACATGCCGCCCCGGCAAGACGGAGGACAAATGCTGTGCCGAGGATCTCCGGGGTCTTATCGGGATCGCGAACGATATCCCGCACGATAATGCTGTCGATGCCGAGCGATGCCAGCGTCGAAAAGATCAGGACGATGGAGATCGCGTAATTGAAAATACCGAACTGTTCCGGTCCAAGGTATCGCGCCATCCAGGTGCTGATGACGAGGCCCACCACCATGCGGACCATCTTGTCCGCGAGGAGCCACGCCGAGTTCGTGACCGCTTTTTGCAGCGCTTCACGTCCCGCGAACGAGACCCTGAACAATCTCTGAATGAGTGTAATGGGATCCATCAGTTGATCCGTGACCGCCTAGGAATGCCTCGACAGAGCATCCTGGAATATCCTGCTGATGGCCTTTTCAGGCAACCCTTGCGCATGGAGGGCTTCCTGGATGATCATTCTGTTTGTATAGGTTGTCACGATCACCTGCTCATACGTCAGATCCCGTATGCGTTGAATGGGAAGGACTTCGTAGGAGAAGAGCCGTTCGCCCGGGGTGACGGTGTCAACGATCCCGACCAACTCCAGATCCGTTTCCTGCAGCGTTATATAGGCGATTTCGGCCACCTCGTCGGCGCCGGCGAAGACGACCTTTTTAATGCCCTGGTGCTCCAGGTTTTGAAAAAGCAGCCGGAAACTCTGCTTCGCCTCGCGGTAAATACGAGTGTAATCCGCCAGCAGATCGTACGCCAGCCGGGTCTTTTCCGCGAAACCCTTTGGCGTGAGGTAGTATGCGTATCGTTTGGAAGGGATGTTCTTGACCGTAATAAAACCCTTGGCCACGAGGTTCTTGATATAGGAATTCACGAGCCCGAGAGCGATGCCCAGGCGCTGGCTCAGGTCGCGCTGAGTTAGGGCATCGTTATTCGCCAACTCGTCGAGGATCTGGAGCGAGCGATACTGGCCGGATTCTGACGGGGAAGGCGTCTGAGCACCCTTGTTCATAATTTGAACGATACCATGGCTCATGAAATTTTGTCAACATTTTTTCACGTACCTGCATTCTCTTTTGAGCCCGGCAGAATGACCGGTCCAACACTTCCCTCGATCTGTTCTCCCGTCTGCCGAACCCTGTTTCCCGAGAAGTCCCGGTCCCCAATCCCGCGATAGAAAGATGCCGTGAGAAACAAAAAAACCTTGCTGGCCGCTGTAGAAGCGGATATAAAAGGATTGCCGCCAAGCAAATCCTTTCACCAACAAGGTGGGAA
>JAOUEV010000139.1 GCA_029858565.1 Nitrospirota bacterium | reverse complement strand
TTACGCATAACGGTAAAGCCCCCGTCCAACCCTTCGGGTGTTACCAGCGAGAGATCGTCCAACGAGGTATGGTATTCAGGATATTGACCGTATTTGCTGCGCATGATCGTCGCAATCGGAAGATCAACACCTGGTGCACAGTATTGACGCTCATCGCTTCCCCGATCCAGGTAGGTGTATCGGAGGAACTGAGGAGCATGATGTTTAAGAACATGCAACGCTACTCGGTCAGATAGTGTATTGCCTGCGCGTGAAGGCAGATAGGAATAACATCTGTCATCGCCGATGCAGGTTACATTGAATCCAGCAATGACATGCTGTTTCAGATGTTCGAGATTTCGGCTAAGATATGTGATGGATCCGATCGTTTCCGGCACGAATACGATCCGATAAGTGTATTTTCGGTCAGTCAAGCTCTTCAACCACCGGACCAACGCCGTGGTTACCACGGGTCCTGAAAGCTCATTATTGGCTAATGAGGGATGGCAGATATAGGTTGAAAGAAATACCTCTTTGGACGACCTGCCTTGGAGAACGACTTCTCCGTAATTCAGCACTCCCGGAGTCAATTCGCTATCGATAACTGCATGATACCTACCCTCTGGCAAGGCTCTTCTCTGCTTTTCGCTCAGGCAGAACCCCCAGTGACGCATATAGTATGAAGTTACATAAGGGATAGCATTTTGCTGATCGGGGAGCGAATGCAGGTGATTCTGAAGTTCATCAAGTAACAGCCAGGTATCGACAGGTTCTGAATACCCTACAACGTGAAGATTATTCACTCGAAAGTCGATCACACGTTTACCGCTTTCATCGCTCACATAAGCGTCTCGGATAGACCATTCATCAGGCACGATCCAATCAAAAACCTTCTCTCCCGAAGGAACCGAGTGAATGGTCAACTCCGGGATTAACATGCCAATATAGGATAACGTCTGCCTGACACCCGGTCCGGTTATGCTTCGAGTGATTGGAAAAAGATCCTGAGCCCAATGATGCATTATCGGACCAAGAGAATTGTTTGACGCATCATTCGTCTCGCTGGTGTTCAAGGTAGTGTGTTCACTTGGCAGTGACATTATTAGACAGCAGAATTACTTTCCGTTGCTGTTATAACAAGTGTGGCAACAGTAGTGTTCTTATCAGCGGAGGTTACTGACTCGTCAAAGCGGAATACAAGTTTACGGTTAACAAATGCGCTGGAATCTTTTTTTAACAACGCATACCCCAGATTGTCGACTGCAGAGACTTCGGCAAGGTGATTAGGATATCCGTTCCAATCAGCTTCAGCCAAATCGCTGCTATCCCGTAGCGCTTGTTGCAGGTCCGAGATGTCAGATGCATAGTCAAATCCGCGATAATTTACATAGGCATACCACTCTCCCGGAACCCTGCTGTTTTCCGCGTATACTTCCGTGGAAAATGTCTTGTTAAAACGATGGGGGCAGCCGTAACTTTGCTCCAGATGATGGATGTAGGTAATGCTATTCCGCAGTTCTACCCCGAGACAAAGAAATCGAATGCCATGCTCGGCGAAGCGAGAGAACGGGCTCATGGATCCAAAGGCGGAGCGTCCGGTATGCTGCAAGATGACATTTGCATCTTGCCCGATACCAGACACGGAAAATATCGGGTGAACCGAGCGGATCGCATGCGGCTGAATTCGAATGAACTCCGTGAACGGACCGTTTTCAGATGGTGTTGTCTCTAAAACAAATCTACTGCCTGGTTTTCCACAACTATAGGTGAATGAAGGAACCAGAAGAGTTCCTTTTGATCCCAGGCGTGCTTCAAGCGCATTCAGCACGAAGCGGCACCAACGGTGTTCCCGCTCGCGAAAAGCTTCACGATTGAGTTCCGCAGCATATTTGGGCAGCGGAATCCTTCCCATATCTATGCCCAGCATGATACGGTCGCCGGATTTCAAGCCGAGACGGTCAAGGATATCGTCAAGCGCTTTGCGGGCCTCAGGTTCGTTCAAAGCCCACCTCTTGCAGTCTGAATAGCTCTAGGGTCTTGCCATGATCGCGTTGAAAGCTATCACCATCAAGCCTCCCCTCTTCTCCCTGTATCTTAAACGCAGGATCCTTCAAGAAGTCCCTGATGGGAGTATTCCGTTCTGTAGCTCTATAGGTAAAGGCAAGGTTGTTTCCCAACCGGCGAACAATCCAACAGGTAAATGCATGTTCTACGCGGCGCTGGAATACACGGCATGAAAGAACAAAGGAAAGAATCTTATTATGCTCATCGACAAGGCAAACCAGAATTTCTCCATGGCTTCCGGTGCGGTCGGTTAATTTGGCTGTGTAGAGTTTACCTCCTGCGGAAAGGATCCTTGATACTTCATCGTCTGTTACGCGGCGGCCGTTAAGATTGAATTGATTGGTCTTGTTGATGAGTTGTACCGCGCGTTCACGATCTCCGGAAGAGCGGTCCTGTATGACCAACTCCATTTGCAGGTTCGCTAGAAAGTCCGTCAGATCAGTTCCCTCCTTTCCAAGGGAGGTCTGTGCTGCCACGGTCTGACGACGGCGGTACATTTCCGTTCGCTGCCGGTCTTCCTCGCTTATGGTGCTTCGAGCAAAAAGTGCATTCAGGTCGTTCAAAAATTGCGCTAGTTTATCGTCCTGGGACGGGAACTGCCGGCAGGTGATCGCCGGCAACGCGGAGCCAACCTCGGCCAATTCTATCGGATTATCATCGACAAACACAAAAGCATCCATCCCCAGGTTGAGACTCTCCGTTAATCTGCGGATGTGTGCTGATTTTGCGTCATAACTCGCGAGGATTTCGATGAAATCGTTTTCGCTCAACAGGGTTTTTCCTGTCGTAATAGGCGCGCGAGCCACTTCCAGATCATTTCGGCTGACCGCTGCAAGGAGCACTCCGTTCGCCTTTAGTCTTGCCAAGAAACTCTGATACACGAAATGACGAAAACCAATACCTTCCGAGCTGCATTTGATTCCATCAGGTCCATCCTCTGCAGCAAGTCCCGCCCAGAGAACATTATCAAGATCGGTGACCAGTACTTTCGCGGAACCATCAGTTCCGGACACACACAGTTTGATAACCGTTTCGGCAACTTC
>JAOUEV010000026.1 GCA_029858565.1 Nitrospirota bacterium | reverse complement strand
AAGTGGAACAAGAAAATCAGCAAAAAGGGAACCGGCTTCGTTCAGCCGCTCCTGCCTCATGAACATTGGCATGTGGACATCTCGTATCTGAACATCTGCGGCACCCATAGGGTCAGGTCCTGCGGTTTGACACTCATCGCTCTCCCTTCGCAATCCTGCTGACCGACGAATCATGCAGTCCCAAATGTGTCGCGATCTCCCGTATGCGATACCCGTACTGCTCCACTGCCCTCCTGACCGCCGCTCGCCGTTTCCGCACGTTTGTTCGCACGTCGCCGGCGAACAACTTTTCCAGGAGCGGCCGGTGAGCATACCGTTGACTGCGGGGTATCTCGGGAATATCGCGTTTCTTCTTCAGATGATCGGCTAGTTTGTCGACGAACACTTCCTCACCCAGAAGCGTCTGCCCCCTCACCTCAGCCCAGATCGACTTCTGGCCGATTCCCCATGTGACGAATTTGCGGTACTCCTGCTCGGCTTTGCCCCTCTTTACGCTGAACTGGCCTAGGACCCAGTCCGTGGTAAGGCTGGGATGCGGTTTCGCCCGGCCTGTCGTTGAAAGGTAGCTGGACCAGGGATATGCTTCCGGCTTTTCAACCATCTTTGCCCGAACGGGATTGAGGACCACATACCGGCAGACTTCCAGGAGATGGCTGTCTTTCTGGATCAGGATGGCCTTAAAGCGGCCCTGAAACAGGTGGCCGCTTCTGCCGTGCCATTTGTTGAACAACTGGGTATACACGCCGTTCAACTGCCGCATGCCGATAGAGAGATTGGCGTCCGGGGTTTCGATGAGAAGATGGTAATGATTGGTCATGAGGCAGTAGGCGTGGCAGATCCAATTGTAGCGTTTATTGACGTGCAAGAGTGTGTTCAGAAAATTCTCGCGGTCGCGGTCGTCCCTGAAGACAGGCTTTTTCTCGTTGCCGCGGGAAGTCACATGGTAGACGGCGCCGGGATATTCGATGCGGAGAGGGCGAGACATGATAGGAGGATATCACATAACAGGAGATTTGACAATCCGCAGGACCTGACCCTATTTCTACTCGAATAAGAGGCGTTCCTTCATCTCGCCGGCGGGGGAACAGGACCACCCTCCCCGGACAGTTCCCATTTAGCTGAGAGGACCTTCCATTGGTCACCTTCGCGCTTTAAACTCACGTCAAAACGATAAACGCCAAGCGACTCCGGTATTATCGTTCCTCCGGAACCGTCAGCGGGCCGACCGGTAAGTACGGCATCGAATGCCGCTGTAGCCGTATAGCCCGTTACGGCGATATCGATCGCTGGAATGTAAACGTGGACCGCCTGGTGTTTAAAGAAATAGAATGACAAGAGACCTTTGATGCCCTCGTAATCATTCCCCTGCGGATCTCGATAGTCCTTGGATAGGTGTTCGAGGACCGCAAGTATCCTTTTACTCTCCGCAGCAGCTTGAATGGAGCTTATGACCTTTTTGATCTTGCCTTCCTCGGTCTCACGGGTGCAGCCGGAGAGCAGAAGGACGATGACAAATAGGGAAATTATGACCTTGCGATACATGAATCCTCCAGGACTCTTTGCCGATTACTTTGCAGATTACGCACGTGCAGTAATCATAGCACAGCTTCTTCAGACCGAAGGATCGAACTTCACTGCAAGTCCCACTTATTTCCTCCCCGGGAGCGCCATAAGCGTAAATGACCATTCAGTGCGACTGTTATTGCCATGGTTTCCTTGCCGGTCGTCAGATAGACCGCACCGGTCGGAACGACCGCTCCCTTTGGTAAAAATACGGCCCGGTTATTAGTGCCGTCAGCTTTAAACGTTACACCGCTCGCCGGAGGGGGCTCATAAGGCTGTGACGGTTTGCCTGTGACTCCGGGTCCCGCGCCATATCGCACGTCCCGATGCAACGTCACCCGATGGATTCCGTTCAGCAGGTATGACCCTGTTGCGGGTTCAAAATCGATTCGGTGCTCCTCACCACTGTTCAAGACCTCAAGACGAATCTTCTGGATATCCATGCGAATCATGTCAACAGCTCCGTACAAGTGACCTCGCCGTACAACGTCCCGGTAGGACGCATGAGCGATAGTCGCCAGTGTACCGATAATAGCAATAACCGTTAAAAGCTCGAACAACGTAAATCCCCGCATTCTTTCCTTATGCATAAATACCTCCTCAGGCATTAGTTGCCAGGAAGGTACCTGCAGAGACTGCGCACTGAATTCCGCCGACATGGCGAAATACCTTTTATTTTAGCCATGACACAGAATTATTCGATGCTAGCTGACTGACGGGCTGAGAGGGAGGAGGATATCAGATTTGTTTCTTTCTGATCAGATAGGCATGAATGGCATTAGCTGCTTTACTTCCTGCACCCATGGCGGATATGACTGTTGCTGCGCCGGTAACGATATCGCCTCCGGCAAAGACGCCGAGCTTGTTGGTCGCACCGGTCTTCTCATCAGCAACAATATATCCCCACGTAGTGACTTGCAGGTCGGCAGTACTTTGCGGGACCAGGGGATTCACGTTGGTCCCGATCGCCATGATGACCATGTCAACGGGAAGACGAAATTCCGACCCGGGCACGGGGACAGATCTGCGGCGTCCGGAAGCGTCGGCCGGTCCCTGTTCCATCCGGACACACTCGATCTCACGGACCGACCCGCTCTCGCCGATGATCCTGACCAGGTCCGTCAGGACCTCAAAGCGGACGCCTTCTTCTTGCGCGTGAACGATCTCTTCCCCCCGTGCCGGCATGTCCTCTAACGAGCGGCGGTACACGATAACGGCATCCTCGGCGCCAAGACGAAGAGCGGTGCGCACCGCATCCATGGCGACATTTCCGCCACCGATGACCGCGATCCTCGTCCCTTTTCTGATGGGCGTATCATAGACAGGGAAGGAATGAGAACGCATGAAATTGATACGGGTCAGGAACTCATTCGCCGAATAGACCCCGTTCAGGTTCTCTCCGGGAACGCACATGAATTTCGGAGTACCCGCGCCAGTGCCGATGAAACAGGCATCGAACTGCGCCATGATCTCGTCGACGGTGATCAATTTGCCCACGACCACGTTTGTCTCGATCACAACGCCCATGGCGCGCAGCAGTTCGATCTCACGCGCTACGATCCTCTTCGGAAGCCGGAACTCGGGAATACCGTAGAGGAGAACGCCTCCTGGTTCATGGAATGCCTCGTAAATGGTCACCTGATGACCGAGTTTGGAAAGTTCGTATGCGCAGGCAAGGCCTGCCGGGCCGCTGCCGATGACCGCCACGGTACGGCCTGTCGGAGGAAGGACGGGCGGAGGCGATGCAAGATCGTGTTCCATGACCCAGTCGGCAGCGAACCGCTCCAACCGGCCGATGGCAACAGGTTCGAACTTCTTCCCGAGGGCGCAGCGCGCCTCGCACTGTTTTTCCTGCGGACAAACGCGGCCGCATACAGCGGGAAGCAGGCTCGCTTCCTTGATAATGTCCAGCGCCTGCTTGAAGTTTCCCTGTTTCAACGCGCTGATGAACCGTGGGATCGGTACACGTACCGGGCATCCCTCAACGCACTGCGGATTCCGGCAGTTCAAGCACCGCTCGGATTCCCGCAATGCCTGCTCCTCTGTATAGCAACGTGTGACCTCGTCGAAGTTATGCTTCCTGGAGTCGGGATCCTGCTCCGGCGCGGGCGTTTTGCTCGGGATAATCTTCTTTCCCTGTTTCTGTTCCTTCACCTGTGTCTCTTTCATGATCGTGGCCGTCTATTCGCAGACCGGAGCGTTATTCTTGCCCAGCATGCGTTCGTGGCGGGACTTCCACGATTCGAACGACTCTCGTTCCTCGGCAACATAGGTCTTTTGGCGGTTCATAAGCGATTCCCAGTCCACCAGGTGTCCGTCGAACTCCGGACCGTCAACGCAGGCGAACTTCGTTTCCCCGCCCACCATGACCCGACAGCCTCCGCACATACCGGTACCATCCACCATGATGGGATTAAGGCTCACAATAGTACGCACACCGGTCCCCCGCGTTACTTCGGAGACCGACCGCATCATAATAGCCGGACCTACCGCAAGCACGAGATCCACCTTGCCACTTGACAGTTCCATGGACAAAGCATCGGTCACCCGCCCCTTCAGGCCCTTGCTGCCGTCATCGGTCGTGACCACAACGCGGTCCGCCACCTGCTCCATTTCCTGCTCGTAGATCAGGAGATCCCGGCTCCTGGCGCCCATGATCACGGTCACCCGGTTGCCTTCATCCCTGAATGAACGGGCAATGGGATAGAGCGGTGCGGCGCCGAATCCTCCACCCACCAGGACCACATGACCTAGGTTCTCAATATGAGTAGCCATGCCCAGGGGTCCGCAGAGATCCCGAATATTGTCTCCGGCAGAACATTGCGACAGTTCATGGGTGGTCTTACCCACGGCCATGACAATAAGGCTGATCGTACCTTCCCGGGGATCGATGTCCGCAAGGGACAAGGGGATACGTTCACCTTTTTCATGCAGCCTCAGGATAATGAACTGTCCGGGACGCGCTTTGCGGGATATAAGGGGAGCTGCGATTTTATAATAAAAAACATCGGGTTGGCGTATTAAACGCTTCTCTAATATCTTCGCCATGGCGGGCAATAATACCACAGATGACCGGTTTTTAATAGGAATTTTTGTAACACTGTTCGGAACAGAACAAAAGCCTCTCCCCGGACACGGGAAGAGGCTTTCTGGAATTGGATCTGCTGATGATCCGGATCAGAGCAACGTCGCCGCAAGTTCGGCCAGATCTGAACGTTCACCCTTCATCAGGGTAATGTGGCCTGAAATAGCCTCTTCCTTGAACCTCTCCACCACGAAAGACAGGCCATTGCTGGAGGAATCGATATAGGGATTGTCGATCTGGTAGGGATCGCCGGTCAGCACGACCTTGGTCCCCTCGCCTGCCCTGGTAATAATGGTCTTGATCTCATGGGGCGTCAGGTTCTGCGCTTCGTCCACAATGAGATACTGGTTCGGCATGCTCCGGCCTCGGATATAGGTGAGCGGCTCGACCTCGATCATACCCAGATCGAAAAGACTCTGGAGGTCCTTCTTGCCTTTGGCCCGGCCGGTTACAGCCGGCGTGGACGCTCCCATCAGGAAGTCCAGATTGTCGCGGATCGGCTGCATCCAGGGCTTTAGCTTTTCCTCGATGTCTCCGGGCAGGAACCCGATATCCTTCCCCAGGGGAAAGACCGGCCGGGAGACAACCAGACGCTGGAAGGTACGTTGCTCGATGGTCTTTTCCAGGCCGGCGGCCAGCGCGAGGAGGGTCTTACCCGTACCGGCCTTGCCAACGAGCGTGACGAGCCGGATATCATCGTTCAGGAGCAGGTCCAGGGCGAACTGCTGCTGTTTATTCTTCGCATTGATGCCCCAGACGCCGTGTTTGGTGTTCGTGATCGGCACCAGCATATGCCTCTGCTGGCTGAAACGGGTCAGCGCTGTCTGAGAGAGATTGGCATTGTTCTTGATCAGCACGAACTGGTTCGGGAACAGTTTCGTGTCCCCTGCCGGCGCCAGTTCACCCTTTCCATAGAACTCTTCGATCGACCCCGGTTCGACGAGCATCTCGATCTCGCCCGGATAAAGTTCGTTGATCTCGATGGTATCGGACTCGAAATCCTCTGCCCGAAGCCCAAGGGCATCGGCCTTGATGCGTAAATTCGTATCCTTGGTCACCAGAATGACCGGCATGTTGTCGCTCTTCAGGTTCAGTGCGGTGGCGAGAATGCGGTTGTCGGCCTTTGTCGCAATAAGCTCGTTCGGGAGGCAGTCCGGAGACTGATGATTGAGTTCAACGCGCAGGCTCCCGCCACCTTCAAGCGGTACTCCCTGCGAAAGCTTGCCCTTTTGCCGGTACTCATCGAGGATCCGCGAGACCTGGCGGGCATTTCTGCCGATCTCGTTCACATCCTTCTTGAACTTGTCCAGTTCCTCGATCACCACGATCGGGATCACCACGTCGTTGTCGTCAAAAGAGAAGATCGCCTTCGGATCATGGAGCAGCACGTTCGTATCAAGGACAAATACTTTTTTCATGGTCGTTCCCATTCCTCCCTGGTTATCCGGGCCGCTCAATGCTATCGCATATCACGAGCTCAGTTCAAGATCAATTGCGCCGCGGCGGATGATCCGAGGCACGCTTCCGCTCACATCCACTATGGTGGACGGACGTTCGCTGTTGGCCCTTCCCCCATCCAGGATAAGATCGAGCTCGCCGCCGAGGGATGCGAAGACCTCTCCCGCTGTCCGCGGCTCAGGCTCGCCGGACCGATTCGCGCTCGTACCGGTCAACGCCGTCCCGATAGAGCGGAGGAGGGACCGGGTATCTTCGTTGCCCGGTACTCTCAGCCCGATAGTTCCGGTCCCCGCTGTCAGTTCAGGAAGCACTTCAGCTCTTGCCTGCAGCACCAGCGTCAGGGGTCCTGGCCAGTAGCGATCCATGAGATCACGGGCGTCACGGGTTACCTGTGCAGCCCACTGCTCCACCTCTTCAATATCGGACACCAGCAGCAGGAGCGGCTGTTCGAGCCTTCGCCTCTTGATCGTAAAGAGCCGCCGGACAGAAGCAGGATCTCGGGGGTCCGTTCCCAGTCCGTAGAACGTATCGGTTGGATAGGCGATGATACCGCCTGACCTGATAACGCTCCGGCACTGCGCATAGGACCGCTCCGGATCTTTGTGATCTAAGGATAGTATGGTCGCCGCCATGGGTCCCGCTCAGTTCCTAAGACAGGCGGACGCGCTCTGGCACGCTGACAGAACGATGTCCCCGTCGGGCCTTCCCAGCGCAGCAGCTACCACCGGGCACTTCACTTTAAAGAGATAAAATGTCCGTTCGTCCTGCTCTGGTACCAGCGTTTCAAAGTTCGCCTGTCCCTTGCTCACGATCAGGTCGGCATCATGATAGGCTTCAAGGAACTCGGGAGAACACTGTTCCAGCAGCGTCCCGATCCCATCATTGCCGTTATCGATCACCCTACCCGCTGAGTCCGCCAGCCCCGTGGCGCGGGCATCATCCATGGTCGCATCATTGATGACCGGCGTACCTTTGACCACGGCGGTCACCTCCTTGCCGCGTCCCCGCAGTTCCTCGATCAGGACACGGTCAAACACGATCTCTCCGGCGTTATCGCAAAGATAGAGGATCCGCTCCGCCCGGTCCACGGCGCGTGCGAACAGATCATAATCTGTGGTTGCGAGAGGCAGCTCAAAGGAATCCCGGAGAGAACGTTCAAGATCAATCGTTTCGTAGATGCCGAAATCTATGATATTTCCCGCTATCGCTGCGCGGACAGCGCCTGCGAGCCGGTCCCCACCCTCCCCGGCCCCGGATGCGCGCATCCTGACAACGGGAAGAAGTTCCAGAGCGATCCCGTTATAGGTTTCCTTTACTTCGCGATAGGGATCCATGCCTGTTCGTTCCCGCATCAATCTGTGCAGGAGCGTGGAAATTCGCGCCGGTGCCTGGTCGAGTGATGCTGTCTCCACGATCCTCGACGCTTCCCGGGAAATGCTCTTTCCCAGATCGGGATCGACGGCGGCGTAGCTCAGCGTTCTGCTGACCTGCCTGAAGAAACAGGGCAGGCACTCCAGTTCGGTTCTCACGAAGCAGGTCCCTGGGTCTGGCCTGCTGCGGGTTTCTTTTTCCACCGCCGACGCCGCGGCTTTTTCTTTGCGCCGGCAGGTGCTGCGGCTTCCGGTTCGGGCAGAGTAGGTTCCGCGACCGAGACGGCCACGAGCTTCTTGGCCTTCTCTTCCACTTCACGCTCCATCTCGACCTTGAATACCTTCAGTCGGTTGGCAACCTTGACATCTGCGGTTCCAATGATCTGCGCGGCAAAGATCCCTGCGTTCTTCGCGCCTCCCTTTCCGATCGACATGGTCGCCACCGGAATGCCGCCGGGCATCTGCACGGTCGACAAGAGAGCATCCATCCCCTTGAGCGCCGAAGAATCAATGGGAACTCCGATGACCGGCAGCGTCGTCTGGGATGCGATGAATCCCGCCAGATGCGCTGCCCATCCAGCTCCGGCAATGAGCACCTTCAGACCCCGTCGCTCCGCTGTCTGGCTGTACTCCAGCACTTTCTTCGGCGTCCGATGTGCCGATGCTATGGTCATTTCGTACTCGATACCGAACTCCCGCAGCATTGCGCCCGCCTCCTGCATGATCGGGAGGTCCGAATCGCTTCCCATGAGGATTCCAACAAGTGGTTTTGCCATGCGTGCCCCTTTCTTCAAATAGGGTGTCACCTGCAGGGGCTCCCGCGATCAGTTCGCGGCTGCCCAACAGGATGGTTTGTTTTACAGATCCTTGCGATCGTCGATGAATACCGTGGCGGTTCCAAAATGTTCCGCGACCAGTGGCATGAGCGCCTTTACACCCACGGTCTCCGTGGCATAGTGCCCCGCGGATATCACCGTGATGCCGTATTCTCTTGCCGCATTATACACTGCCAGGTCTATCTCGCCGACGAGAAAACCGTCCAAACCTTCCCTCACTGCATCGAGAAGCATGCTTCCACCGCCCCCGGAAATGATGCCGAGGGAGGAAAGCTGCTTCGCCCCAAAATCGTAAACACGACACCGCGTTGAGAGCATCCGATCGAGCCGGCGAGCAATTTCAGCAGGTCTGCGCTTACGCGGAAAGCGTCCCTGATAGCCGATCTTGATCCCGTGGTAACGGCCGAACCTGCGCACATCTTCCAGCCCCAACAGACGGCAAAGCCCGGCATTATTCCCGTACTGTGGGTGGAGATCCAGCGGAAGATGGGCAGCGTACAGCGCCATGGCATGGTCCTCAAGGAACCTTTGCCTGCGCAAGGCGATCTCCCGGTCCTTTTGCGGACGCCATTTGATGCCGTGGTGAGCAACCAGCAGGTCTACGTTCAACTTGCGGGCCTTTTGGAACGTGGAGAGACAGGCATCAACAGCGAATCCGACCGTCCTGACCGACTTGTCCGCACGAAGCCGGACCTGCAATCCATTGACCGAAGCGTCCCTGATCACAGGAACCCGCAATGTCCTGTTCAAGAATGAAGCGATCTCCCTGCAGGAAGCGACTAACCGGCCGGCAGGCATGCCCTAGACGCCCCGCTCAAGCGCTCGGGCGCCGATGTCTCGGCGGTAGTGAGCGCCTTCGAAGGATATTTCCTTCACCCCTGAGTATGCCGCCTCGATCGCCGCGGCCACCGTCGGTCCCAGACCGGTCACGCCAAGGACGCGACCTCCGTCGGTCACCACGGCGCCGTTCCTGCCCGCGGTGCCTGAATGGAACACCATGACGTTGTTGAGTCCCGCTGCCTTGTCGAGCCCATGAATCTCCTTGCCCTTTGCATAGGTGCCCGGATACCCTCCCGATGCCATGACCACGCACACCGCCGGGTCCTTTTTCCAATGGATCGGGACCGAGTCCAGCTTCCCGTCGATAATGCCCTCGAAAATATCGATCAGATCACTATCCAGGCGGGCCATGATGGGCTGGGTCTCAGGATCACCGAACCGTGCGTTGAACTCAAGGACTTTTGCCTGTCCGTTATGGATCATCAGGCCGGCGTAGAGAACACCCTGGAACAGGCGTCCCTCCTTGGCCATGGCCTCGACCGTCGGATGCATGACTTTCTCCATCACCTGCCGTTCTATCTCGGGCGTCACGATCGGCGCTGGCGAGTACGCGCCCATACCTCCCGTGTTCGGCCCTTTGTCCGCGTCAAAAACACGTTTATGGTCCTGCGAAGATACCATGGGAACCACGGTCTTTCCGTCGGTAAAGGCCATGAATGACGCTTCCTCGCCGAGAAGACATTCCTCGACCACCACCACATCTCCTGCGGCGCCAAAAGCTTTCTTTCCCATGATCAGATCAACTGCATCCAGCGCTTCTTCAACGGTCTCGGCAACGATCACTCCCTTGCCCGCTGCAAGACCTGCTGCTTTGACAACAATTGGAGCTCCCTGCCGCCTGATATAGGCTTCCGCCTGCCCGCGGTCGGTAAAGGAGCCGTACTCCGCGGAAGGAATGCCGTACTTCTTCATCAGGTCCTTGGTAAAAGCCTTGTTCGCCTCGATCTCCGCCGCGCTTCGCGCAGGTCCGAAGATGCGCAGCCCGGCCTTGCGGAACTCATCGACGATCCCCAGGGAGAGCGGACCCTCAGGCCCTACGACCGTAAGGTCGATCTTGCGGGACTTCGCGAAATTGAGCAGACCCGCCAGGTCCTCTGAACTGACCGGAACACACTCGGCAAGCTGCGCCATACCGGCGTTGCCCGGCGCCGCATAGATCTTACCGACCCGGGGACTCTGAGAAAGTTTCCACACGAGCGCATGTTCCCTGCCACCGCCGCCAACGACGAGAATGTTCATTCTTTTGCTCCTTGTGAAGAAATAGCGTCCATTCCCGACACTGGCGCTTTAAGCACAGCGTTCATACTGCCGGTCCGATACCCTTCAAGATCGAGACAGACATAGGTAAAGCCCAGGTCCTTGATCGCCTTGACCACCCGTTCCGCAACGCCATCCGCGAGAATGAGTGAGAACTCCTGCTGAGCGATCTCGATCCTGGCAGTATCGCCATGATGACGCACACGAACCTGGCTCACACCGAGACCGCGGATGACATCCTCGGCAGCCTGCACGGTCGCAAGCAGCTCCCGGGTGATAGGTGTTCCATAGGGTATGCGCGAGGAAAGACAGGCAAGTGACGGTTTGTTCCACATGGGAAGTCCCTTGCTTCTCGCGAGGTCCCGGATATCCTGCTTGGTAAACCCGAGTTCTGCAAGAGGGCTCCGGACCCCCTGTTCCGCCGCGGCCTTAGATCCGGGACGATGATCCCTGCTGTCGTCTGCGTTCGTGCCATCGAGTATAAAGGAGATACCCTCGATGTCCGCCATACGGCGAATTTTGGCAAACAGTTCGTTCTTGCAGTAATAGCACCGGTCCGATGAATTGGCTGCGAAAGCCTCCTGCGCCAGTTCGTCGCTCGCTATGATGCGATGGCGGATGCCCAGCGACCGGGCATAGGAGGTCGCTTGCTGAAGTTCACCGGGAGGATAGGTCGGGGAGTCTGCGGTAACAGCGATAAGGTTCGGTCCAAGGGTTTCTGCCGCGGCTTTAAGCAGCAATGAACTGTCAACACCGCCGGAGTAGGCGAGAACAGCACATCCCATCTGGTCAAGCACTGCCTTCAATCGTTCCCACGCTAGTTCAATCTGCATCGAACCGATAATAACATGGTGGGAAAGGAAGTGTCAACAAAGTCATGCACTTCCACAACAACTGTTATGCACGCGCGGCGACCTGCAAATAACCGAGTTTTACGGAAATGGCCTTGGCCGCGTCCTGCACACGGGCCACGACGATATCTTTCTCGATCCGGTCGTCAGTAAGCCGGCTGGCAGGCGCAATGATCCCCACGGCAGCTATGATATTCCTGGAAAAATCCCTGACCGGCGCTGCGATGCCTTTCACTTCAAGGTCGCACTCCTCATCCTCGATCGCATACCCCCTGTCGCGGATCACCTTGAGGTCCGCAAGCAGCGCTTCCCTGGTCTTGAGGGTCCGGGGCGTGATCTGCTGAAGACTCAGCTCCGGGTAGAGCCGCTCGATCTCTGCTGGTGGAAGAAACGCGATCTGCGCCTTTCCCACCGCGGTGCAATGCGCTGGCAGCAAGGCACCCACCCGGGAAATCGCCCGGACCGTGCGGTTAGTTTCCACGCCGTCCATATAGATCACCTGGGTGGAGCGTAGTACCGCCACGACAGCGGTCTCACCGGTCGCCGCGGTCAGGCTCTCAAGAATAGGCCGAGCCTGCCTCCGACATTCGCGCTGTTCAATGAAGATGGACCCGATCTGGAGCGTCTTGGGACCGAGCCGGTAATTTTCCGTCTCCCGGTTCTGTTCTATATATCCACGATGTTCCAGCGTCGCCAGAAGCCGGAACACGTTATTCTTGTGCAACCCGAGCCGTTTGGACAGTTCGGTGACCCCCAACTCGTCCTCGGTCCTGGTGAAGGACTCAAGTATATCCATTGCATGGGACACCGACTGGATCATATAATTGACTTTTTCTCTTTTCATAGAACGACCTTTCCCTGACGATGACTGTTCCTGCCCATCACTGTGACGTTGTGTATGATCCGGGCTTGCTGCCGACTGCTATGGGCAGCATCTTTCCAGACCATTCCGGCATCCCTCCCTGAAAAATAATAAGGGTGCCAAAGCCCATCTCCGCCGCCGCGACCGCGCCGGCATGACTCAGCGTTCAGCCGACGCCTCTGCAATAGAATATGAGCGGAATGGACTTGTTCTTGGGCAATCGTTTCCGCTCTGCATGCATACGGTCGGGGGGTATGTTCACAGCCGAGGGAATATGGGCCTCTCGATACTCATCCCGAGATCGGGTATCGATGAGTATCTTTGTTCCAGTGCCCTCAAGCAGAGTCTTCAGTTGTTCAGCATCTATGACCGTGATCGCAGCATAGGCAGTCGACGGGCCAAGCATCAATAGAATCGCTAACGATATGATAATATTTATCTTTTTTTCTACTTTCAACATTTTTCACATATACCTTATTTTCAAACATCTGTTTACTTATTAAATCACTAGCTGAGCTTTGTCAAGAGAAAATGCTTTTCCCGAGAACCTCGGTCAATCATGTCAACATGAGAACGGGTGTTCACAGCAGCAAACTGCTTTTCAAAAGGGGATGCCGCAGGATGCGACTTTGACCTGCACAGGAACAATCGACGGGAAGTGTGACCGCAGTTGGAGAAAGCATTGTTGGAGAAAGCAGTTGACTGACAAGGAAACCTGTGCTACCGTATCTGCTCATGAGCAAAACAACAAAAACCAGACCGACCTTATCTTATTCTATCATCTGCGATGATGTGCGGCAGGAGCTGGGAGGGAAGTTCAGCCTCATGGGTCTCTTCGAATCGATATCCGCCCACACGTTCCCGGCCTACCATGCCCGGTTCGCGATCGTGAATGAATGGTGCGGCGGCCGCGGTGACTTTGCAGCCAAGATCAGGCTTCTTGCACCTGACCAGAAGACCGTGCTGTCCGAATCTGCCTCCAGGTTCTCCCTGTTCAACGAGACCCAGCGCCATCGCGATATCGCCATCCGGCTCAATTCGACTTTCTCGGTCCCCGGCACCTACTGGATCGAGATGCTCATCGATGACGAGCAGGTCGCACTGGCACCCCTTCCCGTCCATCTGATCAACCAGCAAAACGTGCACTGAGCCGTTTTCATAACCCCCTGCCGTTGTCACAAACCGTTATTCCACCGTGATAAAGGACGAAACACCTTCCTTGGATTTAAGTTCCGCAGCCAGTTTCTCTGCCGACTGCTTGTTCGAAAAGCTTCCTATTCTGACGCGGTACCAGGTGCCCTTGTCCGGAATAGCCGATGCCACGAGGAAGGCCGCGTATCCCCGCTTCTTGATCGATCGCATCTCTTCTTCAGCCATATTCCGGTCAGGATAGGAGCCTATCTGGATCGTGTACCGGATCTTTGAAACCGCTTGTTTTTGCGAGGGGGCTTCGTGTTTTTGAGCAGGGGGAGCTGTCTTTGCCGCGTGCTGCCTAGCCGCGCCCGGTTTCTCGGAGTTCGATGTTCGTATTTTGCCGGACTCGGTCTTCGTTTCGAGCGCGCGTTCAGACGACGGTGCCGCAGATGGTGGTTTGGTCTTCAGCTCGATGGAGAGCGTTTTGTCGCCCTTTTCCGTCAACGTCCGGTAAAAGGTGAATTCCTCTTTTTCCTTATCCACCGCCGGGGACGACATCACCTCAGGCAGCGCCGGCAACCGTTCGGCCACGGCGTCCTGCGCGGTCCGGTTCTTTCCCACATAGTACCCCAGGAGGAAGACCGCGATGATCACCACCACCCCCGCGGGTATGATGAACACCGATGACACTATCCCTCCTCGTTCATTTCGGATCATGGTCATGGCACCTTCCCTTGCAAACACCTACAAGATGATCATAGCATCACCGTAACTGTAAAATCGGTAACGGGCCTGTACGGCCGCTCGGTAGGCGGCCAGAACCTGCTCCCGGCCTGCGAAAGCAGCCACCAGCATCAGCAATGTCGATTTAGGTAAATGAAAATTCGTTATCATACCGTCTACCGTTTTAAATCTATATCCGGGGAGGATGAAAAGCTTCGAAGATCCTTTGCCGGCCGATACCTGTCCTTCATCGTCAGCAGCTGTTTCAAGGGTGCGTACGGTGGTAGTGCCTACTGCGATGATCCTGCGCCCCTCGGCACGTGACCGGTTGACCAGCATGGCGCTCTGCTCGGAGATTTCGTACCGTTCTGCATGCATGCGGTGTTCTGCGACCCTGTTGGCGCGCACCGGTTTAAAGGTTCCCGGGCCTACATGCAATGTCACCATCGCCGTCCCGATGCCCTTTTCCCTGAGCCTGTTGAGCAGACCTTCGGTAAAATGAAGACCGGCGGTAGGCGCAGCAACTGCCCCTTCCCGCCTGCTGTATACGGTTTGATACCGAACAAGATCGTCCCCGTTCGGTTCCCTCCGGATATATGGCGGCAGCGGAGTCAGGCCCACCTGCGGAAGGATCTCCTTAACATCGGTCGTGCCGTGGAAACGGACCATGCGGACTCCGTCGCCCTCGTCGGCGATCACTTCTGCATCGACACCCCCGGGAATCGAGACCCGCTTCCCGATGCCAACCCCGTTGCTCACCATGGCGCGCCAGAGGTTCACGCCTGTCTCTTCCAGCAGAAAAATCTCTGATCTGCCACCACCGCTCTTTTTTCCGATAATGCGGCAGGGCATCACACGGGTATCATTCAGCACCAGGAGATCGCCTTCCCTCAGAATATCCACGATATCCGAGAAGCTGCGATGGCTGACGGCGCCGCTATTCCGATCCAGCACCAGGAGCCGGGATCTGTCACGCTCCGCAGCAGGCGTCTGGGCGATCAGGTCCTCTGGAAGCTCAAAATCAAAATCAGCAAGGGTCAGATCCTGCGCATTCGCCATCATCGTAGGTGATATTACCACACCGGAGAATCCTGAAAAAGGGAAAAGACCCGGCAGCGAACGGATGACGCGGCGCGCACGGGAAGTACCTGTGGGATCGTCCGATTCCTTTCATTCAAGGCTTCGTATCCAGCCCCGTTCGAAATCCTCGGCTGAAACGAGTAACCCGTTATGGATCGCCGCGGCTGAATCCTTCCCCGCTGCAAGCTCATCGAGCATTATCCTGACGCGGTACATGCCGAAATGATCGATCATGTGGCGCACTGCAGACAGACTGATCAAGTACGCGAGTCCGGCCTGATGTTGGTCCAAACCCATGAACGATCCTTCCAGCATTGCCAGTGGCGGCAGTTTTCCTGCCAGCGCCAGACGGGACAATCCCTCCCGCTCCGGCCGACCGTAGGAACGACCCTCGAAATACTGCGCGAGCCCCTCATTCACCCATGTTGGAACGCGGCGGGTAATAGCCCGTACCACAGCGTGGGTATACTCATGGAAAAGCAGCCTGCGCAATCCAGGCGTTTCCTGATCGATACCGCCGATCGGCAAGCGTATCTTGCCGTCATAAATACCCCCGCTCCACCCGGGAGCATCGGTCACTTCGCGGAACTGCTGGCCTGAATAGAGGATCACCTGGATCTCCTGATCAGGATAAAAGGACAGAGCTCTGCCGACCTCGCCGTAGGCGTCTTCCAGAATGCGCAGGATTATCCGGCCCGCATCAATGCGCTCCCGGCCTTCATACTTGATCAGGAAATGTCCTGTCACCTCTCTGTTGAAATACTGCTCCGTACGGTGTTCTTTTTTAATGCGATCGAGCCGTGCCTTGAGCGCAGCGTCGGAGGGATCGATCGCAAGAGCTTTTTCCCACGCAGTTATCGCCTCAGCCGGATCGTCCCGCCTGTATGCCATTTCCCCCATGATCTGATAGGCGTTCTTTTCCTGGGGGTTCAGCTCAAGCGCTCGGGTCAAAGCGCGCTCGGCAGCACGATCGTCCTTCAGATGGAAATAGACGGCCCCGAGACCAAGATATGCTGCGCCATCGGATTGGTAATATCGAAGTGCTGAGTCGAAATCATCACGCGCAGACTGGAAGTTCTTCGCGTCCAACTGCTCGAAACCCGATTTGACGTATCGCTTATAGGTGGTAAGCTCGGCAGTCTGTCCCCAGGCCGGGGTAGCGAGGAAAAACAGCGATATTGTCAGTAGAATGCCGGAACGGTTCAGAACAACCTTGATCAGAGCGGAGAATAATGGTCTCTTCATTACCGTTGACATTGTTCAGTCCTTCATGACCTTGACCATGACCCGCCGCTCCCGGGGACCGTCGAACTCGCAGAAGAAGATGGCTTGCCAGGTTCCGAGCGCCAGTCTCCCCTCTTCTACCATGATCGTCTTTGACACCCCGACAAGAGAGGACTTGATATGCGCAGCGGAATTGCCTTCCGAGTGACCGTACTTGTCATCAAAAGGGATGACCTTGTTCAGTTCCTTCAGAATGTCCATTCCCACGTTGGGATCGGTGTTCTCGTTGATCGTGACCCCCGAGGTGGTATGCGGTACGTGTAAATAGCAGAGACCGGAGCGCACCCCGCTCTCAGCCACCAACCGCTGCACCGCCTGGGTGATGTCGATCAATTCGGTCCGGGCATTCGTCTTGACGCGCATCTGTCGTATCATACTCTCTCCTTGAGCTGGTTCCGTCCGCTGAAAAGCGGGATAATCCCGTCCGATCGATTTACGCTCCCGCCGCTCATCCTCCGATCACAAAGGTATCTTCCCGCCCTTTGCTCCGAGCATCCTCGAAGATGGGATAGATAACATGGGTGATCAGGGAGTTGATGCGCGCAAGACTTCCGATCGTGTCTAAATGGATGTGGCTTGTCTCCATCGATTCACGCAATCCCCTCCGCAACCGTTCCAGATGGGCTTGCGTGAGCTCCCGCTCGAGCGCATCAAGTTCTTCCTTGTTTCGCAGCACCCGCCGGGCCAGGTCGCGGTCCTGGTTGGCAAAGGCCGAGACGGTCATATCGAAGTTCTCGACCACTTTTTTGTGATATCCGATGATCTCGTTCATTCCCTCCTCAGAGAACATCAATCCTTTGCTGATGCGCTTGAGCGCCAGGGGCATCAGGTTCCGGTCGATCATATCCCCGATGTTCTCCAAATCCCGGCTTGCCTCCAGCAGCGCCACCGATCTGCGCGACTGGGTCTCCGTAAGCGTAGCGGAGGAAAGACGGATAAGGTAGAGCCGGATCTGGCGGTCAAGGATATCGACCAGATTGTCCTTGTCCCTTATCCCCGTTACCAGCCCGGGATCGTCGACCTGGAACACCTTGATCGAATCGAGCAACATCTCGCGCACGATGTCCGATTCCCGCAGCATCTCGCGCGCCGCCTGGCCAAGCGCAAGTGCCGGTGTTCCGAGCACATGATCATCGAGATACTTGGGTCCGAATTTCTGGTCAGCCGGGGATTCCGGCACAAGCCGGACGAGCAATTTCGAAAAAGCCGCAAGGAACGGCAGGAAGCAGAGCGCCATGACCACATTGAACAGCGTGTGTGCATTGGCTATCTGGCGCGACAGGCCGTCACCGGAAGCCGCCACGATCTTCTGGAAGAGCGGCAGCGCGAGAAGCATGAGACCGACGCCGACGGTCTTGAAAAGAATATGCGCCCAGGCGACGCGGCGGGCCTCGGCCGGCGCCCGGAGGCTGGCCATCAGCGCGGTGGAGCAGGTTCCGATATTGGCCCCCAGGACGATATTGATTGCGCCGTCCAGAGGGATCAGACCATTTCCCGCGAGCGCGAGGGCGATCCCTATGGTCGCGGCACTGCTGTGAATGAGCCCGGTGAACGCCGCGGAAAGAAGAATTCCGGTGAACGGCGCGCCCACCAGCGCCATCAGAACCTCGCGGAACAACACGCTGTTCTGCATCGGCTGAAGCGCGTCAGACATGATCCTGATCGACAGGAACACGAATCCAAAACCGAGCAACCCGCTGCCGATCGTCCTAAGATGATGGCGATGGGCAAACAGCGTGATCGCAAGACCGATGCCTATCAGCAGGATAGCGTAATCGGACACATGAAAAGCGATCAGCTGGACCGTAAGCGTTGCGCCGATGTCCGCTCCGAGGATCACCGCCAACGTCTGGCGAAAGCTCATGAGCCCTGCACTCACGAATCCCACGAGCATGACCGAGGTGGCGCTGCTGGACTGGATCAATCCGGTCAGGAAAGCGCCAGCACCCACCGCAGCAAGCCTGTTGCTCGTAAGGGAACGGAGCAGGGAGCGGATGCGGGGACCGGCTGCGTTCTGGAGACCATCGTTCACCAACTTGATGCCGTAAAGCATCAGGAGAACGCCGCCAAAAAGATTGAAATAGATCATAGCTTAGGGACCCGACCTCCCCTGGTTAAAATGCCGCAGTTCCTTCGTTGAAACATACTATGCCTGAATCAACGCATGCCGTCAACGGGAAACTATGATCAGCAAGCAACTTCTCACGGGCAATCAGACGTAATCGTCCTTTTGTCAGCCACCGATCCGCGTCATCGTCTCACCATAAGCGGTTTTTCCGGATCTCGATCATCATTTCAAGTACTGCTGCTGGACGAACCGCACTTCATCCGCCCTTGTCGCCACTTTCCCATCCAGCTTGGCATCGAGCAGAGCGGCAAGGATCTTCTTGTATTTCGGCCCCTGGGGAATGCCGAGCTTCTTCAGATCCTCTCCGCTGAGTGAAATCCGTACGTTCCGGAGATGGGTCAGATACAGGGAAATGTACTTTTTTGCCCTTTCCTTCCGGGACTTGGCCATGAGCAGCAGGACCTGCTCTATAGCAAGGGGCTTCAGCAGATCATAGACCCTGCTCGCCGGAATGTCAGGGTCTCGGTAGAACTCGTAGAGAATATCACGGCACTGCTGTCGTGCAGCCATGACGCGGTTCCGTATCCGCAGCGGTACGGAAAGGCGCTCCAGCGCCTCCTGGGCGGCGTCGTCCTTGACCCTGTCCAGCAGCCCGAGCAGATAGACGAACCACCGTTCCACCGTAACGTCGAGATAGAGCAGCCGGTACCAGGTGAGCGTTTCCCCGATCTGGACAAAGAGCTGCTCGAGCGGCGCGCCCCACCGCAGATTGGGATGCAGGAACTTGAGCAGGTCGAACTCCTGCATGCGCTTCAGTACCTTCAGCGGGTCCAACTCGGAGAACATGTGCACCAGTTCGTCATAGACGCGCTCGCCTGAGAGCCGGGAGAAGAGTCGCATGGACACCGCGGTCTTGATCATATTCTGGGTATGTTTGCTGATCTGAAAACCGAAGCGCTGTTCGAACCGTATCGCCCGGAAGACCCGTGTGGGATCTTCGACGAATGATAGATTGTGCAGGATGCGGATGGTCCGCTCCTTGATGTCCCGCATACCTCCAAAAAAATCGATCAATTCGCCGTACTGGGCCTTGTTCAGCCGCACTGCCAGCGTATTGATCGTGAAGTCCCTGCGGTAAAGGTCCTTCTTTATGGAGGAGAGCTCGATCGTGGGAAGCGCTGCCGGAGAATCGTAGTATTCGAGCCGCGCCGTGGCGATGTCCAGCTTGAGGCCGTTTGGCAGGACAACGACCGCGGTGCCGAATTTCTGGTGGGTCCTCATCCGGCCTCCAAGTTTTCGCACCAACAGTCCGGCGAAGGTGATCCCGTCGCCTTCGACGACGACGTCCATATCAGGATTGGTCGTGCGCAGGAACAGGTCCCGGACTATTCCGCCAACAAGATAAACCGGATACCGATATTCGTCCGCTATTGCTCCCACGGATTTAAGCACTTCCCGGATGTCAGGGGGGAGACGTTCCTCAAGCATACCCCGCATGTTCCTGACCGGCCGGTGGCCCAATTCTCCCGCTGATGCCTCAGGAGCGAACCGTTGTTCCTGGAGCGACCGCAGGAGGTCCGTGCGTGTTATAGCGCCGATGATGGCGCCGCTCTCACCAACGACCGGCATGAATCTCTGTCCTTCCTCCAGCATGGTCTGCTCGACCCGCGTCATGGGCATGCCCGGACTCGCCGCAGGCACTCCGGTTGACATGAATTCGGTCACCCGGTGGTCCCCTAGTCCGTGGAACAGCGCCTTTTGCACTACTTCACGCGTGATGATGCCGAGGAATCGTTCCTCCTCAAGCACCGGCAGAACATTGACGCTGAAGCGGGTCATGTCCTCTCCCGCCTCTGCGATCGTGCCATTGGCGGATATGGTCATGACCGGCGCGGTCATGATATCCGCTGCCGTCTTTCCCGGCTTGATGTGCCGCTTCAAAGCGTCGATCAGCTTCTCCCGCGCCTCCAGATGCGTCATGTCCCGCGCCACGGCAGAGGCGGCGGTCATATGCCCGCCGCCTCCGAACGCCTCGAGCACCCTGCCCGCGTGCACAGACGGCACCCGGGCCCGACCGATAATATGGGTCTTGTCGCTCATCTGCACGACAAGAAAGAGCACATCGATGTTCTCGCGGTCGCGTATCCGGTGGGCCAGCGCCGCGATATCCGGAAGGAAATGCGGCGTGGACAGGGCCGAAATAACCACGGGAATGCCGTTGATATCATAGCGCTTCGCCGATTCGATCAGCTCGTTCAGGACCATGGCCTGTTCAGGCGTCAGTTCCCGAAAGATGAAGTCAGACACTACGTTCAAATTCGCGCCCATTCCGATGAGATACCCTGCCGCCTCAGCGTCACGGCTCGTGGTCGAAACATAGGTCAGAGAACCGGTCTCTTCGTAAATCCCCAGGGCGAGTATGGTCGCCTCGAACGGGGCGATGGGGATATCGCGTTTGCGCAGGATCTCGACCATGAGTGTGGTCGTCGCCCCAACCTCATCGATGACCTCGAGCTCGCCGCGAATATCCCCGGGCACGGCAGGATGGTGATCGTAGATATGCACGGACAGGCCCGGCCGGTCAAGCGCCTCAGCCAGTTTTCCGATCCTGCCGGGGTTCCGATTGTCCACGATGATCAGTCGCGTGACCGCCGACACATCGATATTGCGCAGCCGCTCCGTCTCGACAGCATAGGCCGCTGAATCAAGGAAAAAGTCGCGCATGCTCTTCTCCTGGGAACCGGCGAACACGATCTTCGCCTCGGGATAGAGCTTCTTCGCCGCGACCATGGAGGCC
Source organism: Nitrospirota bacterium (assembly GCA_029858565.1). Lineage (GTDB taxonomy): Bacteria > Nitrospirota > UBA9217 > UBA9217 > UBA9217 > JAKAHZ01. The sequence continues at coordinate 25,994 of JAOUEV010000026.1, read as the reverse complement.
AGTGCGTCGAAATCAGCGTTCGTATGGCTGGTGATGATGTCCATCATTCACCCTCTCGGATGGTGCTTCTCGTGGATCTGCTTCAGCCGTTCGCGTGACACATAGGTGTATATCTGCGTTGTTGAGATATCCGCGTGACCGAGCATTGCCTGTACCGCGCGAAGGTCAGCGCCATTATCGAGCAAATGGGTGGCAAAGGAATGGCGGAGCGTGTGCGGTGAGACCTTGCTGCTGATGCCCGCCTTGGCCACATAGTGCTTGATCCGTTCCCAGAAAAGCTGCCGCGTCAACCCATGCCGCCGGTTGCTCACAAAGAGCGCATCAGCCTGATGACCGCGCATCAGGAGAGGACGTCCCCGTTCGACATAGGCCCGCACGTGGCCTGCGGCGATCTCGCCGAGGGGAACGATACGCTCCTTGCTCCCCTTCCCGACCACGATCAGGAAGCCCCGTTCCAGGTTCACGTCGGCAACGTTCAAGCCGACCAGTTCGCTCACCCTGAGGCCGGTCGCGTAAAGAAGTTCGAGCATGGCCTTGTCGCGAAGACCCCGGGGATTGCTCAGATCGGGCTGGTTCAGCAGTGAGACCACATCTTCCCCGTTAAGCGTCTTGGGCAGCCGTTTCCAGCCGCGCGGCGCCTCTATGGCGGAAGTCGGGTCGATGTCCGACAGACCATCCATGAGAAGATACTTGTGAAATCCCCGCACGGCGGCTAAACATCTCGCGATGGAAGGTGCCGCGATCCCTGCAGTTGAAAGTGAACCAAGAAAAACCTCGATATCCTTTTTATCGATGCTTTTTGCTTCCCGGTCCCTAAAAAAAAGGAAATATCCTCTCAGGTCGCGGCCGTAGGACTCAAGGGTGTTCTTGGAAAGCCCTTTTTCCACGGCAAGATAGTCGATATAACGGCGAAGCAGATCGTCCTTCATAGTATGAGGAGAAGAGAAAACCATCAATTGCTTCTATTGTAGGTGATAACCGGCTGGATTGCAAGAAGTGCAGGAAATCGTGCGGGAAAGTGCGAGCGAATCTGCTGCAAGAACACGGCGTCCCGATGTTCTCGACGGAGTATCATGATGATCATCCGAACATCGGGACGCCCTAAGCAACGCTGTCACATCAAGATACTGGGGTGATGGAACACCTTATGCTCACCCGCGTCGCAGGGTATCAGTTCACCACATCTTCCGCAGCCTTCCTTGGGGGGGATAGGATGATGAGAGGGATGAAGGGTGCGGACTGATCCCCGCGGCGCACAGCGTCGCCGTTTGCATCAATCATAGCAGTACCCCTGCGGGTGTCAATGGACCTAAGTTCGTATTTTATGGAATTGCAGAATATAACGGGAAATAGGTTTCTTCGTAAGCGAGGAATAACCTTGTATTACGTTCCTGAATCATACAAGAGCATCATCCCTTGACTTTACATCATCAGCCTGACGGGAACAGTGCTCTCCACGGCACGAAATTCTCATGAATTAGCCAGGGAGTTTGATGGAATGCGTCGACAGGGCTAGGATGTGTGCGACAACAGCGCGATTGCCTTTGCCCTGCTTTTCACTTTGAGTTTGCGATATACCCGATAAAGGTGGGTCTTGACGGTCCGCTCGCTGATATTGCTCTGTTCAGCGATCTCACGGTTCGAAGAACCTTTCATGACCATGGTGAGCATATCCATTTCCCTGCTGGTAAGCGGATCAAGGTCCGGCACCCGTTCCCTGAGCGTATCAGGCATCAACATGTGTTTTGCAATGGTCTTTTCCAGGATGCGCCGTTCCGCCCAGATCTCTCCTGAGACAACAGAGCGCACAGCCTTGGCCAGCATTGCCGCAGGATCGGATGCGCGAAGGTACCCCCGGACACCGAGACGGATCTCCTCGATCAGGACCTCATCATCAGGCCGGGATGCATGTACCATGAGAACCCGGGTCATAGGCAGTTTGCACTGAAGCGACCTGAGAAAACGGGAAAGCGTGCGCTGTTTCAGAATATCGGGATTCAGGATGATCACCTGCGGCTCCAGGGAAAGCTGCTTGATGGCGGTCTCGCGTTTGGAGACCGATGATATGACACGAATATCCTGTGAAGCACCAAAAGAGGCGGACAATTTTTCGAGCTGTACAGGGTCGCTGTCCACGATCATAATATTGATAACGCCCATGGATGCTTCTCCTTGCCAAGGCTGCGATCGCTCCGGATGACAACTTAAGTTTTAATTGTAGATGGGGTTACGAAGGTTTGTCAAGGCAGGGACATCTTATTGTTGAAATGCATCGGCATGCAACTCTCTGATCACCACAGGTCTACACCGTGCTCCTGGAGCATGCTCTCGACAGCGGACAAGGGAAGCCCGACCACGTTGAAATAGCACCCGGTGATACTCTCTACCAGAAGCGCGCCCTTTCCCTGGATAGCGTAGGAGCCAGCCTTGTCCAGGGGTTCACCGGTGGCAACGTAGGACCTGACCTCCTGTTCCGTCAAATTGCGGAATTTGACACGGGTGGACTCGGCCCGCGTCTGTTCGGTCCCCAGGTCCGTGTTGATCAGGGCGACCCCGGTAATCACCTCGTGCTCCCTTCCTGACAGCTGCGTGAGCATGCGAGCAGCATCTTCCGCGTCAGCGGGTTTCCCCAGGATGGAATCGTCAACCACAACGATCGTATCTGCAGCGAGCACAATCCCCTTCACCGCGCGTCGCGCTGCAACGCGTGCTTTATCCAGAGCTACCCGGACAGCATAGACCTCCGGCGACTCGCCGGAACGTATCGACTCGTCCACATCAGCGGGATCAACAACATAGGGGATCCCGACCTGCTTAAGCAGTTCCTTCCTCCGGGGCGAGGCAGATGCGAGGATAATGACGTTCTTCATGGGAGCAAAGTAACCGGGCGGGAAGTTGAAGTCAAAAAGCCCATTGTCCGAATCCAGACAAGAGGCTTAGATAATTATATTCCAGCGAGGTTCCCCACACCCAACCAACTCCCGCACAGGGCGAGGAACACCAGCTAAACGTTTTCCGTCATCTCCCACACGCCGCAGGGACAGATGCCGGCGCAGAAACCGCATCCAATGCACTTGGATGCATCGACCGAGTACTCAAAGGACTTATTCGGCAGTTTCTTGCGCGTGATGGCCCCGTAGTAGCAGGACTCAACGCACATGCCGCAGTCACGGCAGGAACCGCAGGACATGCAGCGGTCAGCTTCTTTCCTGGGAGAGAATTTCAACTCGTCAACGCGGCAAACCTCATAGTACTGCTGCTTCACGCGGTCATAGGGGATCACCTTGGCCTCTTCAGGCGTGTACGTGAAGTCCATGAGCTGGGCGTGGATCACATCCGCCGCGATCCTGCCCTGGCCGATAGCGTCGGTCACGAGACCCGGCCGGGTCGCGTCGCCGATGGCAAAGACCTTGGTGTCCGAGGTCTGACGAAGGTCGTTCACGGCAACGAATCCGCGCTCAATGTTGATCGTGGGCGGCAGGAAATCCACCACCGGTTTTTCACCGATACCGATGATCACCATGTCCGCATCGAGCGAGGAGCCGTCCTTGAAATAGATCTTCCTACCCTTGGCGTCGTATTTCTCCGTGATCTTGGGAAACAGGATCTTGGTGCCCTTGGAGGTCGCCATCTCCATTTCCTTGCCGAATGCAGCAGGTTTCTGGATATCCACAGCGGTTACGCTGGCGGCGCCGTTGTCCCAGGCCTGGCAGGCGATGTCCATGCCCACGTTGCCAGCGCCGATCACCACAACGTTCTTGCCCTTCAGATTCCGGCCTTTTCCGAAATTGATCTCTTTCAGGAACTCGATGCCCGGCACAACGTCCTCGTGGCCCGGGAACGGGATAATGCGCGGCTCATGGGCGCCCACGGCAATGATCACGACCTCATGATCCTTGTAGAGCTGCTCGAACTTCTTCTTATCCACCGGCGTGTTCACCTTCACGCTCACGCCGATCTCGGCGAACCGGGAAAGCTCTTTGTCCAGGATCTTCTTGGGCAGACGTTCCCGGGGGATGCACATCTCGATCTTTCCGCCGATCTTCTTCCCTGCTTCGAACAGGCTGACCGTATGGCCCTTCAGACCGAGCTGCCAGGCAACGGACAGACCGCCCGGGCCCCCGCCGATGACCGCGATCTTATGACCCGTGGGCTTCGCCTTTTTCGGCGCCTTGAGGTTCAGCGCCAGCTGCCCGTACTTCTTTATATCCAACGGCTGGTCTACACGGCCGCGCGTGCAATCGGTCATGCAGAGGTTCGGGCAGACCGTTCCGCAGACCGTTGCCGGCAGCGGCGTGTACTGCAGCACCAGGGAAAGGGCTTCCGCGGTCCTGCCCTGCCGCAGCAGGGTCGCGCGCTTGTGCGACGGGATGCGCGACGGGCAGGCATAGGCGCAGGGCGGAAGATATTTGTCGTTCTTCCACACCGGCTTTGTCCGGCGATCATCGCCCGAGGTGACATAGGGAAGCACCGAACGGTCGTGGGTGATATACGCGCCGAACATGCCGCCTTTGCCCACTTCCTTTTCCCATACGTTCAGCCGGAAATCAGAGAGCCCCATCTTGAGGCCGCCCTTTTTCTTGGCCTTCTCAGCGGGAGTGAAGGATACGATCTTTTTCCAGGCCTTGATGTCCCTGGTCAGCTCCTCATAGTGCGACATCCGGTCGATAGCCTGGAGGTACGGCTTCATGTTCGCGCAGAGCCATTCCCAGTCCTGCGGCGCGAGATCAAGGACCTTCACGTCAACCTTGGAGTATTCGTCACGGATCGGTCCGCGGAAGAAGATCGTGCCGCCGACCATGCCCACGCAGGGCCGGTAGCCCAGAATATTTTCGGGGTCGCGCGGGTTCACGCCGCAGACCACGGCAATGCCTCCTGCTTTGAACTCGGCAAAGGAGTCGCCTACGCTCCGGAAATACCACGATTCGAGGTCCGGGAAGCGCGGATTCTTCTTGGTCATGGTGTCGCAGCGCGCTCCGCCGCCGCCCTGGACATAGAGCTTGCCCTGGGCGCCCGCGTTATGCGCGCCGTTTGCAACGTCGCCGAGCACGGTGATCGTCGCGCCGCAGTTGATCCAGCCCGTGTCATCGGACGACGAACCCTTGACCACGATCTCGGTGCCTTCCATGCCCATGGAGCCGACGCGCTGGCCCGAGGTGCCCTCAATGGTCACCCTGACCTTCTCGCCGCGCGGGAAGATGCGGCCGCCGATGCCGTGCTGGCCGTCGGCCTTGACCGTCAGGTCACGGGCGCCGTCCTTGATCGCCTGCTGGAGCTGGTCTTCCAGGTCCTTTGAAGGGACTCGTTTTCCGTTCACTTTGCCTTGAATTATCATTTTTCAGACCCTTTTATCAGCCACGGATTCACACGGATGAACACGGATTTAAAATAAAACGAATCCGTTTTTTCCGTTTTTATCCGCGTCCTAATTTAGCCCATTGTTTTTGCCGTTATCCGTGTCTATCAGTGTCCATCCGTGGCAAAACTAGCATACATAAGAAATCGACAGCCGGTCCGCGATGTCCTTCTCCCCCACGCCCAGCGCATCGGACATGCCGATGGGAAGCTCGGTGGAGCGGCCGAGCGGCGCAAAGATCTTCTTGAGCTCAACGTCGGCGGCCTTAAAGACCTCGACCACACGCTCGGCGATCTTGTCCGGGTCCAGCCGCCGATACAGCTTCGGGTCCTGGGTCGTGATGCCCCGCGGGCACTTGCCCAGGTTGCAGACATTGCAGCGGTTGTACTCGTCGCCGAAGCAGCCTGCCGCGGTCTGCATGATGTACTTGCCGATGTCCACGGCAGATGCACCGAGCATGATGAGGGCAGCTGCATTCGCCGCGAGATTGCCCGCCTTGCCGACTCCGCCTGCAGCGATCAGCGGAAGCTCGTTCTGTTTGCCCTGCTTCACGAGATCGAGGTAGCAGTCGCGGATGTTCGATGCAATAGGATGGCCCATCTTGTCCATGGACACGTTGTAGGCAGCGCCGGTGCCGCCGTCCTCGCCATCGATGCAGAGCGCCGCTGCATAGGGATTGCGCGCCAGGTTGTTCAGCACCGCCCGGGCGGTCTTGGTTCCCGAGATCTTGGGATACACGGGAACGCGGAAACCCCAGGCCATGGACATGGAGGTGATCATTTTCGCAACAGCTTCCTCGATGGAGTACTTGGTCTGGTGGGTCGGAGGCGATGCCAGGTCAACGAACTCGGGCACGCCGCGGATCTTCGAGATGAGTCCCAGCACCTTGTAAGCCTGGAGCAGACCGCCGTCGCCGGGTTTTGCGCCCTGGCCGTACTTGATCTCGATCGCGCAGGGGTCCTCGGTCATATCCGGAAGGCTGCGAATGATCTCGTCCCAGCCGAAGTAGCCCGACGCGATCTGGAGGATGAAATATTTAATGTAGCGCGATTTCAGGATGCTCGGCGGCATGCCGCCCTCGCCCGAGCACATGACAACGGGCAGGCCTTCCACCTCGTTCAAATAGGTGATGCCCATGGCAAGGCCTTCCCACATATGGGGAGACAATGCGCCGATGGACATGGAGCCGATGCGGATGGGATAGATCTCCCGCGTCGGCGGCACGAACACCTTGGGATCCAGCTCGAGCTTGTCCCCGGCCACCTTGATCGGCAGCTGATCAGGCGAGAGGTTCCTTCCCAGGATGGTCCTGATGCGGAATTCGTGCCTGCCTGCGTCGAGCGCCGGGTCGGTGAGCATGGATATGCGCGTGAACTTGAGCTTGTCCAGCGTGGAGACCGAAGGGTCGTTCCTGCGGCCGCCGCGCATGTACGGAATGCCGCCCTTGTTCTTGTAGTGATTGAACTTGTGCTGGAAATTGTATTCCGGGAAGATCGCGTCGGTCGGGCAGACAAGCGAACAGGTGGTACAACCGATGCAATACCGGTCGATATCCGTGGACTGCTGCACCACGTGGGTCAGCCTGCGCGTGACCTGGGGTTCCGGCGACGACCCTTCCGACGAAACTATGCGCTGGGAGCGGACCGCCGGTTCAATGGCCTTCACCGGGCAAACTGCGGTACAGCGGCCGCAGCGGGTGCAGCGGTCCTCGCGCCAACGGACGATGTAGGGAAATTCCTTCAGCGTGAGCTGATGGTTCTGGTCTAGACGTGCAGCTGATTCCATACCTTGACCTCCCGCGCCTGGGGCGCGATGATCACCATGTCGTACTTCATGGGGAAAATATCCGTTGATTTGTCGCGGTCCGGGACCGCCGAGTCGAGGCCGCAGACCTCGGACATGAGACCGAACTTCTTGCCTGCCGTGCCGCCGACCACGCCGGGCCGGAGCTTCTTCGCATCCTGCACCATGAAGACCGATCCGTCGGGCGTGAACCCGATCACGCAGTTCGGTCCGTCGATGCAGAGCGGCCGCAGCGACTTCTTCAGAAGCTTCATGGCGGCCCCGTCGGATCGTTTTGCCAGTTCGTTGTCCTTGAGCGGAGTGATCACGTCCTTATAATAATGTAGCGGATACCCGAGCTGCCGGTTGCTGTAATGCAGGATGTGGGTAAAGACCTCGGAGTCCGAATTGTAGCCCATGTATCCCGGATTGCCCCTTCCCATCAGGAACTCGCGGATCGGCACAAAGGCCGTGTTCTCGCCGTTCGTCATGGTGCCATAGCCCTGGATAAAGAACGGGTGGCATGCGTAGAGGTAGATGGCGTAGTTGGTGTTCTGACGGCCCTGGGCCAGCACGATCTTCGCTTTAACATCGGAATTGTCCAGGCCGAAGAACTCACCAACTGCGAGCGGGTCGCCAACTTCCTTGAGCGTCAGCACATCGGGATAAAAGGAGAAGCAGAAGATGGACTCGTCAGGCTCGCCGATCTTCCTGATCGCCAGCCGCGTGTTCATCAGCAGGTCTTCCTTCACCCGCATGTCCGCGTCCTTGTAGGATTCGGGATAATCATAGACCTTGGCGATGTAGTGTTCCCGTCGCTCGATCCCGGCAATCTGCTTGATGGAGGGCGCCCAGGTCATCTTTTCCCGGAACCCCTGGGACTTCATGAACTCATCGAGCGTCTCCAGCCCCCTGTTCGAGCAGATGGCGGAGAGGATGGGATATTTCTTCATGTCCTTGAAGGGCCCGCCCAGGTCCTTGAGCATCAGGCCCAGACCGGAACCGTCATGGCCTTCCTTCATGGTCTCGAGCGCCAGGATGTTCTCCATGGGAGAGATATAGTCGCTCGACGTGATCGCGCTCAAACGGCACATAGAATTGCTCCTCTGATCAATCCGGATCGAATGAATTCAGGCGGTCATGGGCCAATTATATATCAACGACGCCCCGGCCATCGGTCATTCTTATCAAATAGTTAGGATTTAGTGCTTGTCATTATGCCGGGCGGGAGACCCTTCACAGGCGGACAAACGACCCCTGTTTCTGCTCATAAGCAACGGCAAAAAAAGCCCCTCGCCGAGGGGCTTCTGTCGACGGCAATCGATTGCCGTCAGGTGAGCAAAATACACCTGACTGCAATATGGTGTCAAGCGGAAATTATCCGGGATGGCGAGGAATTATTACTGGAAGACTGGTCGCGATGAAGAAGTGTGAAGGGCAACGACAAAGAACTATCTCGCGCAAAGCCGCAAAGACGCCAAGAAAAACAGAATATTGTCCGTCATTAGGTTTTTATCTTTTCTTTGCGACTTTGCGGCTTTGCGAGAGATGCTTTTTAGCTTCGCTTTTTCGGAGTCGTTCGAATTGGAAAATCACGAAGCAGCCTTGACCCGCGACAGGACGGTCGAGAACGGGACCAGGCGGGAATACTCCATGAGCGTCGACATGGCCGTGTTCTCGGTCTCGATGCCGTGCTCTTCAAGAACGGCCACGGGATTCAGGCCGCCGATGACCACGATCCCGGCCTTATCGATGCCCACAGGAACGCCGAGCAGGGGCGTGTTCGGCTTGCCTATCAAAAGAACTCCCCGGATGCCCCGTTCATTCAGGTGCGTTGCGAGCCGCTGGGCCTGGTCCAGGCAGACCACGGGGATCTCGCGGAAGCTCGCAAGGATCCTTCCGCAGCCGTTCCTGACCGCGCCTTCCGCGTCGGTCATCCCGCTTTTGATGAAGATCTCCAGCGGATCGAGCGACGACCCGTCGTAGCTGATGAGGGAAAGGAATCGCTTGGGCTCGCCGCGATCGATCTCCACCACCCCGCCGTACCGCGACGTGACCGGAACACCCGCCTTCAGGAAGATGCCGTTGATCGTGACGCTGCAGACGGTCCCGAGCGCGGCCATGCCCGGGGGCACCTGCAGCGCGCCGATGCGTTCTCCGCTGACCGCCACCACGACCCGGTCGCTCATCACGTAGGGCGATGCGAAAACGGGCTTCAGGAGCGTCAGCACTTTCCTCAGGTTCTTCTGCGGGAACAGGGAGATATTCAGGATGATCTGGCCTTCCATGCGGTCCGTGTCCAGCCGGGTGAGGTAGGAAAGCGTCTCGATCTTGCTGATCACGAAGCCAACCTTGTCCGAGACCAGCGCCCGCCTGAGCTCCGCCCTGCCTGAGTCGGTTATCCTGCGGCCCTCCTTGCCGAAGACCTCGGTGTAGGCCTGCCGGTCCAGCATCTTGAGATAGTACCGTACCGTCCGCTCGGTAAGGTCGATGCCATGCATCTTGAGCATCCGCGACAGTTCGCGGGACCCGACGATCTCGGACTGTTTATCAAGGATGGACAGCACGGCATGCATGGTCTTGTTCATGAATAGGGGCTCCAAAAAGGTCCCGCTCCGCCTTGATCAGGCGGAACGGGCGGGATAGGTTTCACGTAGTCCGCACGTCAGCGGCACGATCCATTGCACAGGATGCGCTCGGCTTCCTTCATGTCCGAATCCATGACATAGGGTATGCCGGTGACTTCTGCGGCATCCCTTGTCAGGGACACAAGATCATTGCGGTCCACATGTGGCAAAGCGAACTTGCGCGATCCAGCCATGAGCTGCTGCAGACCGAGCTTCAGGCGGTCCGTGAACGTGTACATTGCCACCGCTCCCCAGGGGATCCTTCCGAAGTCCTTGCCGTACTTCGCCTTGAGCGTCTCGGATGTTATGAAAATGCGCTCGGGCGTGTCTCCGTACTTCTTGATCTCCTGCGGCAGCTTGCCTTCGTCCGACCACTGTTTGATGTTCTTTCCCACGAACGCAGGGATCATGAGCGCCCTGCCCATGCAGACCGCCTTGAAATGCGGCGCGCCCAGGGCAAGGGCCTTGAAGAGATGATCCTCCAAAGAGAAGCCCCCGGCGATCGCCATGTCGGGAACATACTTTCCCTTTGCTTTGAGCAGAGACGCGAACTTGTATGCCAGCGACTGGAGATAGATCGTCGGAATCCCCCACTCGTTCATCATGCGCCAGGGGCTCATGCCCGTGCCGCCGCCCGCGCCGTCGATGGTCAAAAGGTCGATCTCCGCGTCCGAGCAGTAGCGTATTGCCCGTGCCAGGTCAGATACGCGGTAGGCTCCGGTCTTGAGCGAAACGAACTTGGCGCCCGCGGACCGGTAGCGGCGCACCGCCTTTTCAAAGCTCTCGAACTCGACCATGCCGAGCCGGGAATGGCGCTCGAACTCCCTGAACTCCTCATTCTCAAAGGCTTTCCGCACCGTTGCATCGGTCGGATCGGGCACTACGATATAGCCGCGCTTTTTCAGTTCATCGGCGCGCTCCATGCTCTTGAGCTTCACTTCACCGCCGATGTTCTTTGCCCCCTGCCCCCACTTGAGCTCGATACAGTTTACCCCGAGTTTCTCAATGGCATACTCCGCTGACCGGAGCCGGGTGTCCTCCACATTCTGCTGCAGGATGATCTCGCCTGCGCCGTTGTGCCATTCCTTGAAGCATTTCACCCGTCGTTCGAGTTCCGGTGAATGAACCACATGGCCGTCATGGATCTCGGCCTTCGGGTCCATGCCGACCACGTTCTCGCCTATGACGACCATGATGCCCGAGATGGCAGCGCCGATGGCGAGCCCCTCCCAGTTGTCCCTGGCAATGTCCGTGGACCCGAGCGCGCCGGTGAAGACCGGCAAGGACAATTTTACCTTGTGCCGGAACCCGACTGTTGTCTCGGTCGATACCGCCGGAAAAATCGCCTTGTCCGGATCGGCCTCGATCCCCACAGCGCCCACGCAGGTGCCCTGGATGTTCAGATGGCTGTAATCGACCGGATACTGTTTGGTCGCGCCGGCCGTGACCTTTCCAAAAGGCAAGGGATAAAGAACTTCCCGTCCCCGGTAAGATGATTTGCCCGCTTCACAGGGCCCGTGGCATCCGTCAAGACAGACCGAACAGATGCCCGACTGCGGCGCTGCGTCATGCACCCTGTTTTTTGTTCCGGTTGCCGAACTTGCATTTGCCTGTCCTGGTCCCATAGTCATACCCCCACGGTGATTTCTTTAAGAATCAGGATAGTTTGAAAATTTGGAAAACCATTTACCACAGAGAACACAGAGATACAGGGAAAACCTGAATACGATTTTGCATCGCTCTTTTGCTTTTCTCCGCTACCTCTGTGCCTCCGTGGTGAAAAGGCTTTAACTCCTTGCCTCAATTACGAGTTCAGGATTTTCAACGCCTCGTCGCGATAGGAATCCATGAGGTACGGGATACCCGTGACCTTGGCGCACTCCTCGGTCAGGGACATCAGCTCGTTCCTGGTGATCGAGTCGATGTTGAAGCACCGTGCGCCGGCCATGAGCTGCTGCAGGCCCACCTTGATCTTGTTCGAGTAGCTGAAGATGCCGATCGCGCCGAGCGGGATGTTCTTGATCTCGCCCGCGCCGACCTGCTTTTTCACATCCTCGTAGTTCACGAAGATTTCCTCGACCGTGTTGCCGAACTCGCTTACTGTCTTCGGAAGGTCGTTGTTCTTGATCCATTCGTTGATGTTCTTGCCGACCATGCCCGGGATCATGAGCGCCCGGCCCATGCAGATCGCCTTGACAAAGGGAGCGCCCATGGCCAGGGCCTTGAACACACCGTCCTCGCTGCTGAACCCGCCGGCGAACGCGATGTCCGGCACGCGCTCGCCCTTGGCCTTCAGTTTCGACGCGAACTCATAAGCGGCGGCATGGAGATAGAGCGACGGCATGCCCCACTCTTCCATCATGCGCCAGGGACTCATGCCCGTTCCGCCGGGTGCGCCGTCGATGGTCAGGAGATCGATCTTTGCCTTGGAGCACCACTTGAGCGCCATGGCCAGCTCGCGCAGGCCGTAGGCGCCGGTCTTGAGGGTAATGCGCTTGAACCCGAGCTTCCGTAGACGCTCGACCTCGGCGTAAAACTCCTGTTCGCCGATGAAGCCGAGGCGGCTGTGGCGCTCGAACTCCTTGATCGCCGTTTCCTTGAACGCCGCCTGCACCACGGGATCGGACGGGTCCGGCGTCACGATGTAGCCGCGCTTCTGCAGTTCAAGCGCCCGCTCCAGCGAGCTCACCTTGATCTCGCCGCCGATGCACTTGGCGCCCTGGCCCCATTTCAGCTCGATGGTATCAAGCTTGTGCTTGTCGATGATGTACTCGGCGACGCCCAGCCGCGTGTCCTCGACATTCATCTGCACCAGGATCTCGCCGTATCCCTGGTGGTATTTCTTATACAATGCGATGCGGCGGTCCATGTCCGGCGCTTTCTTGACCAGCTTATTGCTGCCGAGTTCGAGCTCCGGATCGATGCCGCAGACGTTCTCGCCGCAGACGATCGTGACGCCCGAGATGGCCGCGCCGATGGCGAAGTGCTCCCAGTTCTTGCGCGCGATCTCGGTCGAGCCGAGCGCTCCTGTGAAGATCGGCACCTTCATCTTCACTTTTTTGTCCCAGCCGTAGCTCGTCTCGGTGTTCACATTGGGGAACCGGGCAGTGTCCGGGTCTCCTACCTGTCCGGCCGGAAGACCCTTTGCGCCGAGCGCGTAGCCATGAATATTGAGATGGGAATAGTCTATGGGATAGTTCTTATCTCCTCCGGCGGTGATGCTTCCGAAAGGACCCGGGTAGAGGAGCTCGCGGCCGCGGAAGGTCGCTTTGAAAACCTCGCAATTTCCCCGGCATCCGTCGATGCAGCGGGTGCAGAGGCCACTCATGGGAGACACATTTCTGGAACGGTTCGCAGTTCTTGTGGCGTCATTTGCATTGGGCTGTTGCAGATTCATGGAATTCTCCTTTGAATAGGTATGATTGTATTTTTCCCGGAAATAGCGACCATGCAGAACTACCTTACTGCGTTTTAACAAAGTTACTTGTACTTAATTATTGCTTATCGAATTAAGCATTACTTGACTCGAAAGGCAAAAAAAATCCCGTCACCTTTATATTAGAAAATTCCGTCAAAAGGAAATGGGATATTGCCTACCAGAGTACAAGTAATTCAGCCTCATCACCTCCTTCGTTCTTCCATTGTGAGGGGAAAGACTCTTTGAGACGGATGATATCGCCAACTCGTATACGCTCCTCCCTGCCCCCCATCGTAACGGTGAGATCGCCTTTCAGTACATATATGAGCTCTTCTTCCTTAAGGTAGTTGAAATGACGGTTCAGAACGGAACTCGGCGCCAGGACCACGATGCGTGCCGAGTGTTTGCCTCCCCCTGCCACTTCGTAGATTTTCGCGCCATCGTCGCGGCCTGCGGGCCGGGAGAATATCTGTTCCTTGCGAAGCAGCCAGGGCGTATCGTGCTTTTCCCCGCCCAGGTCGAGGAACTGGCCCGGATTGATGCCCAGGGCCCTGCATATCTGCAGGAACGTGGGAAGCGAAGGACTGACCTGATTACTCTCGAGCTGCGACAGGAAGCTCGGGGTAACGTTCACCCGGTCGGCGACCTCCTTCTGGCTCATGCCGAGCCGCATCCGTTCATCCTTGAGCCGGACGCCGATATCCGACGAGGTCTCCTTCTTTTGCGGCGCGATCGTTACAACTTCATCGCGAATCTCGTAAGCATGGGGCTTGAACGCTTCCCGGTTCTGCCTGCCCTCCAGTTTGAGAGCCTTGATATAGAGCGCGTTCTTCCGTTTGTAAAGATCGAGCACGACCTGCGTGATATGCCTGAGGTTCGCCTTGAACTTCGGGCTGTGGGCGTCCTTTTCGAGCAGCCAGTAGGCAACGGTACCGAGATCGTAGAGCCGCGGGCACATGTAGGTGAAGAACCGGTGCGTTTCGTTCTCGTCGCCCCAGAGGTCCTGCATGCCGGTCAGGCTGTCGAACACGTACCGCGCTCCCGGAGGGAGACGGTCCTCGATGGCGTTCAGCGTCGCGGTGAACCGCTCGATGTCCTTCGGGTTCTCGATGCGCACCACATTGGTCGCTGTCGGCTTATCATAGAACTTGAGAAAGGTGTTGTCGTTCTTCCCTTTGCCGGACGTGAACCCGTCAACGAGCGTGAAGTGCTCCTCATCGAGCAGACTGCCGAAGTCGTTCAGGATCGTCTGGGGAGAGCGGTTGCAGCTGACGTAGATGACCTTCTGGGCTTCGGCAAAGGATCGACGGAGGAAATTTCTGATGAATATGCCGTAGGCGGTCCCGGCCTCGACCTCCCAGACCACGTTATCGCCGATCGAGAAGCCGCTAATAAGGATGTCCAGGCTCTCAACGCCGGAGGATATCTTGCTGGACGGTAATTGGTTGCCTAGTGTCATAGGGTTCCCTAGGCAAAGGATTGCCGTAGGCTCTACCTGACGCCTATTCTTGCTTTTTTCCCGAGTTCTGTCAAGAGCAATTTATAACGGTATTTGAGATAAAAAAAACGCGCCGCTCTAAGGGCTGCGCGTCTCGGAACTGCATTTACAATAGGCTGAGGGAAAATCCACTCTTTAAATAGCGATGATAAAGTATTACGATGCAGGCTCCTGCTGTCCGCCTGCATCCACCAAGGCCAGTTCCTCAGCTGAAAAAACCTTGTCAACATCCAGAATGATGATGAAGCGGTCGTCCCGTTTTCCCATTCCCTTGATGAACTCGGTTTTAAGCTTGGTGCCGATCCGCGGCGCGGGAGATATGTGACTTGCATCCAGGTCCAGCACCTCCTGGACCGAGTCCGCCAGACAGCCAAGGATGGTCGTATCCTTGTCAACCGTCACTTCGGTAATGATCACGCAGGTATTCACCGTCTTCTCGGTGATGCTCATCCCGAACTTGAGCCGCAGGTCCACCACCGGCACAACGCTGCCTCGCAGGTTGATCACGCCCCGCATAAAATCCGGTGTCCGCGGAACCTTGGTGACCGAGGTGAAGTCCAACACTTCCCGCACCTTTCCAATGTCCAAGGCGTAGACCTCATCGCCGAGTTTAAAGGTTAGATATTGTGTTGTTTCGGTTGTTGTTATCATTGCCATGATTGGCTCCCGTCTTAAGGGTCAAGGATCGTTCGGCGGTCAGCTGTGGTATGTATCCGGATAAAATGCATTGCAAACAGACCTTGCCCCCATGTTTCTCTCGCAAAGAATTTCTCAAATTCCTCATTGTCCATACTGCTTTTTATCTTGCCGGGATGTCCCATATCCAGATGCACGCCCTTCCCGCTGCGTTTCGTCTTTGTTGCCTCGGCGGACGAGGGTAATTCCCGCTGTCTCCCCCGCATTTCCGTTGTTCCTCCAGACCGGCTCATCATCAACTGTTTCTGTTCATCCACCTGGAAGAATTCCGTGGCATCCTGAAACTGCCGGGCCTGAGACGCAACCTCCTCGACGTCGAAGCCATTTCCTCGGCAGCTCCGGCATTCTGCTGCACAACCTGGTTCAGCTGCCGGATCGCTCCGTTGATCTGGTCCGCGCCGCCTGTTTGTTCCCCGGACGAAACACTCATCTCCTTCGCACAAGCCGATCCTGGTGACTCATGTAGTTGAACGCCCCGGAGGCAGAAGCTCCGGTGCGCGCGCAGGTCCTAGAACTCGCCGGCGAGCTTTGCTGCCTGCCTCAGCATGTCATAGTCCTTATCATTGATCGGTGCGAATCCGGTGATCTTCGCCGGACCGGAGATGGTCCCCGCTTCGGGGCTATTCGGTTTGAGCTTCAGAAGAGCGGCCCTGACCTTCTCCGCTGTCGCCTTGCTCATCTTGTCCGTGGTGAACAAGGGCCAGTTCGGGTAATAGTCGGTGTACGCCACGATCTTGATCTGAGACAGGTCAACCTTGTCCTTCATCTTTTCAAGATCGTCCTCGCGGATACCGCCCGCGTCCGCCGCCTTATTGAACACGGCCAGCGCGACATTGTCATGCTTTTTGGCAAAAGGCAGTTTGGTAAAATCCTTGTGCACGTCCAGGCCGGCCTTGCTTAACGTGAGCATCTGAAACACATGGCCGGCGGCGGAATCCTTCTCAACAAAGATGAGCTTCTTGCCCTTCAGGTCCTGTACCTTCTCGATACCGCTGTCCTTGCGGCTGATGATGATCCCCCGGAACTTGGTGCCGGCCTTTTCCGAAGCAAGAGCTAACGGATCGAGCGCTGCACTGTTCTTCTTCAACTGGACATAGATCAGCGGATTGGCAAATCCCATGTCGACCTGACCGGAGTTCACCAGCGCCTTGAAGGCGTCAAAGTCCTTCGGGATCACCAACGTCACTTTCTCGCCCGACTCCCTGCTCAAATAGTCGGCAAGCGGGGTGAACATGATCGTCATCTCCGTCGCACTTAGTCTCGGAAGCAGGCCAAGCTTGATCTCGGCCATCGCTACCCCGGGCGCTACCACCAGCACCATCAGGACCATAGCTACAGCTGCTCGCAGGAAAACACCTGGTACTTACTCATACTGTCCTCCTTTATGGTTCACCTTAGACTCGCTAATTATTTTCACCGGATGAGCAGCCGACTCGTCCGGTCATTGCCTCCGCGATAAGAAACCATCACTACTGCCAGGACGAAAGCCGGACATCCCCGGAGGTGCTTACGAGCGTCATCCCTGTCCCGGTGGCAGCATCAGAATTTCTCGAACTCCTCATCACGCTTATCTCCCTTAATGCTGTCATGCATCTTCAAAGTAACGCCGCGACGCAACGGTTTTTCTCGCACCAATCCCGGTTGCGGGCTTCCCAGCAACTGAGTGCTGCTTTTCGCGGAACCAGATCGCTCCCCGGGCACCTCGCGCAAAACTCGGCGGGAAACTGTCGAGAGTGAGTCACCACGCTGATTCAGACGGAAATATCCAATGGCCGTCTGCAGCTGATCAGCCTGTGATGATAGTTCCTCCGACATAGTTGACATTTCCTCGGCAGCGCCCGCGTTCTGCTGAACCACACGGTTCAGCTGCTGAAGGGCATTGTTGATCTGGTCCGATCCGCCAGCCTGCTCCTTCGACGCCGCGGATATTTCCTTGACCAGCTCCGCTGTCTTCTGGATGTCCGGCACAAGCTGCTTCAGCATGGAGCCGGCCCGTTCAGCAACATCGACGCTCGATGAGGACAGTCTGCTTATTTCTCCAGCGGCGGCCTGGCTCCGCTCCGCCAATTTGCGCACTTCCGCCGCAACCACGGCAAACCCCTTGCCCGCCTCACCTGCCCGGGCCGCTTCAATGGCCGCGTTCAGGGCGAGCAAGTTGGTCTGACGGGCGATCTCCTCGATGATCGAGATCTTCTCCGCTATCTGCTTCATGGCATGCACTGCGTCGGATACAGCCTTCCCGCTCTCGCCAGCGTCTTGAGCCGACTTATTCGCGATCCTATCCGTTTGTCCGGCATTTTCCGCGTTCTGTCTTATCGTCGCGTCCATTTCCTCGACCGATGACGAAGCCTCCTCTGTTGAAGCGGCCTGCTCAGTCGTTCCTTGCGACAGCTGGGCAGCGCCCTCCGAGAGTTGCTTACTTCTCTCGGACACGCTCGTCGATGCGCTTTTCACATCTGCGACCACATCCCGCAGTTTCGCAACCATGGCGCGAATGGAATGCCCGAGTTGTCCCACTTCATCCTTGCTGCCGACCTCCACGGTCAGGTCCAGGTCGCCTGCAGCCAGTTTTTCCATGGAAGTTTTCAGGGAGCCAAGAGGTTTTACAATGACCCTTCTGAACAGCAGGTACACCACCGCGGAAATGAGCACCCCCGCGCCGATGCACAGGGCAAGTATTACTCCTTGCGCCTTCCGGGTAGTAGCATTCACATGTTTTTGAGTTAAAATGAGCCGGACCGCGCCGATCTGTTCAGAACCCTGCATGATCGGGCTCGTAAACTCAAGGACGTCGCTTTTTCCCTTTGATTCCTCACCAGCCTTGGCAAGCAAATTGCCCTGTTTGTCCAGCACCGAGGCTGACTCGACATCCTCGTCCCGCGCAGCATCCTTTACATAATTCTCGAGATAGGAAAAATTGTATGAAAGTATCGGTTCTGCGCAGATCGCGGCGAGGAACGTAGTCGTGAACTGTCCCTTATCCTCCAGGGCATTCATCAGCGCGCTTCGTTGGCTGATGCCGAGAACAATGACCAGCGTTGCCGATACCGCCAAAAGTACCAGAATGATTCCAGCCAGGAACTTCTTTGTTACAGACCAATCTCGAATTTTCATAAAGACCCCCTTCACTTCCACACAAGCCGTTCCTGCGTGATTCTGCAGTAGAGATATCCGGCTTGAAACGCAGGTGTTTTACATGGCCCCTAGAACGCGCCTGACAGTTTTGCGGTCTGCTTGAGCAGTTCGTGCCGTTTGTCCATGATCGAAGTGAGGCCCGTGATCCTTGCCACTTCTGATATCTTCTCTGCCTCGCGGCTATCCGGATTGACCGTCTGGAGAGAGGTCTTAACCAAGTCATGTGCTCAGCCTAATAGCTTCTTGCAATTATACATTATTCACAACGTAACAATTGCCTCCTCTGAACATATATCCGTTGTCCTTACCCCCCTGTAAGAGTCAGATTTCTAACAAAAACGGGTGAATATCAACTCAAAAATCACTATAAAATCAGTTTATAATCACTTCAAATTGTCAACTCCCAGCCATTTATTGCATTATTATGATTTGCTATGGCGAAATTTTACCTCTAACTGCCATAGTATGTCAATAAGATGCTTTTTTATTTTGCTCGTCACAGTTTATCTTGTATTAACATATGCAACTCTTTCTTGTTCGGAGTCGCATTGCCCAATGGTGATTGTGGCTTAATCCATAAATCCTCTATCACGGCTCATCGGATATCTAGCCATGTACGGTTAAGAAAAACCCGTTCTCAATTTGGATCTAATATCAGGAAGCTGGTATGCAGGTCTAATGGATACGCGGGAGCTATGGATATAAATAAAAAGCGCACCGCCGGGGGGGACGGTGCGCTTGCAAGGAGAGAGTGCTGTCGAGGCACTCCCGGTGAAGCCGCGATTATTTGCAGGTCTTGCAGGTTGAGATGCCGAACAACGCGTACGGCGGGCACCAGCCGATGAGCCCTGTTGCCAGGGGGATGATGCCCAGATAGGCCCAGGCGGTCTTGGGGCCTACAAAGGCAAATGCCAGAATGACCAGGCCGAGCACAATACGTGCGATACGCTCAGCAGCACCGACGTTCTTCTTCATGATAATATCCTCCTCAGAGATCGTATGAGCAGCGGCATTTGCCATCGCTCTTGATGAACGAACAATACCATGCGAGAAAAGGGAGTTCTGTGACTTAGTCACAGTTCGGAGCAGGAGCAGGAGAAGGCCGGAATGGAGAACAGGTCAGGATGATATAGTGGGATCTTGCGATAAGGTGATGGGAAGCACCGGCTTTCTCCCCGTCACGTGCCCGGTGTATTCTATCCGGCCTATTTCAGGAGGTTAATCTCATTTCTGGAAAGCCTGACTGTTCCTTTACGTTCAAGGTCCTTCAGCAGCCGGCTCACCACTTCCCGGGAGGTTCCCAGGTCATTGGCGATCTTCTGGTGGGTAGTCTCGAGCCGGTTGTCCTGGCTCTTCTCGACAAGGTAATCCATGAGCCGCTCGTCCATCCTGCCGAATGCCACCTCCTCCACCAGTTCCATGACCCCGGTCAGGCGCTGGGAAAGAAGCGTGAACACGAAATCGCGCATGATGTCGAACTCATTCACCAGACGGTGGAAGAGGTCAGAGGGAACCATGAATACTACGGTCTCGGCAAGTGTCAGCGCATGCGCGGGATAGGTCCTGCCGGAAAGGATGCAGGAAGCATTCAGGATGCAGGTCTCACCAGGCCCGATCTCATAAAGGGTGATCTCCCTGCCCCCCTGACCGATCTTGTATACCCTGATCTCGCCGGACAGCACAAAGGCGATCGCGCTGCAGGCATCGCCTACCCGGTAGATCTGGGCACCGGCCGGAATGGTCTTGCGCTGGCCCGCGGAGACGAGCGTTGATATCAGCGCATCGTCGCTCCGGGTGAATGCGGGAAAGGTCTTGAGGAACTCAGCCTTGGTCATGGGAGGTATCATATTCTTCATACGGTCTCTTGTCAACGGTGATGCCACAGAGGTCGCTGTTGTCAGCGTTTGCTTGTTGTGCTATAGTATCGCAATTCATTCTTGTTCACAGCGTTCGTAACAGAAAGGACCGTATACTTTGGAACTTGCCATCATCATCCTCCTTGCCGCCGTCCTGCTCGTTGTCCTCTGGCTCGTACTGCAGTCCAGGAAACCCGCGGTCGACGCCACGGCCGCGCTGCTGCAGCAGGAGATCCAGTCGCTCCGCGGACAGCTCTCGGACGCCATGCTCAGGAACCAGGAGACCGTGAATCAGCAGCTCGGACAGGTCACGACCCAGGTGAACGCCCAGCTCGGCCAGGTATCCGCGCAGATGAACACGCGTCTTGGCCAGGTCACGGAGCAGCTCCAGAAATCAACGGGCGATCTGAACACGCGGCTGGACAAAGCGGCTACGGTCATCCAGGACGTGACCAAGAACCTGGGAAGTCTCGGGGAAGCAACCAAGCGGGTCTTTGAGGTGGGAAAGGACATCGCGAGCCTGCAGGAGATCCTGCGGTCGCCGAAGCTCCGGGGAGGTCTGGGCGAACTGTTTCTGGGAGACCTGCTGGCGCAGATCCTGCCGCCGGCGCATTTCAGCCTTCAGCACCGCTTCAAGAGCGGCGAGGCCGTGGACGCGGTGATCAAGCTGGGACAGAGCATGGTGCCCGTGGACGCCAAGTTCCCGCTCGAGAACTTCAGGCGCATCATCGAGGTGACGTCCGAGGATGAGCAGAAGGCCGCCCGGCGGAAGTTCATGGCTGACGTGAAAAAGCATATCGATGCCATATCGAACAAGTACATCCTGCCCGACGAGGGGACCTGCGATTTCGCGCTCATGTACATCCCGGCGGAGAACGTCTATTACGAACTGATCATCAAGGACGAGGCGATCGACACGGACAAGGGGCTTCTCACCTATTCCTTCCAGAAGCGGGTCATCCCGGTCTCGCCCAACAGTTTCTACGCCTATCTCCAGACCATCATGCTGGGGCTCAAGGGGCTGCATATCGAGGAACGGGCGCAGGAGATCCTGAAAGGTCTTGCGCAGCTCTCAGGCGATTTTGACAAGTTCAAAGGGGATTTCGAGCTGGTGGGCAAACACCTGACGAACGTGAAGTCAAAATACGATGATGCGGACAAACGGCTCGATAAGTTCGATGACCGGCTGAAATCCATGAGCGGCGCGGACCGCGGCCCCTCGTTAGAGGAGACGAAAAAGCTGCCGCTCTGAGAGAGACAGAGGTAAGGCTACCGCTACTTACTACTGGCTCCTATCTCCTGACTGCTGACTGCTTACCACTTATTACTTACCACTTTCCTTTTACTCCTTGCCTTCCCTCACCACAACCCGGTTCTTCCCGCTGTGTTTGGCCTCGTACAGCGCCTTATCCGCCTGCAGGATGATCTCCTTGATGGTCTCGGCGCTCGCGGGCCAGGCCGCGATCCCTATGCTCACGGTTATCGATAGAACGTGCTGGTCCGCCTTGAACGGATAATGCTCGATCAGCGCCCGCATCCGTTCGGCAACGGCCTTTCCCGCATCAGGATCCGTTGCCGGCAGGATAACGGCGAATTCCTCGCCTCCGTACCGGAACGCCAGGTCATCGGTGCGGACAGCGCTCAGAATGCACCGGCTGACCTCCTTGAGGATGGCGTCCCCCGCGGGGTGGCCATGGGTATCATTGACCCGCTTGAAATTATCAATATCCACCATGAGCAGGGTCATCTTCTCGCCGTACTCTTCAAAGAGCACATGCTTCTTGCTGATGGCCTGGCGGAAATAGCGGGGCGAGTACAATCCTGTCAGTTCGTCGGTGATCGCCAGCTGGTAGAGCATCGCATTGTCAAAGGCCACGGCAATATGGTTTGCCATGCCGCGTATGAGCGGAAGATGTTCCTCGTCAAAGGTCTGCTGAGAGCTGTGGACGACGATGAGGGCCAACCGCGTACCGCCCTTGGCAACAGGCATGGTAATGCTTCGTCCGTTGCCGGTCACGGACGGTTCTGCCGCCGGGTCTTCAAGCCATCGCTGAATCAACCCGTGCAGTTCCGACGCGGGATCGACCTTCTTCCGGGCCATGGACCTTCCGGTCTTGCTCCAGACGATCGCGCCCATTTCCCGGTACTCGCTGGGCATGACCATGTCGATCTCATCGGCGCGGTAGGCGTCGCTGATGATGTCAATGATGATCCTCTTCAGTTCCTCAAGGTCGATGGTCGTGCTCAGACGCTCGACTATACTGTAGAGCGTGACCAGTTCCGATGACTTGAGCCGGATCTCGGCAATGTAGGTATTAACGCCTTTTGACAGGATCCGCCACAGAAAGGGCACCAGGACCAGAAGGCATCCGAACCCCAGAATGCAGATGATGGCAACCACGGTCCTGACCAGCGCGTCGGTGGCCTCAAGGGACCGGTCGATGATCAGCTTGCCGTTGATCCGTGTAGACGCCGCGTGGCAGCCGTGACAGGACGGCTGGTTCTCTATGACATGCACGTACCGTTGCACCCGTTTGCCTTCGATGGTTATGGTCATGGTCGTGTCATGAGGCACCACGACAGCGCCGCTGTGACACCCTTTGCAGGACACGTGGGTGAACCGGTCGATGACCGAGTCGATCTCCCGGCGGTCCGTTGAATAGGCGACCCTGCCGCGGCTGTCGAGAATGAATGCACGGACGAGCGAGGGGTTCTCGCGTCCGATGGCCTCCAATGTGGTCTGCATCCTGTCCGGATCGCGCACCTGCATCAGGTGGTTCAGGCTCGAGTGGATAAGCGCTCCCAGTTCCTGGGCCTGCAGCATGCTCTGGGTCATCAGTTGCGCCCGCAAGGTCCAGGCAATGGTGAGCATGGTGAGCACGACCGCGGCGGTGATGATCCACACGATCGCAAGAATGATCTTCTTCTTGTACCGCAGCAGCCAGTCCTGTCCGCTCCCTTCGGTCTTCTTTTCCATGATTTCCTCTGTCTTGAGCATGCTCAATGCGCGTGGCCGCCCGCCCCGTGGCCGCCCGCAACAACGTAGATAACATCACTGCTGCCCGGGTTTTCTGCCAGGAACGTTTCTTCCCCGACTAAATGCGCTGCCTGTCCTTTGCCGAGCACGAACATGGACCTGCCGTGCAGGATAATGTCTCCGTTCACGGCCAGGACCATCTCCTCGTGACCTGCACCTGGCTTCAGCACCCGCCCCTTTTCCCCCGCCTTCAAAACGCCGTAGATGAGATAACAGGCGTGGCTGCCTGTCGCGTCGGCGCCGAGGATATGCTCGCCTGAGCCGATGAGCTTTCCTGCAACTTCATGGATATTCATCTTCGCTCCTATTCCGCATTCCGAATTCCACATTTCGAATTCGAGTCACTCCACCTTGACTCCCACGGCAAGTTCCTTCTGCCGGAGCGATCGTATCTTGTCGCGCAGCTCCGCCGCTGTTTCGAAGTCCAGTTCCTTTGCCGCCTGCCGCATTTCCTTGTCCAGCCGGGAGATCAGTTTCGGGATATCCACGGTCGGGACATACTCGCCCGCCTCCTCCGCCGCGATCGGCACGGTGAAGTAATCCTGCTCATACACGGTCCGGAGCGCGGCCATGATGTTCTTCTTCACCGATTGAGGAGTTATGTTGTTCTTCCGGTTGTATTCCTCCTGGATCGCGCGCCTGCGGCTGGTCTCGCTGATGGCCCGGGACATGGAGTCGGTCATTTTGTCCGCGTAGAGGATCACCTCGCCGTTCACGTGCCGGGCGGCGCGGCCCATGGTCTGGATGAGCGACCGCGTTGAACGCAGGAACCCTTCCTTGTCCGCGTCCAGGATCGCCACGAGCGAGACCTCGGGGATGTCAAGTCCTTCGCGCAGCAGGTTGATGCCGATCAGCACATCGTATTTTCCCAGCCTCAGGTCGCGGATGATGTCCACCCGCTCCAGGGTGTCGATATCCGAATGGAGATAAGCGACCTTGACGTTCAGCTCCTTGTAATGTTCCGTCAGGTCCTCGGCCATCCGCTTCGTGAGCGTGGTGACCAGCACCCGCTCCTTTTGCTCGGCGCGGTTCCGCACCTCGTTCAGCAGGTCGTCCACCTGCCCTTTCACCGGCCGCACCGCGATCGTCGGGTCCGTGAGGCCGGTAGGCCTGATCACCTGCTCGATAATGCGGTTCCCGCTCCTCTCCATTTCGTAGTCCGCGGGCGTGGCGGACACGTAGACGGCCTGGTTCGTCCGGTCCTTGAACTCCTCGAAGTTGAGCGGCCGGTTGTCCAGCGCCGAAGGCAGACGGAACCCGAATTCCACAAGCGTGGTCTTTCGCGCCCGGTCGCCGTTGAACATGCCGCCGATCTGCGGGACCGTTGCATGGGATTCGTCGATGATCAGCAGGTAGTCCTTGGGGAAGTAATCGAGCAGCGTGGGCGGCGGTTCGCCGGGAGCCCTGCCCGAGAAGTGGCGCGAATAGTTCTCGATGCCGTGGCAGTAGCCCATTTCCCGGATCATCTCCAGGTCGAACATCGTGCGCTGCTCGATGCGCTGCGCCTCGATCAGCTTGTTCGCCCTGCGAAAATGCTGGATACGCTCCCGCAATTCCTCATGGATGCCGTCAACCGCCGCTTTCATGCGCGATTCGGGGATCACGAAGTGGCTGTTCGGGTAGACCGCTATCTTGTCCAGCTTTTGCAGCGGCGTTCCGAGCAGCGGATCGAACTCCGAGATGCTGTCGATCTCGTCTCCGAACATCTCCACGCGAATGGCCGTGCTCTCATGGGAAGCCGGAAAGATCTCGCACACATCGCCGCGCACCCGGAAGGTGCCCCGCTGAAAATCGAAATCGTTCCGCGCATACTGGATGTCCACGAGCTTCCGGAGCATCTCGTTCCGTTCGATGCGCTGTCCCTTCTCCAGGAAGAGCAGCATGCCGTGGTATGCCTCAGGCGATCCCAGGCCGTAGATGCAGGAGACCGAGGCGACCACGATCACATCGTTCCGCTCGAACAGCGCGTTCGTTGCCGCGTGGCGCATGCGGTCGATCTGTTCGTTGATCGCCGAGTCCTTCTCGATATAGGTGTCCGTGGTCGGAAGATAGGCCTCGGGCTGGTAATAGTCGTAGTAGGAAACGAAATATTCCACCGCGTTCTGCGGAAAGAGCTCCCTGAACTCGTTATAGAGCTGTGCCGCCAGGGTCTTGTTGTGCGCGATCACGAGCGTTGGCTTCTGGACCCGCTCTATCACGTTGGCCATGGTAAAGGTCTTGCCGGAACCGGTCACGCCGAGCAGGACCTGGTCCCGCAGTCCTTTTATAACACCCTCGGAAAGGCTCTCAATGGCCTGCGGCTGATCGCCCGTGGGCTTGAATTCGGACTGGATGGTGAATCGCGGCATGATTGATAGTACCCCCAGGCCGCAGGGGTGTCAATCCGTCCGGGCCGGACGAAGCGGGCGGGAAAGGAACCAGCGTAACGGGAATGTTCGCATGGGGTTAGATTCAAAGGCTTTAAAGCTTTTACCCAAAACCCGCATGTCCCCGGAAGCAGCCCTATAAGATTTTGGGGCACACGTCTTGGCCTAAGGTAGCGTCCCAAAGGGCGAACGCGAATGTCTGAGGCCGCAGGCCGAGTTTTCG
>JAOUEV010000076.1 GCA_029858565.1 Nitrospirota bacterium | reverse complement strand
CACACTCGGTCGCCCTCATGCAGTTGCGCTTCGCTTCGTTCGTCGTGATCAACTTACGATGGGACTTGCACCCATAGGAGTGCGCCCATGCTGGGCGCACAATAAAAAAGGAGCAGGGCATCAAGCCCTGCTCCTTATCACATCTCATAGGTTTCCGCCCTGTGCGGCAACTATTCCTATTCTTCCTTCTTCTCTTCCTTCTTCTCTTCCTTCTTCTCTTCCTTCTTCTCTTCCTTCTTCGCCTCCTGCTCCTTCTTCGGCGGCAGGTTCTTGAATATGTCGCCGGTCTTGAGCAGGGCGATCGCCTTCTGGAGCTGGATATCCTCCTTGTCGTCCTTGGGCACCGCCTCCATCACCAGCTCGTCCTCGCCCGATTCCTGCTTCTTATCCGTCTTCTTCTCGGGCTCCTTCACGGTCTCGTTCTTGAGATGCCGCTCCAGGTCCTTCTCGCGCACCACGATGTGGGCGTTCTCGCCGTTCTTGCCGTTGACCTTCGGGAGCTTCACCTCGACGTCCGGGGTGATGCCCACGTTCTGGATCGACCGGCCGCTGGGCGTGTAGTACTTGGCGGTCGTGAGACGGATGCCCGTGCCGCCGTCAAGGGGGAACACGGTCTGGACCGAGCCCTTGCCAAAGGTCTGGGTGCCGACCACCACGGCGCGCTTCGAGTCCTGCAGGGCCCCGGCTACGATCTCCGAGGCGCTGGCCGAACCGGTGTTCACGAGCACCACCACGGGATAGTCGCGGACCGTGAAGTCTCCTGTTGCCAGGAAGTCCTTGCGGTCGTCCTTTTTCCTGCCCTGGAGATAGACCACCAGCTTGTCCTTGGGAAGGAAGAGGCTGCTCACGTCCACCGACTGGTCCAGCAGTCCGCCGGGATTGTTCCGCATGTCAAGCACCAGGCGCTTCATGCCCTTGTCCTCGAGCTTCTTCATGGCAGCTTCCACGTCCTGGGACGTCCTGCCCTGGAACTGGATGATCTTGACATAGCCGATGTCGCCTTCAAGCATCCGGGACTTGACGCTCGCGACCTTGATCACGTCGCGGGTGATCTTGAACTCCTTGGGTTTGTCCCAGCCCTCGCGGTAGATCAGGAGCCGCACCTGGGTGCCCTTGGGCCCGCGCATCTTGTCCACGGCCTCTTCTATGGACATGTCCTTGGTCCACTCGTCGTTGATCTTCATGATCTTGTCGGCCGCGGCGAGCCCTGCCCGGTCCGCAGGCGTGTCCTCGATGGGCGAGATCACCGTGAGCTGCTGGTTCTTGATCCCGATCTGGATGCCCACGCCCTGGAACTCGCCCTTGATGTCCATGTTGATCTCTTTGAAGGCCCGCTCGGTCATGTAGGACGAGTGGGGGTCCAGGCTCGAGACCATGCCCCGGATCGCGCCCTGGATCAGTTCCTTGGTGCTCGGGTCCTCCACGTAATTGCTCTTGATGAGCTCGAGCGCCCGCGTGAACGCGCGCAGGTCCTCGTAGGCGTCGGTCTTGGCATGGGCCACCTTGTGCCCGACCACGAAACCGGTCGTGAACAGCGTTACCGTGCCGAGCACGACCAGGATCAGGGCTGTGACCAGCAGCCGCTTCTTGTTCAACTTGATCATGTCTTTCTCCTCCGGATCCATCGTCATAGCGAACGCTCCGTAAAATGATTTTCACTATAATACCACGGCGGTCACTGTTTTGCCAGCCAGAGCAGGGGGTCCTGGGCCACTCCGTTCCTGCGCAGCTCAAAGTAGAGCCGCGGGCCGGCGAAGCTGCCCGTGTCCCCGGCCCGGCCGACCACCTGGCCCCGCTCCACCCGGTCGCCCGCAGACGTGTTCAGCACCGACAGGTGGCCGTAGAGCGTGTAGAGGCCGTCCCCGTGGTCCACGATCACGAGCCTGCCGTATCCCTTGTACCAGTCCGCGAAAGCGACCTGCCCCGCTGACACGGTCCGCACTTCCTCGCCTTCCTGCGCCTGGATCTCGATCCCCCGGCGATAGACCACCGTGCCGAACTGGGGATGGCGCTGCGTGCCGAACCGCGTGAGCACCGGTCCCTGGACGGGCCAGGGAAGGGCACCGCGTCCCGACACCCGGGGCTGCGGCGCCTCCTGCTTCCGCCTGGCGGCCGCGGCACGCTCCTTTTCCGCCTCGTGGATCATGGCCCAGAGGTTGATCGACGATTCCTCGAGCTCCCGGAGCGTCTCTTCATAGGAGCTTTTCTCCTGCTTGATCGAGGCGAGCAGGGTCCGCTTTTTCTTGCGCCGCTCCTCAAGGGAAGCGCGCTTTGACGCGACCGCTTCGGTGCGGCCGCGGATCTCCGCCTGCCGGTCCTTGAGCTCCTCCCGGGTCGTCTCAAGACGCCGCAGGGTCTCCTGGTATTCGGCGATCAGCCGCTGGTCCCGGTTCGCGATCACGGCCAGCGCCCGCGCCCGCCGCGTGGCGGTATCGATGTTCTCCGACGACAGCAGGGCGAGCGCGAATCCCCCGCTCCGCTGGACCTTGTACAGGGCGCGGAGCCGGGCCGCAAAGAGCGGCCTGAGGCGTCCGATCTCCCCGGCGATCCTCTCGCGGTCCTGCTCCATGCCCGCAAGCGCGGTCTCGGCTTCGCGGAGCTTGATCTGCTGCTCCGCGAGCTCCGCCCCGCCCGCGTGGATCGCCCGGTCGATCTTCTCGAGCTCCGACAGGGTGGACCGCTCCTTGCGCCCCGCGCGCTTGAGCTTCTTCTTCTTCTCGGCCATCTCCTGCTTGATGCGCTTGAGCTCCTGCTGCCTGGCGTCGTCGTCCCCGGCCAATGCCGGCGAAAAGGTCAGCAGGGCGAGCAGGGAGAAGATGAGTATGGAGGTTCGTTGTAGCATCGAGGAGGTAGAAACTTACTTTTTTGACACTGAGGACTCTGAAAGAACCTATGAAAAATCCTGATCATGCCTTTTCAGAAAGTTCATCCGCCTCTTCTGTGTCAACGCACTTTCAGTGTCCTCAGTGTCGGGAAAACGTTCTAATCCAGGAACTTGTTCACCGACACCAGCCCGCCCGCCAGCCCCAGCAGGCCGCAGCCGCCGATCATGAGCACGATCACGCCCGTCGGCAGGAACTGGAATCCGCCGGGACCGGAAAGGAAGAGCATGGCGTCCCCGGGCAGGGCGTGGAACAATCCTGCGAGGATGCCCACGGCAAGGGACGCGCCGAGCGTGGTGATGAGGATCCCTTCGACCAGAAAGGGCGCGGTGACGAACCACCGGGTGGCGCCGATCCACTGCATGAGCTCGATCTCCTGGCCCCGCGAATAGAGCGCCAGGCGCACCGAGTTGGAAATGATGAACACCACGGACACGCCGAGCAGGACCGCGAGGAACATCCCCCCGTAGGTCACCAGCCGCAGAAGCTTGCCGAGCATCTCGGCGCCCTGCTTGCCGTAGGACACGTCCTCCACCCCGAAGAATCCCGCGATCCGCTTCGCGATGCCTTCCATCTTCCCGTCACCGGCATAGGCCGGATCGATGGTCAGTTCGTAGGAATCGGGGAGCGGGTTCTCGCCCAGGGACTGGAAGAGCTTTTCCTGGCCCTTCATGTCGCGGATGAGCTGCGTCAGCGCCTGGTCCTTTGTCACCAGCGCGGCCTTGCGCACCCCGGACTCGGACTTGAGCCGCGTCAGCAACAGGTCCCGGTCCGACGGGGAAAGGCCGTCCTTTAGAAAAACCGACATCTCGAGACGGTCGCCCATGGCGCGCACAGCGGTAGTGAGGTTCAGGAACACCAGGAGGGAGAAGCCGACAATGAGCATGGCCATGCAGATCGTGCCCAGGGCGAGCGCGTTGACCAGGCTGTTGGAACGCAGGCCCCGGTAGGCCTCGAGCAGGTAGAAGATCGGTCCGTAGCCCCTCATGACGCGGTCCCCGGCCGGACGGCCGCGGCCGGCGACGGCTTCTTCTGCGAATCCCGCGAGTCGCTCACGATCCTGCCGCGCTCCATGGCCACGATGCGGCGCTGCATGGTCCGCACGGTCTCCCAGTCGTGGGTCGCGATCAGGACCGTGGTCCCCTTCATGTTGATCTCCTTGAAGAGCTTGAAGATCTCCTGTCCGCTCGCGGGATCGAGGTTGCCCGTGGGCTCGTCGGCAAGCAGGAACTGGGGTTCGTTCACCAGGGAACGGGCCACCGCCACGCGCTGCTGCTCGCCGCCCGAGAGCTTGGGCGGGGTCAGGTGCTCCTTGTTCAGCATGCCCACTTTCTTGAGCGCCGTGAGCGCCCGGCGCTCGATCTCGCCGTAGGGCGTGCCGACCACCTTGAGCGCCAGCGCGATGTTCTCGAAAACGGTCTTGTGGGGAAGCAGTTTGTAGTCCTGGAACACGAAGCCCATGTTGCGGCGGAGGTAGGGAATGCTCGAGGGGCCGAGCCGGAAGGTGTTCATCCCCTGGATGATGATCTGGCCCTCGTCGGCCCGTTCGGCGCAGAAGAGGATCTTGAGCAGCGTGGTCTTTCCGGCGCCGCTCGGCCCGGTCAGGAAGACGAACTCTCCCTTATCAACGCTGAAGGTGATCTCCCGCAGCGCCGGGATGCCTTCGTAGGATTTGTTCACCCGATACAGATGGATCATGAATTACCATGAGAGGCGGGACGTGAGGAGTAACGGGTGATGTGTGGATCTTTCCTTACCCCTTACCCCTGACCCCTTACCGCTTCTTTTTCTTTACCGCTTCCTTCGCTCCTTCGCGGATGTCTTCCGCCGAAAGTTTATAGTGCTTCAGCAGGCCGTCGGGATCGCCTGACGTGCCGAACTGGTCCCGGGTGCCGATGCGCACCAGCGGTGCGGGAGCGGACTCGGACAGCGCCTCGGCCACCGCGCCGCCCAGACCGCCGATGATGGAGTGCTCTTCCGCGGTCACGATGGCGCCGCAGCGCTTTGCCGCGGCGATGACCGCGTCATTGTCCAGCGGCTTGATCGTGGACATGTTGATCACCCCGGCGTCGATCCCCTCGGCCTTGAGCAGGTCGCGCGCCTTGAGCGCCTCCGCCACCATGAGGCCGGTCGCGATGATGCAGACGTCCTTGCCTTCATGGAACACGTGGGCCTTGCCGATCTTGAACCGGTAGTTCTCCGGGCAGATGGTCGGCACCTTGTTCCTGCCCACGCGCACGTAGCAGGGGCCTTTATATTCGGCCACGGCCTCGATGGCCTGCTGGGTCTCCGGTCCGTCCGCCGGCACGATCACGGTCATGTTCGGGATCACGCGCATCACGGCCACGTCCTCCAGGGACTGGTGGGACCCGCCGTCCTCGCCCACGGTGACGCCGGCGTGGCTCGCCACGACCTTGACGTTCAGGTTCGGGTAGCAGACGGACTGCCGGATCTGCTCCCAGGCGCGTCCGGTGGCGAAGACCGCGAAGGTGCTCGCGAAGGGCAGCTTGCCGCCGATTGCCAGCCCCGCGGCCGTTCCCATCATGTCCTGTTCGGCGATGCCGATGTTGAAGAACCGGTCCGGGTAAGCCTTGGCGAACTTCGAGGTCTTCGTGGACCCCGACAGGTCCGCGTCCAGCACCACCACGTCGTCCCGTTTCTTGCCCAGGGCGACCAAAGCGTCGCCGTATGCGTCTCGTGTAGCTATCTTCTGTTGTGGCTGACTCACGTTTCCTCCAAAAGACCTTTGACAGGATACCAGGATCTACAGGTTGTTGACTTCGGATCAATCAGACGTTTATCCTGCAATCCCGTCAAGAAAAGATTTTGATTTTGTATTCGTTATTTACAAACGGCTTCATCGAGTTCTTTCAGCGCCGTTTCCAGCTCATCCTTGGACGGCGTGGTTCCGTGGAACTCCACCTTGCCCTCGAAGCACTTGGAACCCTTGCCTTTGACCGTGCGGCAGACAATGGCCGTGGGCCTAGCCTTCACGGTCTCGGCCTTGTCGAGCGCCGCGACCAGCTGCGCCATATCGTGGCCGTCGATGTCCTGCACGTCCCAGCCGAAGGCGCGCCACTTGTCCGCAATGGGCTCCACGCCCATGACCTTGGCGACCGGCCCGTCGATCTGCAGTCCGTTGTTGTCCACGAGGATGCAGAGGTTGTCCAGCTTGTAATGGGCCGCGGTCATTGCCGCTTCCCAGATCTGGCCTTCCTGCAGTTCGCCGTCGCCCAGCACCGCGTAGACGCGGTTCGGGGCCTTGTCGAGCTTGTGCGCCAGCGCGACGCCGCAGGCAACGGACAGGCCCTGGCCCAGCGAGCCCGTGGAGATCTCGACGCCCGGAAGGTACTTGCTGTCCGGATGGCCCTGGAGCCGCGACCCGATCTTCCGGAGCGTGCAGAGCTCGTCGGTCGCGAAGTATCCCGCGTGCGCCAGCGTGGTGTACAGCACCGGCGCGGCGTGTCCCTTGGACAGGATGAAGCAGTCCCGGCCCTTCCAGTCCGGATTCTTGGGATCGTGCTTCAGCTTGTAGAAATAGAGCGCGGTCATGATGTCCGTCGCCGACAGGCTGCCGCCGGTATGGCCCGAGCCGCTGCCATGCAGCATCTTGAGGATATCGATCCGGATCCTGCGCGCCCGGTCCCTCAGCGTCTTCAATGTCTCTTCATTCACTGCCCTGGTCCTCCTGACCTTTGCTGATATGCTGCTCGGGGTTTTCCGCCCCGGTCCGCTTCTTTACTTTTTCTTGTCGTCTTCCGATGCAAGGAACTCGAGGATGATGTCGTCGAGGCTCTTCTCCTTGGGCTCCTCCTTCGGAGGCGGAGGCGCCGGTTTGGGGGGCGGCGGGGGGGGAGGAGGGGCCACCGGCTTCGGCGCCGCGGGTTTGGGTGCCGGAGGGGCCGGCGCGGGCGCTGGTGCGACCTTCGGAAGCGGCATCGGCGCCAGGTCCGCGGCCGCGGCGTTCGCGTTCACGTCGAGCTTGCCCTGCATCAGGTCGCGGATCATCTGTTTGTGCTGTTCCATCATGAGCTCGCGGACCACGTCATCGAGGCAGTCAGCCTTGATGATGTCCTCGTAGCTCGTCTTGCGGCGGGCGAGGATCGCGCCCTGATGGTACATCAGCGAGGTGATGAAGGGATTATGGATCCCGCCGTCCTCGGTCTGGCAGTGATAGACCCTGCCCTGGAACTTGAAATCCGTGTTATAGCCCGTTAGCATAGAGAACTATATTATACAGACGGGGTCCCGGTGTTTCAAGCCTTTTTGCTTGACGCGTGGGCTCGTTTCGGGTAAGTTTTCGTCTGTGCCGGCGTGGTGGAACTGGTAGACGCAGAGGACTCAAAATCCTCCGGGGGCAACTCCATGTCGGTTCGATTCCGACCGCCGGCACCAAATAAAATACAACAAGGCCCGGGAGTATCCCGGGCCTTGTGCTGTTTCCGCTATGAACCATCCGCCTACTCGATATTGAACGTCGCCACTTCCTTCATGCCGGGGATATACTGCCCCACGGGCACGAGCTTCCGGTTCTCCTTCACGCAGTCGATCACGATGTTCCAGAGCTGATTCAGCTCGTCCTTCTCCCGGGCGTTCTCGGGTATGAATTTCAGCAGCGATCCCTCCAGCTCGATCTTCATGGTGTCCTCCGTTGTTCTTGAATTAGCGCTCCCTCTCAGGATAGACTGCATCCCTGTTCATAGTATGCCCGATAAATCCCGATTGGTCAAGAGCATACGCGAACAGAGCATACGCGAACGCGGTCTATTGTCCCGTGATCCAGCGCACGGCCTCGCGGACCGAGACCTGGTCGAACTTCATGCGCAGCTTGATGAAGGGGCCCTGGGTCGTGAAGTCGGCATTGGAGAAATCGCGGTCCGTGAATCCCGTGATGTTGTAGCCCAGGCTGACCCAGAGGTTCTTTGCCGCGTTAAAGCCCACCGACGCCCCGGCGCCGTAGCTCGTCTGGCCGATCGCCCAGGAATGGAGCCTGAGCCCGCGCAGGCCGATGTCCCACTGCTTCGTGATGTCGTACCGGCCCTCAAGACCCAGCAGGTCCGTGTATCCGCGGTAATCGTTCTCATCGATCTTCTCCTTCACGTACTTGGAGCCGTAGAGGAGCGACGCCTGGGTCCGGGTCTCGTGCTTCATGTTCATCACGAAGTTGTTCACCACGCGCCAGTTGTCATAGTTGAAATCAGATCCCTGCTGCCGTGCTTCGATCAGGTCGAAGCGGTCGAGGATGATGAACCGCGTCTGGAGCGGCCGGTAGGCCGCGCCAATCCGGAGATCGCCGTTGAAGCGCGTGAGTCCGGTCACGGCAAGGGTGCGGAAGGTCTGGAGCCCGGCGGCCAGCGCCAGGCCTTCGCTCACCTCGCCGTTTGCGCCGTTGAAGGTCGAGAACTTGTCCTCGCTCTCGGCCATCCGCTGCTCGACCCTGCCGGTCCAGGACCACTTCGGCTGGCGGTATCCCGCGCCGAGGTTGACCGCGGTGAAGTCCTCGGAATCGCCCGACGCGGGCGGCACGTTCGTATTGACCGTGGGCGCGGCGGTATTCCGGATCGTGGCGGAGCGGTCAAGGCCGCCGTCGACGCTCCACTGCTTGTTGATCTGCCAGCCCTGCTTGAGGCCTGTGGTGGAGAAGAGCCGCACGCCGGACTCGGTCGTCTGCTGTTCCATGGTGGAGCTGAGCTGACCGCCGGTCCAGGGCGAGGCCTTGACGCCGATGCGGGAGGTCGCCGTGTCCTGGGCCGCGCTGTGCGTGAACTCCTGGTCCGCGAAGAGCGTGGCGCTGTTGTTCAGCCGGTAATCGAGGCCCAGGGTGGTCCGGGTCGGGAAGTCGGCGCTGTCGCCCGAGCCGATCGACTGGTCATGCTGCACCCGTCCGGCCAGGCGGTCCGTGAACTGGTACCGGCTGGAGGCGAAGACCTGGTCCGAGGTGTAGGCCTCGCCCGTGCCCAGCCTGTCCTCGGCGTGCCGGACACCGAGCCGGGCCTCGTACCGCGGCAGGACGTACCGTCCGCGGACCTCGGCCATGTCCCGCGTTGCGCCCGTGGAAAGGGTCTCCTGCCGGAACACCTCCGCTCCGGCGCTCCAGGGAGTGTTGATCCGGTAGATGATATCGCCGCCGGTCTTGCGCGTGCCGGTCTCGCTTCCGTTCTGCTGTCCCAGACCGAAGCCGTTTCCCTGGCCGCGCACATAGGCCTTGCCTTCGATTTTTTCGGACCGGTGCTGCACTTCCGCCAGATAGGCCGATCCGTCCGCGGTGCCGCCGCCGGGCTGATCGGTCCGGGTCGTCGCCGCCTCGGCCTTGATCCTGGTCGTCGGCGTGACCTGCACCGTGGCGTCAACGCCGTTCAGGTCGCCCTCGCCTCCGGTCCTGCCTTCATGCACGTGCGTGGCGCCCACCACCACCTTATTGTCCATCAGTTTCACGGCGCCCCGGCCGCCGTAGGTATAGGCCTTGTCCGCCGCGTCAAATGCCTCGTATTCCACCACGATGTAGATGGGGTTGAAGTTCTCGTCGCGGCTGTAGACCGGGGTCTTGAACCAGATGGTCCCGGAGTCATAGTCGATGGTATAGTCCAGGTACCGCGCAAGGGGCTGGCGTGACAGGACC
Source organism: Nitrospirota bacterium (assembly GCA_029858565.1). Lineage (GTDB taxonomy): Bacteria > Nitrospirota > UBA9217 > UBA9217 > UBA9217 > JAKAHZ01. The sequence goes on along the minus strand of JAOUEV010000076.1, from coordinate 3,705 downwards.
ACCTCGCTCTTGAACCGGTCCCGGACCTCGATCGTCACGGCATCCGAATTGAGCACGATGTTCTTCCGGGACAGCCGGTAGAGGCCCGAGGTCCCGTCGCCGCGGATCTCGTCCTTCACGAACGCCTGGGTGGTCTCGCTCAGGAAGACGCTGTATTCGAAATTCTCGCCCTTCATTTCCGACTTCACGCCCGTCAGGTTCCTGCTGTACTTGGACAGCTCGGTCACGGTCAGGCCGGTGCTGAAGTCGCCGAAGAGGGCGTAGAACTGGTCGCGCTCCACCTTGACATAGATCTTCTTGGCGCTGGCCGCGTCATAGCGCTGCTCCGTGGCGTCGCCGTAGAGCAGGTAGTACTTGTTCGGGTCGATGGTCTGGTACATGCTCGGTCGGCCGTCGGTGGTCGCCTTGGCGCTGTCGTAGGCCATGGTCAGGAGCCATTCGCCCTTGATCTTTCCCTTGGCGTAGAAGGCCACGCGGCCTTCGTCGTAGAAGTGCTCGTCCGCTCCCGCGGCGCCCAGGGACACCATGTTCCCGGTCGCCACGTTGTATCCGTAGGTGCCTTCTGCCAGTCCCACGAGGATCCAGTCGCGCTCCTCGGGCTTGAGCCAGGCGCGCACCTCCTGCTCGCCGGTCATGAAGGGGAACCGGACCACTGCTTCGCCGGACTGCATGGTCGGCTGCAGCTCGATGAGCGCCACGCCGTCGTCGCCCACTTCGTACTTGAGACGCCTGCTGGCCGACTCGATGAGCGGCGACTGCTGCAGGTCCTCGACGCGCCTGCGCGGCAGATGGGGCGGATCAACGGAATATTCGCCCAGCATGCCTTCACGGGCAGGATGGCCGTCCTTGTCCGTCAGGCGGACCGCGATCACCGGCGGCCGCTTGCCGTCCGCCTCGAGCCGCGACTTTTTCGGGACCAGCACGGCATTGACCGGCGAGCGGGAGCAGTGCACGACCCGCGTGACCCTGCCGGTCTCCGCCCCGCTCTCGTCGCGCTCCACGGCGTCGAGGATGTTGTCGCCCTCGAGGATATGCACGCCGCGCCACATGCTGACCGCCACGGTCCCGATCTGGTTCCGCACCGTGCCGTCAAGGTAGATCGCGTCCAGCTCCTGGCCGTTCAGCAGCACCGTGAGGGTCCTGTTCGGATCGTGCTTGACCGCGAGCTTGATGGTCGGGATGGGCGGGGAATGTCCCTCGCCCGGCCAGAGCCACTCCAGGCCCGGCTGCGCCCGGTTGGCCCACGCAGTATCGTACTCCGGCATGGTCTTTCCGGACCCGTTGCCCGTCCCGTTCTGTTCCGCCGCGCCGCCCCATTCCTCTCCGGGCCGCAGGCCCTCGGTGGCCACCGCGGTCATTCCGCTCGAGCCCTTCAGGTTCCTGATATCCGACCAGAGCAGCAGGGTCTGCGTCGCGACCTGGAGTTCCACGCGGCGGTTCCGCGCCCTGCCCTTCGCGGTCTTGTTGTCCGCCACCGGCTCGTCAGGCCCCTTGCCGATGATCGTCACCTGTTCGGGCGTGAGCTTGAGCTTCGGCGCGAGGTAATCGGCCACGGCCTGGGCCCGGGCCTGCGAAAGCACATAGTTGTCGCTGAACTTTTTCCTGCCCCTTCCGCGGATCTGCTGCGAGTCCGTATGGCCGGTAACGGTGATGTGGTCCAAGTACAGTTTTTCGAGGTTCTTGACAACCCGGTCGATCTCTTTCTTGTCCCGGCTGGTCAGCTCCGCGCTGAGCGTTGCGAACCGGGGATGGATCACGATGTCCGGCACCGCCCGCCGCTCCTCCTTCGATTCCCTGACCAGCAGGTTGTCCACCACCGGGGTACGCGAGTTCGCTGCCTGGGGAGTGTCCACGGTCAGTATGGCCTTGGTGACCAGATCGCCGCTCGCGCCGGTCAGGGGCACCAGTCCGTCGAACCGCAGGGTCCCTTCCCAGTCGCCCGGCAGGTCCGTCAGCCGGAAGGTGAGCGCGCCGCCGGAGATCTCGGGATCATTGTGTGCCGCGGCATCGAGCCGTGCACTGCCGGCCAGGTAGGTCACTCCCCCGGGGAGCAGGATGGTCAGCCGCGGGTTCCGTACCGGCACGGACCCGATGTGGATAGGCACCGCATAGTTGATCAGCGTATCCTTCTGTGTTCCGATGTTCTCCGGCGTGAACGGAACGGTCTGGGTCAGGCTGCTCCTGAGCTCGATGCCCGCCTCGCCGACCATCCTGGGTTTAAGGCCGAGATGAAAATCAGCGCGCCAGAGCGTGCCGCCCTGAAGATCGACGAACTGGGAGAAGGCGTTGCCCGCGAACCGCGTGTTCTCCTCGCAGGTCTGCACTTCATACTGCGAGGGCACGGTCTCCGTATCGAGCTGCACCACATGGGCGCCCGGACGCAGGGCCTCGAAGTGGTACTTGCCGTCCCTGTCGGTCAACGTGTAGGTCCCGTCCTCAAGGTAAATGCGCACGCCCGCCACGCCGCCGCCCGCGTCGCCGCATCGGTCGAACACCCGTCCGACGATGAACGACTTGCCGCGCACCAGGTCCTCGGTCACGACCACCGTGGCCGTGGCCGTGTTCGACGTCACGCCGCCGTCGCCCTGGGCAACGGCCGAGTTGACCGCCCTGCCCGGACGGGCGCCCGCGCCGACCTCGGCAACGTACCGCACCTCGGCCTTCGCGGACGCGGCAAGGTCGCCGATCGCGAAGGTGAGGCTCCTGCCGTCCGCGGAGACCGCGGGGTCGGCCAGGCGTGCGCTGTTCAAGCGCGCCGAACCCTTCCGGTAGCGGAAGCCCGGGGGCAGGAGGTCGGTGATCGTCACCGCCGGCACCGGCCCCGAAGGGTCGATGTTCTCCACGATCAGCTGGTAGGGCACGAAATCGCCGATCGCCGCGGTCTGCTTGCCCGCGGTCTTGATCAGGTAGAGCCGGTTGCCCGTGGGGTCGATCGGGATATCGATGTGGATCGCCGGCCCGGGATTGACCGTGAAGTTCTCGCCCCGCGAACCCGGGGTGACCAGCGCGAACGGCGCGCCCGGAAGCTGCTGCAGCGCCGCGTCAGAGACCTGCGACGGCGCCCGGTAGCCCGCGGGCGGGACGATCTGGAAACTGTACTGTCCGGGCCGGATGAAGGGGAACCGGTAGCCGCCCGGCGTCATGGTGTAGGTCCTGCCGCTGCTGTCCTGCACGGTCCCGCCGGTGGTGACGCTGGCCGGATAGGCGCTGACACCGTCATCGCCAAAGACCGTGGCCGGGTTTCCCGTATTGACGTCCAGTAGGGACACGATCGCCCCGTCCACCGGCGCGCCGGTCGAGCTGTTGAACACCATGCCATAGGGATCCACGAGCACCGCTGTGACCTCTGTATCCGTTGCGTCCGCCGAGTCGATGTAGTTGGCGACGATGCTGGTCTCGACGGCAACGTTCAGCACGCCGTTCCCGATCGCCGCGGCCTGGTCGTCGGTCTCGATGTATCCCGTGAACACACCGGTGTTCGGACCGGTCTCGGTCAACCGCACCACCTCGACGTCCCCGGTCCCGGGGTCGCGAAGGGTCACCAGGACCGTTTCCGCCGCAGCGGGATCGTTGTTCTGGTCCCCGTCGGTCAGGCGGAGGAAGATCGGGTCGCCCATGTGCAGCTGCGCTGCCGGGATGAGCGGCACCGGCTGGGTAATGTCGATGGGCGCGGTCGTTCCTGCCGGCAACGGCGGCGGCTCGGCA
>JAOUEV010000025.1 GCA_029858565.1 Nitrospirota bacterium | reverse complement strand
ATACAAGAACGTGATTGAAAGCAATCCGGCAGCATGCTGATGCCGGCTCTGATACGCAAGCGTATCCTGACAGGATCGAGGAGATGGGCGACGAATACACCTTCGAACGCACGAAGGATATCGATCTTGTCTACGAAAAGCTGGGAAAAGAACGATACCGGCTCTTCACCTGGCATAAGAAAGGCAGCAAGGAATACCGGTGCAATTCCGATGAAATAACGACCTACTGGCGCGACAGGAAAGACCTAAACGCCGTGTGGCAGGCAATGTAAGAACATTCCTTCAGCCGATCTGACATGATGATAGACGCACCCGGTGATATCGCTGAGTTGAGAGTGAATATGTGATGGGCGACGCGATCGAGAAAAAAAGAAAATGCTGGTTGTTTGGTCTGCTGTTTCTGACCGCAGCGTGGCTCCTCTTTGTCCTGCTGCACGAAGTCAAAGTAGTGGCGCTGGTTTTGATCCTGACTCTGTTTTTCGTTGGCCCCCCGTTTCTCCTGATGCACCTCTTTGAGAAGGCTAACGAGGAAAGGAGATCCAGGGGGGCGAAGCCGAAGATAATCATGCGGATGGCCGCATGGGCAATCGCCTTTGTCGTGTTCCAGCTGGCACTCGCGTTTTTCATTGCAACCTATTCGCCCTCAGACTACAGGATAAGGGCATATAATAGCGCAGCATTGTCTGACCTGATGAACGTGAGGATCGGTCTCGAGTGCTATCTTGCAGATACCCATGCCTATCCCGATCGGCTTGAAGACATGGACGGCACGTATCTTGTCGAACGCACGAAGGAAGTCGACATCGTCTACGATAAGTTGGGAAAAGAAAGATATCGTCTCTTCATCACGCATAAGAAAGGCAGCAAGGAATACCAATGCTCTTCTGATGAAACAATGATCTACTGGCGCGACAAACACCGCCCGAATGCTGCTTGGCAACATTATTGAGATCTTTCTTTGAGCCAAGAAAGCGCCGTAGGCAAAGGGCGGGAGCAGGCAGCTGACGAAACCGAGCAGGGACAAAAGGCACAGACTAAAACGGGAATGATGCGGGAAAGACAGTGCGAAGGAGTTCATTATCTGCGACCTGATACAATACACCGCCGAGAGAGAGCATAGGACGGATCTGGCAATCGTCTTCACAGACCCGCGACCGACGGTGCCGGACATGGCGCTTCAGAAGGGTCAGCGGCTCGCGCTCAGCAATGACAGCAAGCCGACCTCGTTGCTTGGGGAAGCGTGGACCTTTCTGCCGCCATGCAGAAGGACCACTCCGGCACTCATGCCTTGGGACTCGACGCGATCGCGGCCCTGCTCAAGGAAGAAGAACTGAAGCGATTCAAGGTCGAGTTCGTGAATCAAGGCTTTTGTTCATCCGCCCTGGGGAATTGGGGCCGGAGCGGATCCGGTCGATATACATGAAAACGCGGCAGGTATATGAATTCCTGCGAAAGATGCAGCGTACGGAGACATTACGAACACGCTTGGGCGACTTTCTGACGCTTAGGGACGTAAAACTTTGATGGGCAGGGTGGCAAGGTCCGTCATACACAATGAGGAGGTAGTTTATGAAGGCACGGAAGCTGATCATCCTGTTGCTGGTCGCCGCAATACTTTGGTTGCCCGGGAAAGCGATTGCCGGTACGGCGTCAGCGGTAAGCCCGAAGACGGAAGCGAAACAGGCCTATGTGCAGGCAGCGGCTGACGGGGACATACAAAAGGTCCAGGAGTATCTTGCTGCAAAAGGGCCGGTTGACGCGAAGGCCACGTTCAGGGTGGCTACCCAGTCCTGCTCCGACTGCACGGCACTAATGGCAGCTGCGGCGGCTGGACGGCCGGATATGGTGATGCTCCTTCTGAAGGCAGGGGCGAGCGCTACGATGATAAGCGCTGACGACGGAGCCCCGGCATTCGCTTATGCGATCAGCGGCGGCAGCACCGAGGTGATCGACCGGTTCCTGGCGAGCGGCATTTCGGTAAAGGACCGCCTGAATCTGAAGGCTGGAGCCATGACGCCAGCAGAGATCGCATTCGTAATGAAGAAGACCGGCGCCCTTTCCCACCTGGTCAAGAAGGGCGGCGAGAAGCTCGACTTTTCCGGCAGGTTCCTGGGCGGGTTGATCGTGGAGCAGGTGGTCGACAGCAAGCAGGAGCGCGAGGTGGTCGAGATGCTCCGCGCAGTCCGCGGACAGGGATTCAGCGTCAACGAGCAGGAGCCGAAGATGCTGCTCGCGATTCTCGAAGGCGACAGGGATTTGCTGCGAAACCAGTTGAAGGGCGGAGGCATGGATATGAAGGGACCAGCTGCCGGGCTCGCGCTTGCTCTTGCCGTTGCCGGCGGCGAAAGCGAGATGACCGAGGACCTGCTCGGCGCAGGTGCCGATGCGGACGCCCGGATCGTTATAAAGACGGACCGTGAGGAAGAGATCACGCCGCTCCTAGTCGCCGCGTTCAATGGCGACGAAATGATCGCCGCCCGATTGATCGAAAAGGGCGCGGACGTGAACGGGAAGGGGATGGACGGTTTCACTCCGCTGCTTGCCGCCTCTTTTGTCGGGAGCGGGCCGCTCATGCAGCTTCTGATCGAGAAGGGAGCTGATGTCAATGCTGCGGACGGCAGCGGGAAGACCGCGCTCACGCAGTACCTCTGGAACGCAACCTCGAGACAGTTGCGGATCGATGCAGCCGTGCTCCGGATCGTTGAGCTGCTGCTCGCGAAGGGTGCGGATGTGAATGCGGTGCCGAAGGAAGAACAGGCTGCGCTTCAGGTTGCGGTGCTCAGTAAGGACATGAAGCTTGTCCGGCTTCTGCTCGATAGAGGAGCGGACGTCAATCTACGGTCTTCGAACGGCAGGACGGCGCTGGGGATGGCCGTTGCGCTTGGAGATATCGATATGGTCAAGTTCCTGGTGAAGCGCGGCGGCGACTTGCAAACAAGGAATGAGATAGGGACCGGATTGCTGCATGCGGCGGTGTACCGGGGCAGGCCCGAGATCGCGCGGTATCTCCGGTCACACGGGGTTACGGCCGAGCTCGAGGCTGCGGAAGGAAGCGACCTCCTGGATGCCGTTATCAACGGCAAAAAAATGGAAGTGAAGGCGCTTCTGAATAAAAACGCGGCGGTGAACGCAGGGGTAACCGGTGTAGTGCTTAAAGGGTACACGCCGCTCATGATTGCTGCTGCCGCGGGTGATACGGGCATAGCAAAAGCCCTGCTCGCGAAGGGCGCCGACGTGGAGATTGCCACGGCTTCATCCGACAGGGCCTTGCTGATGGCAGCGCGGGGCGGAAACGACAAGATCGTGAAGCTTTTGCTCGAAAAGGGGGCGAAGGGAAAAGACGCAGCATTGGAGCAGGCTGCCATGCGGGGACGGGCCTCAACGGTGCGGCTACTGGTAAAACAGGGAGCGAAGGAGGGCATTCCGGCCGCTCTTGCCGTGGCAGCGGGTTCGAGCCGGCTTGGCAGCACGGCTGCGCCGAAGGACTATCTGGCCATTGTACAATTCCTCCTGGAGAACGGCGCTGACCCGAATGGAAAGGACGGCGAGGCGCTGTTGAATGCTGCGGGCGCGGGCGCGGTCGATATCATACGGCTGCTGCTCGAGCGGAAAGCTCGTGTCCGGGCCGGGAACGCTGCCGTGTGGACAGCGCTGACCAGTGCGGCCGACGGAGGCAGCACGGAGGCGGCAGAATTGCTTCTCCAAGCCGGCGCTCCGGTCAACGAGGCTAGGAAGAGCGGCGAGACGGCGCTTACGATCGCTGCCGCCGCAGGGAATGAAGAGCTGGTAAGGTTGCTGCTCAAACACGGGGCCGACACTCGACTGAAGGCGGCCAATGGCTTTACGGCGCTCAAGACCGCAAAGCGGAACGGCAAGCATCGCATCGCGAAGATCCTGCGAGAGGCGGGAGCGACGGAGTAGGCGGGGATCCGTCCTGAGGGAGAGGCCATGACCGAAGCTCAATTAAAGAAGACCGCATGGGGATTCGTAGCGGCGGGAACAGCGATACATCTGTTCTGGTTTGTTCCCTTCCTGATAGTGGTTGCGGTTCCGATGCTCGCGGTGGGGCACTATTTCACCCTGCGCTGGAAGGGGTATGCCCCTTTCCGCGAGCCGGGGTTCTATGGTATGCTGGTCGCGTTCCTTCTGCCGCTGCTCGGCCCTGTTGCGGCGGTATCAAAACTCCTGACCCTGCCGCGCAAAAGCGCGACGCCTGACCCGAAGGAGCGCCGGCGGTCCGCGCTGATCAACGCTGGGCTGACCCTGCTGGTGATCGGATTTCCCGCGTATGTGGTCATGTCCATGATGTCGGCTATCATGGTGAAAGAAAAGAACGCCAGAGCTGTGCAGGCGATCCGCGAGGGGGTGTCGGCCCTGGACACGGTCCTGGAGAAGACGGGTGAGTATCCGGAGTCCCTCGCCAAGGCGGGGATAGCAGTCGGTCCGGAGGTCGACCTGCAGTACCGGAGGACCGGCAGGCGCAGCGGCGAACTGATTGCATCGCACGCGAAGGGGTCCAGAACCTTCAGGCAGGAGCTGCCGGCGAAGGGCAAGGACCTCTTTATGAAGCCGAAGGACGAGCCGGAGGCGGAGTGGGTGCCGCGGTAGCCGCGTCTCGGGAGAATATGCATCATTCCATCTTCCTTCGAGGAAAGGAATCTTCCATGAACACCAAAGACCTTCGCTACCGCTATTTCCCCACGGACGCGGATGATGTCTCGGGCTTATTAATCCTTGCTTCGCGATCCGGAAGATGCAGTTCCTGCTCCGGGCGCTCGTGGTTTTTCCTGGCGGCTACGGAACGCTGGATGAGCTGTTCGAGACACTCACGCTGATCCAGACCTGCAAGGTGAAGCCCGCGCCGGTGCTGCTCTTTGGCGAGCAGTTCTGGCGCAGAATCGTGAACTTCGATGCGCTTGTCGAAGAGGGGAGCATCGTTCCGGAAGATCTGTCGCTCTTTCACTATGTTGAGACGGCGGAAGATGCATGGCAGCATATTACCGAAGCTTTGGAGCAGGGAACATGGACAGAACGAACAGGGAAAAGCAGGAGTTGCTCAGGCAAAAAGCAGGAGCACCGAAGAAGCGGGACCTTCCCGCGGGCTCCGATCGCCGGAGCCAGGAGGAGATCGACCGGGACATCCGCGTCTTCGCGGAGAAGAACCCGCGCCGCGGGGCGCTGCATGAACTGGACAGAACTCGGGCCCAGGACAAGCATGCGATCGAAAAGCACCGTGTCCGCGAAGAGATGGTTCCGGAGGCGAGCGGAGAAGCGCCCGTTTCTGTGAGCGAGACGGGGTACTGCAGAACCCATCCGTCGAGCCCGACATCCTGGCGTTGCGCAGACTGCGGCAGGGAGTTCTGCGAGGCCTGCGTGACGCCTCTGCGTCACATCCTGTCGAATGAGCATCGCGCCGCAGTCTGTCCCGAGTGCAGGGGGCGGTGCTATGATTTTCACTTACAGCAGGCGCGGATTGCCGAGGACCTGGCGCGGATAGAAGAGCAGCGGAAATCGGAGAAGGTCCGGATCGGGGCTTTCTCCGCTGTGGTGGTGCTCTTTCTTCTTTGGCCCGGATCGATTTTCTACCTGCTGGTGCTGGCCGGGTCCTGAACTCGATTCAGATGCGTTGACACTAAAAAAAGGAATCTGTTGTGAAGCAAACCGTTCTGTGATAGAGTCGAGCCACGGATCGCCAAGAGAAAAGCGATTCGATCTCTTTGGGGTTCGCGGTCAGGACAAAACCGAGCGTCTATTGCATGCAGGAGGAAGATCATTTGGCGGATAGGGTCATTATCTTCGGATTGTCCAGCATCGGCATCCGGATCGCGGAATTTCTGCACAATGCCGGAGAAGAGGTGCTTGTGGCAATGGGGCCGGAGCAGACGGAGGTGCTGGGCAGGCTGGCCGCTGCCGGCATCAGGACCGCGTGCTGCGATATAAAGGATCCGGGCCGGCTGGACACCTTGGAACTGCCCGCTGCGCGCGCGATCGTGCTGACTTCGGAGAATGAACAGTTCAATCTCCAGGCCGCGCTGCACGCGGTTGAGCTGAATCCTCACATTCGCGTCGTCATCCGTCTCTTCAATCTCAACCTGGCGCGCAAGCTCGAGGAGAGTGTCAGAAACTTCAGGGTGCTGAGCGTCTCTCAGCGCGCTTCGCCGAGCTTCACCGCGTCATCCCTCCTTGAAGACAACCTCCTGTCTTTCGAGACCAGCAAGACGATCCTTTCGTTCTTCAGGTGCCCGGGACGCGGCCTTGCCGGCAGAACCGTTCGGGGCGCCGAGCAGAGCGATGAAATCAAGATTATCGCCGTGAACGAAGCGCTTTTTCCCCCAGGAGAAACAAGTATCGGGCCGGACGACCGACTCGTGCTCTTTGCGAAATGTTCGCATGCGCGAATGATCGCAGGCGTTTCTGCGTGCTCCTCCGGGTCCTGCGACCGGCCGGCAAGAACATGGTCCCTGCGAAGGATGTATGAGCGGCTGCTGGGGCAGGACCGCGTCCTGCTGTTCATCCTGTTTGCTGTTCTCTGCCTCATGGGCATGGGCATCCTGATGGTCCGGTTCGAGGAGAACCTGACATTTTTCAATGCTCTCTACGTGATCCTGGCGACGCTCACGAGCGGAGGTTTCGAGGATACGGCATTTCGTGAGTTCCATCCGGTCACCAGGGTGCTGTTCCTGTTGCTTATGGTGTCGGGAGTAACGCTCGTCGCATTTCTATTCGCCGTGGTGACCGACGTGATGCTCAAAAAACGGCTCGACATACTTATGGGCAGGCGGCGACAGAAGCTCAGGGAGCATGTAATTCTATGCGGGGTTGGCGATGTAGGAATGCGCATTCTTGAGGATTTGCTGACGTTGGGAGAAAAGGTCGTGGCAATCGAAAGGAACGCGGACGGCAAGTTCGTCCAGTCGGTGCAGCAGATGAACGTGCCGCTCATCATCGCCGATGCTACGCTGGAGGAGTCGCTGCTGCATGCGAACGTGGGCGAGGCGAGGTCCATCATCTGCGCCACCGACGACGACATGCGCAACCTGGAGATCGGGCTGAACGCGCGCAGCCTGCATCCGGACATTCGTGTGGTCCTTCGCATCTTTGAGAAGTCCTTTGCCGAGAAGATCGAAAAACATTTCAACATTCACGTGGCGCTCAGTTCATCAAGCATCGCCGCACCGGCCTTTGCATCAGCGGCAACGGACATGGGCATTATCAATACGATCAAAGTGAACGGTGTGAACTGCGTCGTTCGAGAGATCCTGAACGACAAGGGAACCCCGGTAGGTGAAGGGAAGGGAAAAAGGCTCGCCGTGGTCGATGCTGCAGGCGATGTTCGGTTTAATGACGCCGTTCCCCGCGAAGGCGAACGGCTGATCATGCTCGAAATTGCATGATTTCAGAATGAACACAGGCGGCGGGTACGCTGGTGGAGCTAAGGACGCTGCGAAGCACCTTGCCGACGCCGGGGCTTCTGCGGCGCAGCAGCGGCTGGCGGTCGCGAAGAGCGTGGTGGCCATGAGTTGCTGTTATTATAAGGAGGCTTCTATGACCGAACGAATTCGCTGTTGCATGATCCTGGCGTTCGCACTCCTGCTTGCATCCTGCTCATCAGATATCGCGTTGAAACGAGTTAATCTCGGGGAAATAGGCCCCATGCAGGCGGTGAGGCGAGCGAGCCCGCCCATTGAGACGAGAACGCTGACCGGCGCGCTCCTCGTATCGCTCGGCGGTTTTGCGACGGTTCCGGCGGGATACGCGCACGAGGCCTCGGTGGCCGGCAAGGTGCGAAAGGGCGTTGTGCTTCCCGATTTTAGCGAACTAGTCATGAAGGACTTTCTGGAGCAGGTCCGGAAGGAGGTGCCTGACTGGCCGAAGGTGGCTGTGCTGCGCGATCCGGTGGACAAGGAGTATGCTTATGACCGCGGTCCGCTGCTCACGTTCCAGACGGGTTTCGTGAGGCTCTCCTCTCTTGCGGGTCTCTGGACCGTGAGCGGGGTCACGCTGACCGATCCCTCCGGCAACATCCTGTGGAAAAAGTCGTTCAAGTACACTACTTTTGACAACAACCGGAAGAACCAGAAGAGCTTTGATGAGTATGTGCAGGATGAAGGCAGGCTTTTTGCCGCCGAGCTGGAGCACGCTGCCGCCTACGTCGCGGACGTGTATGTTCGCCATTTACGGGAGATCCGCTGAAAAACACCACGGGGCGGAACGCGTTCGGGATGCCTGTCAGTCCATCAGTTCGATGACCGCCGCGGCAAGGAGCGGAAGCATGATCTCGTGGTGGCCGGTGAGGGCGAAACCTTTGCCGCCGCCGTGCGTCGGCCGGCGGACTACGTTCGTGTTCGGCCGGTAGTGCTGGATGAAATCCATGTTCACGGTAGTGAAGTGCTGGACAGTATTGCCGAGGTTCCGGGCCAGGGTCACGGCTTTCAGGAAGATCTCCGGGAGCAGGACCGCGGAGCCGAGATTGATGTAGACGCCTCCTTCGAGGCCGGCGACCAGTGAGCAGAAGGTCCTGAAATCCCGCTCTCCTGCCTTGCCGGTCGCAGCGCCATTGAAGGATGGATGCATGTGAATGATGTCGGTTCCAATGGCCACATGCACGGTCACCGGCACACCAAGCCGAACGCCTGCGGCGAGCAGGCTCTTGTCCTTGTTCGGGAAGCTCCCTCCTTCGATCAGCGAGCCCACTGCCGTGCCGATGCTCTGGCCCTTGTCGGCGCCTGCTGCGATGGCGCCGTTGATCATGGTGCCCGTCTCCTCCGCCATGCCGAAGGCGCCCGAAAGGATCTCCCGGTCTACGTCCTCGGAGGTGTGGCCGATGAGCGCCAGTTCGAAATCGTGAATGATCCCCGCTCCGTTCAGATGCAGGCTGGTGACGATCTTGCGTTGGAGCAGGTCAATGATCAAGGGATTCAAGCCGACCTTGATGGCATGAGCGCCCATGCCTAGCATGACCGGCCGTCCATCCTTGCGCGCCTGCACTACCGCTGCCGCAATATCGCGAAGCTGTTTTGCTGCGAGGATGTTCGGGAACGAGGAGAGAAAGTCCCGGAAGGCAGATCCCTTCCGATGGGGTGTTGCCATTTCATCGATCTTGACCTTGCTCTGGCGCTCCCGCAGCGAGTAGGTCTTTATCTTGGTCGGATCGAATTCAGCCATGACCTACCGCTTCCCGCCGAACAGCTCTTCGTCCACGAGCTGGCAGAGGATATGCCCGAGGGTGATGTGGGTTTCCTGGATATGGGGTGTGTGGCGGGACGGCACAATGAACGTATGATCCGCCAGGGACGCCATTTTGCCGCCTGTGCCGCCGGTCAGGACCACGGTTTTCATGCCGCCCTTCTTTGCCACGTCCAGCGCTTTCAACACATTGGGCGAGTTCCCGCTGGTGCTGATCCCGATAACTACATCGCCCTCCTGTCCTAAGGCCGCAAGCTGCTTGGAGAAGATCTGATCATAGCCAAAATCGTTGCTGATGCTCGTAAGCACAGCCGGATCGGTATTCAGCGCGATCGCGGGAAGCGGCGGCCGGTCCATAAGGAACCGGTTCACAAACTCAGCAGCGATGTGCGACGCGTCCGTGGCACTGCCTCCGTTCCCGAAGAGGATCACCTTCCTGCCGTTGCGGAAGGTCTGCGCAAGAAGCCGCACAACCGCTGCGATCCTTTCAGCGTTCTCCCGCGCAAAGGCCGTTTTGACCCGCGCGCTCTCCTCGAAAATCCCTATTATCGTATTCTGCATTCGTGCTCCGCATGGACCGGAATAATCAACTTCAGATGCAATGGTAGGATTATATGACAGGACCGATAAATGTCAAGGCAAAGTTGGTTTGCTCGGGAATGACAGCACGCAGCATGCGAGGAATCGTTTTGAATCGTAAATCACCGCTGCAGAAAAAAGTAGGGCCCCGGCAAACGAGAAACATCTGCCGGGGCTTTCGGAGGGATAACCAGCAGTCCGGTACATACTGATCCGTCGCAAAGATCAGGGTGGACTGTTGGTCGAAAGGGCTGCGAATTGTTGAGAAAAAGATAACACATTATTTTGGAGGTGTCAAGTTTTTTGTGTAGTTTATATTTGTTATTTTTCAATGCGATGCGATTTTATTGCGCAGGTAACAGTAATATTGGCCAAAGATTTCTGATGCAACTTGTTGTTGATAGTTTAATGATACAGAAGTCCTGCCAGAATACCGAATTCCTCGATCGTCAATGTCTCCGCACGGCGACTGAGATCGATTCCTGACCGCTGTTCGGCGTTCTTGAGGGCTGCACTATCCAAGCCCAGCTGGGCCAGGGAGTTTCTCAAGGTCTTGCGTCGTTGCGAGAACGCAGCTTTCACCAGGCGGAAAAAAAACTCCTCGTTCACAACAGCTACAGCGGGAGCAGGTCTTGGCGTGAGGACCATGACCGCGGAGTCGACCTTAGGACGTGGAGTAAAAGCTCCGGACGGTACAACGAATGCAATGCGGGGCTTAGCAGTGTACTGCACCTGGATCGAAAGGACGCCATAGTCCTTGCCTCCCGGAGATGCCACGATCCGTTCTGCCACTTCCTTCTGCACCATGATCGTAAGGGAGGTGAACAGCTGCTTCATGGACAGAAGTTTCTGCACAAGCGGGGTCGAAATATAGTAAGGCAGGTTGGCCACGACCTTCCATGTTCCCTGCAGTCCATCGTAGGGGAAAAGCAGAGCATCTGCTTCGAGAATCTCGACATTTGTGGCAGCGGCAAACTCTTCGCGCAAGTGAGGTATCACTCTGTTATCAAGCTCTATGGCGAGCACCGTGCCTGCGCGCCGTGCAAGCTCCCGGGTCAAATGGCCGAGACCGGGACCGATCTCCAGGATCCGGTCCTGCGGGCCGACCTCAGCAGCATCAACGATCTTATGCACGTAATTTGGATCGGTCAGGAAGTTCTGGCCCAGGGATTTTTTTGGGGAAACCTGCATAGTGTATCCTGCCGTTTCTGTCACTGGAAGCAGCCTTGAAAATATGCCGTCCGGGATCAGATATTTAAGTAACTGTCACCAAGATCATTGCGATAACATGAAGCAGGAAGAAGACTTGTAGGTATATCCCGCTGATCTTGTCATGACCACTGTGCAATTTTAGCGGAACAATATTCATCGCTGCTCATAAGAAACCTACAGCGCTAATCAGGAAAGCGAGGATCAAGGCGGTCCCGCAGATGATCTCCCAGGATATTGCAGGCAATGACCGTCATGCTGATGGCAAGACCCGGGAAAATGACCATCCAGGGAGCAGCGTTGATGTAAGCCCGGTTCAGGCTGATCATGGAACCCCATGTCGGAGTCGGCGGCTGGACGCCGAGACCAAGGAAAGAGAGTGACGACTCAATAAGGATAAAACCGCCGACCCGGAGGCCTGCGGCGACCAGTAGGAGCGGTGCAGCATTTGGCAGGATGTGACGGAAGATCGTCCGTCCGGTTGAAGCGCCAAGGGCCTGCGACGCCTCCACAAAAGTCAGCTCTTTAAGGGAAAGCGTCATGCCGCGTATGAGCCGTGCAAAGCCGGCCCAGCTCACCAGCGTGATAGCGAGCATGGCAGAACCCAGCCCGGGTGGGATGACCGCGCTGATACCGATGGCGAGCAGCAGGCTGGGAAAGGCAAGGAAGATGTCGAAGATCCTGGACAACACAAGATCGACCATGCCGCCGAAGTATCCCGCGGTCAGTCCGAACAGGACCCCGATCACGAGGGAAAGAATTGCCGCACTGAAACCGACGAACAGGGAAATGCGCGAACCGTGAACGATGCGTGCGAGCAGGTCGCGGCCCTTGCTGTCGGTTCCGAGCAGATGGTCCTTTCCCGGCGGCTGACGAAGCGCATCGAGATCCATGGCATAGGGGTCCTGCTTGATCACGTGCCGGGTAATGAGCGGGGCCGCGAGGGCCGTGATCAGAAGGACAGCAAGTATCGCCGCAGCGATGACCGCGGACAGAGGCGCGAAATGACCGCTGGCTGTTCGATATTCAGGCATATTATGATCCGCTTTGCACGCGCATCCGGGGATCCAGCAAGTGATAAGTAAGGTCAACGAGAAGGTTCATGATCACGAATAGAGCAGCTCCGAACAGCACCACTCCCATGATCACGGGATAATCGCGTTTCATGATGCCATCGAGCGCATAGCGACCCAGGCCGTCCCATCCGAAGATCGTTTCGGTCAGCACAGCACCGTTAAGATAAGATCCAAGGTCAAGGCCGATGAGCGTGACGACCGGCACAAGCGCGTTCTTCAGGGCGTGTTTGAGCACCACAACGCGGCCGCTCAGCCCCTTTGCCCGCGCGGCAGCGATGTATGGCTGCGAGAGCGTTTCGATCATTGACGATCTGGTGACCCGGGAAATATAGGCAAGCGAAAATGTCCCCAGCGTGACCGCGGGAAGAATAAGATACGCAGGATGACCGTTCCCCATGCCTGAGGGAGGGAGCCAGCGAAGATGGAGGGCGAAGATGAGCATGAGCGTGAGCCCAAGCCAGAAGACCGGCAGGGAAATGCCTCCCACGGAAAGGAACGATGCCAGGCGGTCCCACAGGGTGTCGCGCCGGACCGCAGCCAGTATCCCGAGGGCGACTCCGCCGACGGAGGCGAACAGGACCGCGGCCAGCGCCAGCTTCACCGTATTCGGGAATTTTTGCGCCAGTTCATCGGTCACGCGCCGGTTCGTGTAGTAGGAACGTCCGAGTTCCCCTTGCAGCAGGAGCTTGAGGTAGCCGATGTACTGGACCGGCAGCGGACGGTCGGTGCCAAGTTCGGCGCGGATCCGTTCGATCGTACCGGGGTCCGCACGTTCGCCCGCAAGGGTCTGGACAGGATCGCCGGGCAGGGCCTGCATCAGCAGGAACGTGATGATCGTGATGCCCAGGAGCGTGGGGACGAACAGCAGGAGGCGTTTTAAGAAATAGAGGAACATGGATGAAGTGATGATACACGATAGCGGGGAAAAGCTCAAGAATGAGTCGTTCTTGGTAAAAGCAGAACCTGCCGGGTCTAGCAATTAAATCTGTTGCTGACAACTTCGAGCAGGTGTAAAATATGACATAATGAATTGGACGGCAAAACATATGATACGTACGGCGGTCCTGGTGCTGTACAGCATCTACGCGTTTTCGCCGATCTATCTGTCCACATCGGCGATCAGGAGTCTGGAGCCGTTGTCCTTCGACGACGAGGGCAAGGACATCTCGATCGGTATTGTGTGGGTGAACATCGTTCTTTCCTCGGTCATCAGTGACGATCGCGTAGGCGCAACGACCGCACCATTGGAAGTGGCTCCGAACGAGAAGGACCCGGATTTTTTCCTTATCAAGAAAAAACGGGCGGTTCTGCGGCATACCCAGGAGCTGCCAGCACCTGAACAGACATCACCAGTTCTCCTGGAAAACGACGAAGAGTTCGTTCCTGCTGTCAGGGAATACATGGTCGTTCAGGACCTGCGCCATCGGCTTTCCAACAGTTCTCACTATCTTCATATCGGCCTTTCTCCTCCGCTCCGTTTCGTATAACTTCGCACTCCGTTCCGCCTGAAATCGCATTACGAACAGATTTTCTTTCGCGCTTCTTTGCGACGGAACGCCGCGGGGCTTTCGTGCCTCCGTGGACAGATTGCGCGTTCCCGCGCGCCGAGGAGGGGTCTCTCCATGTCCATCACACTTTCCATTGTTATTCCCGTTTATAACGGCGAACAGACGATTGGGCATCTCTGCTCCGTGTTGATTGATCTGTACACAAAACATTACAAGCTTGATATCGTGCTGGTGAACGACGGCAGCCGAGATGGTTCAGATCTCATCTGCAAGAAGCTCCACGCGGACTATCCCGATCAGATATCCTATATAAAACTTTCGAAGAACTTCGGCGAACACAATGCCGTGCTCGCCGGTCTGAACCACGTAAACGGCGATTATTGTGTAATCATGGATGACGACTTTCAGAATCCTCCGGAAGAGGTCGGCAAGCTGGTGGAGGAGATTAAAAAAGGGTACGACGTGGTCTATGCGTATTACGCGTCAAAGAAGGATAGCTGGTTCAGGAATTTTGGCAGTAAAGTGCACAACAAGATGGCAAACGTCATTCTGAAGAAACCAGGGGACCTGTACCTTTCGAGCTTTAAGATTGTCAATCGTTTCCTTATGAAGGAGATAATCAAATACATCGGCCCCGACCCTTATCTTGACGCCATTATCCTTCGCTCGACCGACAATATCGGCAAAGTTCAGCTTCTGCACAGGAAGAGGACCTACAGCGAATCCGGGTACACTCTTGCGAAGCTGGTGGCGCTCTGGGGGAATATGATCGTCAGCTTTTCGCTCGTTCCGCTCCGAATCATCGGGTTCGTGGGCGCTGCTATCTCGGTCATCGGGCTTTTCTACGGATTGTATAAAGTATTCGATGATCTGAGCACGAAGCGGCTTCTCACGGATTACGAGTCTTTGATGTTCGCGAACATGGTATTTCGCGGCATGGTCCTGCTCGCGATAAGCCTGCTGGGTGAATACGTCGGCAGGATATATCTCTCGCTGAACAAGGACCCGCAGTTCGTTATACGGGACAAGCAGCTCGCGGGTGAGGACAAGCGGGACCAGATCAAATACCTGAAGGATTACCAGGCCTGAAATGTCGAAGAAGGAGTTCATACCGGTCACCTCGGAGATCCGCGAGCTCATCGCATCGCGGCTGCAGCAGGAACCTGAATTGAGCATGGTCGCGGCACTCGGCTTCGGACAAAACACCATTGTCGATGTCGTCGTGTCCCGGCTGACGCGCGACAGTCTCCATGACGATGATCATGTGGACCGGTGGATCTGCGAGCAGCGCCTCCAGGCACGGCTGCGTACTGATGTTGTCCCGCTCGACCAGCTCGACCAGTGGGCACGCGATCCATCGTCCGGCAATATAGCCCATCGCAGCGGGCGATTCTTCTCGATCACCGGACTGGCGGTGAGGCACCGGACAGAGTACGGTGAACTGGAATGGGACCAGCCGATAATTGATCAGCCGGAGATCGGCATACTGGGGATCCTCGCAAAAAGGATCAACGGGGTATTGCACTTCTGTCTTCAGGCCAAAGAGGAGCCTGGCAACCTGCACTTCGTGCAGCTGTCACCCACGGTCCAGGCGACCTACAGCAATTACACGCGCGTGCACGGCGGATCCCTGCCGCCGTTCCTTGCGCAGTTCATGGAACCCGAGCGGTCCCGGCGGCTCTATGCCAAACTTCAGACAGAGGATGGCGGAAGGTTCCTGTTCAAGTCCAACAGGAATATGATCGTGCTTGCTCAGGACCAGGAAACCAACGACCTTCCGGATGGTTTTATCTGGCTTACCCTTCGCCAGATAGCACGGCTGGTGCAAAAGGACAATCTGGTCAACGCCTGCGCCCGAAGCGTTCTCTCCAGCCTGTTCGGCTCACTGCGGACAAGGGCGCACCTGCGCGTGATCAACGCCGGATCGGACAACACACTGTTATCTGAGCCCGGCAGGTGTTCTTGCGACCCGCAGTCGTCCGTTAGGACCGGGGAGCGGGAGAAGGGTGAGCGCGACCTTGCCGGTCTGGACCAGATCATTCAGTGGCTCGATGACATGAAAGCGCGAAACCACATCTTTCAGAAGCGGATCGGGCTCGACAGGCTTTCAGACTGGGAAATGGACCGGTCTGGATCATATTCCCACAAGCAGGGAAAGTTCTTCAAGATCATCGGTATCAAGGTGACATCTCAGTCCCGCGAGGTAGCGACCTGGAGCCAGCCGATCCTGGACAATGTCGGGACAGGGATCATCGGGCTGCTGTTGCGCCAGGACGGCGAGCGGACCAGCCTGCTCATGCAGGCAAAAGCTGAGGTCGGGAACAGGAACATCGTCCAGATCGGACCGACGGTGCAGTTCACCCAGGAGAACTACTCTGATGACGGAAGGCTTCGGAAACCCTTTCTCTTCGAGGAGTTCATGCGTCCGGTAAGGTTCCCGGTGCTTCAGGAGAGCCGTCAATCCGAGGAGGGTGCGCGGTTCTTTCGCGAAGAGCATCTGCACCGCATCCTGCTGCTGCCGGAAGGCGCGGAGCTGGATGTCCCTCCTGAGTTCCGCTGGATGTCCCTGGAGGAGGTCCGCTGGTTCCTGTTGTTCGGTGAGCAGGTCAACTCCTGTGCCCGCAGCATACTGGGCACACTCTTGTAGAGCAGGGGCAGGGACAGACCCGGAGCCGCGAACATAAACCCTATGAAGATGATCGACCGCACACTCGGGATCGGCATCCTTGGATGTTCGGATATTGCCCGGAGAAGGTTCCTGCCGGGCCTGCTCAGGGCCGCGAACGCGAAGCTTGTGGCTTGCGCCAGCAGGACCGTTGAGAAGGCCCGTCAGTTCTTTCCCGGAACCGATTACGATGCCGTAAGCTATGATGACCTGCTCCGGCATGAGCTCGTGAATGCCGTCTATATCTCGGTACCGAACCACCTGCACGAGGAATGGGCGCTGAAAGCGCTCGCTGCGGGAAAGCACGTGATCTGCGAGAAACCGCTCGGACTGACGCTTGACAGCGTCAAGAGGATGACGGCATTCGCAGAGTCGCAGGGACTGCTGCTGTTCGAGAATATCATGTATGTGCATCATCCCCAGCACCGGATGATCCGGGAGATCGTTGCGCGCGGGGACATCGGCCGGCTTCGTTCTTTCCGGTCGTCCTTCGGGTTTCTGCTGGCCGCGCCAGGGGACTTCCGTCTCAGCTCCGGCCCGGGCGGAGGCGCGTTCAACGACCAGGCGCGCTATCCGCTCAGCGCTGCCCGCTACCATCTCGCCGGTGCATTGCGTGACGTTACCGGGTACCGGTCGTACCGCAGAGGAGTGAACGTGTCCCTCCAGGCCAGCGGCATGTCCACGGAAGGTGAAAGCTTCTTCTGCTCGATCGGCTTCGAGCAGCAGTATGAATGCTGGTACGAGCTCATCGGTGACAAGGGCAAGATCAGGCTGGAGCGGGCATATACGACACCGGCGGACCACGCAGGCATCATTGAGGTCACGACCGGATCGCAGGTGAACCGCATTGAAACGCCGCGGGCCGACCATTTTCAATTGACGATCGAACATGCGGCCGGTCTGATCCTGGGACAACAGGATTTCAGCAGGGCCCACGAAGCGGCCCGCCGACTTGCTGCGGATGCTGAACTGCTGTGGTCGGGATGCCGCAGCATAGTGCTGGAGGAGTGACATGCAACCGATCCGGATCCCCCTATGGCGGTACCTCGACGACTATGCATCTGACCGGACCCGCATCCTGGAGCGCGTGGACCGGGTGTTCTCCTCGGGCCGTCTGATCCTGGGGCCGGAGGGAGAGCGGTTCGAGCGACGCTTTGCCGGCTACTGCGGGGCGCGGCACGGCATCGGCGTCAATTCCGGAACCGATGCTCTGTTTCTTGCGATGAAGGCGCTCGGGATCGGTTTGGGCGACGAGGTGATCACCGTCGCCAACACGGCTGTGCCGACTGTCGCGGCGATCCGGGCCGCCGGCGCGATGCCGGTCTTCGTGGACGTGGAGGAAGACACGTTCCTGCTGGATGTCCGGCTGATCGAAGCGGCGATCACGCCGAGAACCCGGGCGATCGTGCCGGTACATCTGTTCGGCCAGCCTGCGGACATGCCCGCGATCAACGCTATAGCGCAGTCAAAGAAACTGCACGTTCTTGAGGATTGCGCACAAGCCGCGGGCGCTACCTTCTCGGGAAGACGTGTCGGAAGCCTCGGAGACCTTGCGGCCTTCTCGTTCTATCCTACAAAGGTGCTGGGTGGTTACGGTGACGGCGGGATGGTGGTCACGAACGACCCGGAGTCTGCCGATCGCGTGCGGAGGCTCCGCTTCTACGGCATGCGGGATGCCTACTACTCCCTGGAGGAAGGATACAACTCGCGGCTTGACGAAGTGCAGGCCGCGATCCTTGACCTCAGGCTTGACACCCTTGACGACCAGGTCGCCAGGCGGCGAGCTATCGCGGAAAATTACACCAGGGAGCTGGCCGATGTCGGCGATATCGTTTTGCCGATCACCGGCAGCGACCGCACCCATCAGTTCTACGCATACACCATCCGGACGGGCTCACGCGACCGGCTCCTGTCCTTCCTGCGGGAGAAGGGCATCGAGACAAAGATCAATTATCCCGTGCCGGTGCATTTGATGAGCGGCTACCGGTTCCTCGGCCTGGAGCCGGGAGCCCTGCCGGTGACCGAGCGGCTTGCCGGCGAGATACTGTCCCTGCCGCTCTTTCCCGGCCTGACCGAAGCCGAGGTTGGTGAAGTGATCACAGAGATCCGGTCGTTCTTCAGGAAAGCCTGAGGAGGCGGCATGCGCCAGGAAGAATACGGCAGAATGTTCGCGGTCGAAGAACGGCACTGGTGGTACCGGTCTCTTCACGAGCTGATCCTTGAGGCAGTTGATGAGGAATTCCGGTCAAAAGGCCCGCTCGTCATGCTTGATGCCGGCTGTGGGACCGGCCGGCTGCTTCAGCTCTTGTCTGCCTATGGAGAATCAGAAGGGATCGACAGTTCCGACCAGGCCGTGTCGTTCTGCAGGGAGCGGGGGCTGACGCGGGTCACGGTCAAGGATCTCACGACCGCAAACCTGGGCGAGGGCCGCTACGATGTCATCACATCGATCGATGTGCTCTATCACCGCCACGTAACGGACGAGAAGATGGTCCTGGAGCGCTTTGCGAAAGCACTCCGGCCCGGGGGGATCGTGATCCTGCAGGTTCCCGCCCTGGAGTTTCTGAGGAGCAGCCATGACGAGGCAGTGTTCACGCGTCGGCGTTATTGCCGGGGGGAGATAGCCGGACTGCTGAAGGACGCGGGGTTGATCATTGAGAGGGCGACGTACCGGGTGGGGTTGCTCTTTCCGCTCCTGGCGGCCTATCGGCTGATCAGCAAGCGCCTGCCGCTTCGCGGGTCCGACAGGCAAGCACCTTCTGATGCATGGATGCCTCCCGGCCCGATCAACCGTATTCTGCTTGCGGTCATGCGGTTCGAGAACATGCTGCTTCGGCATGTCCGTCTTCCCGTCGGGCTGTCGGTCTATGCCATAGCGAGAAAGCCGGGCCATCGTTGATCATGAAGAGCACAACTGCACATATCCTCCTTATCCGGCCTCCGGACCCTCTGCAGCACGTATCCCTGCTCAGCCATACGAGGCCCATGAACCTCGCTTATCTCGCCTCCTATCTCCGGCGCGATGGATTTTCTGTGTCCCTTGTGGACTTCGAGGTCGAGGCCTATTCGGACAGGAAGCTGCTGGACCTTGTTGAGAAGACGCGGCCGCTTATCATTGGAATCTCAAGCGTCACACCGACGATCATCAACACCGGCCGTATCTGCGAAATGGTCAAAACCAGCCATCCCTCCATCACCACGGTCGTCGGTGGACCCCATGTGAACGGTCTTCCGGCGGAAACCCTTCGCGAATTTCCGTTCATCGATATTGCTGCCTTCGGAGAGGGCGAGGAGACCTTCGCCGAGATATGCCGCAACGTGGCTGCCGGAAAGAGGGTAGACGGCATCAAGGGCACGGTACACCGGTCGGGTGACCAGATCGTGCGGCAAGCGGCGCGGCCGCTGATCGAGGACATTGACACGCTGCCGTTCCCGGCCCGGGACCTGATCTCCTACGCGGAACAGGCCGGTCATTCCTCGCGCGGATTCTCGAACAAGGCTCTTTCAACGGAACTGTTCACTTCCCGCGGTTGTCCGTTTCCCTGTACCTTCTGCGCGATCCGCGCGACCTTTGGCGAGACGGTCCGGTTCCGCTCCCCTGCCTCCATCCGCGAAGAAGTCAGCCAATTCATGGAGCAGTACCATTTCGGTCATGTCATCATTGCCGACGACACATTCACCCTCCGGCCCGACCGGACCCTGGAGATCTGCGAGATCCTCGCCGGTGCAAACGTGCCTTCATGGAGCTGTGACACCCGGGTGACCCATGTATCCCGCAAGCTTCTGCAGGCCATGAAGCAGAGCGGCTGCCGCAAGGTCGCTTTTGGTGTCGAATCGGGCAGTCCGCAGGTCCTGGAGCGCATCCGCAAGCGGATCACGATAGAACAGGTCCGGGAGGCCGTGCAGCTCGCGAGCGAAGCAGGGATCGAGCACGTGGAAGGGAACTTCATCATCGGCAGCGATCCCGACGAGACGTCTGCGGATATAGCCTTGACCAGGGAGCTGATCATGACGCTCCCCTGGACATTCGTGTCGGTTTCCATCATTGTGCCGTATCCCGGAACCCCGGTCCGGTCATTGATGGAATCGCGCGGCTTGATCGATCCGTCCGCGACATGGGAGGATTACGAGATGTTCGGGACAATCCCTCGCTGGCGTACAGCGCACTTTGACGCGGCCGAACTGCTGCGCCTGCAGAAGGCATTGACCCGGAGCTTTTATCTGCGGCCGTCCTACATTGCACGGCAGATTGCGTCGGTACGAAGCTGGTCCGACGTACGGTATTGGCTCCAGGCAGGCATGACTTACGCGCGGTGGCACCTGCAGGGACGGCTGCGATAATGATACGGTCAACCGGTAAAATAGCGGCAAGTTCTCCTATGTTCCATCTGGCACGCCGTGCTCCTTATCTCTTGATGTTCTTTTCGGTCGCTGTGTTTCTGGTCATAGGCGGCAAGCCTTTTTTACATCCCGACTGGGTACCTGTTCGAGATACGCTGACGCAATATACCGAGTTCCTCTATGCGCTCTCATCATTCCAACGAGGAGAGCTGCCGCTGTGGAATTCCTACCTGTACGGCGGCCAACCCTTTTACTTGTATTTGAATCACGGCCTTCTGCTCACCCCTGTTGCCTGGATATGGATCGCGCTGGGAACGGTTGTGCATCTTGACCCGCCCCGGATCTTCGCAGCTTACCATCTCAGCGAAGTGCTCCTCCTTGCATTCGGCGGATTTGCATTTGTCCGACAGCTCACTCGCAGCCGATATGCTGGTGCCATCTGCTTTCTGGTCTTGCTCTTTAGCGGTGAAGCTACGTTCTGGAAGGTTCAGGTCTATCCGCTTGCCGTCATAGCATTTGTTCCGTGGAGCCTCTTCTTTATTCTTCGTTATATTCGGAACCAGACAGCGAAAAATGCATTAGCAGTCGCCATAGTCCTCGGTATAGCCGGGAATAGCTATTATCCGTCCTATGTGGCGGCTTTTTTCGCAACGCTTGGTATTTGTCTCCTGGTATTCTACAGCCGCACGGTCAGGCATTATGTCAATCTTCCTGCAGCGGGGAAGCACGCACTTCTTGCGCTTCCACTTTTCTGCGCCCTGTTGCTGCCAACATATCTGATCTATCGTGATATTACCGCCAATTATTATCAGGTCTCACGGTACAGTGATGTGCGACAGGAGGAGCAGGGTGGTCGGTCCAACTTGCCGGCCATGCCACCGACCGGTCCTCAGTATACGGCGTCGGTTAAGAGTATCATGAGGATCGAGCAGTCAGGATACCGGGAGGCGCTTCCCTTTGTCGGCGTCGGTGCGGTGCTTCTGGCGCTGATAGAGGTCTTGTCCTTCTCGCGCAGGTCGCTGTTCTGGCTTGCCATGACCTGTTTCATGTTTCTGCATTATCTGGGGAATACGACCCCATTCTTCAGTATTGCCGGTAAGCTCATTCCTTACTACGGCATTATCCGGTCGCCATCTTTTTTTTCCGGCTACGTTATCCTCTGCCTGGCCATCATGTCCTCACTCGGCGCCCTTCGGCTCTTAGCCATGATCCGTGCAGTACAAATACCGCGTTATGATAAATTGACCGTTCCTTTTACTGGTTCGGCGCTCCTATTGTTCCTGGTCCTGGGGAAAGCCGGGTGGATCACTTCCACAATCGGTCTTATCGGAATCGCCGTGATCGTTGTGATAGCACGATATGGATCGAACACAGCATACTCTGTCCCTCCTATCGCAGCGGCAGCGCTCATGTCGCTACTGGTTGTTATGGGAGGCTATCACCAATGGCTCCTCGAGACGAATCCCCTGGTAAAAGTCGAATATCCTATGTTTTCCTACACGAACCTGTTCTCCTTCGACTTTATCCGCCCCCGGGAATTTACCGTTGTTCAGCCGCTGGAAGCTGGAGGAGAGTGCTGCAGTACAAACTATCATATGGCGGAAAAAATTGACGGCCCTTACTATTTCGGTCTCTGGGGTTCGCCGCACACCCTGTTCGTTTCAAAGGAGTATTATCATGCAGCCGCACCTGGAGTGGATGCCCTGATGCAGCGAAAGCTGTGGTTATTCTCCGGCTGCAGCGCCGTGGGCAGGATTGATGATTACCGACCCTATCTGGGATCTGCGATCCTGCCCGTGCCGTCGCAGGGCTCGGGAGGTGGTGCGGGCTGTCTGGGGGGCGCGCAGGGCGCACCGCTCGTCCCGGCAGACCTGGCGGCGGGACAGTACAACCTTCTGTATAAAACGGCAAACGACGTGGCGTTCACGGTCAGTGCGGAGCGACCGCTCTATCTTCTGTATACGGATACGTATCATGATGGTTTCATAGCGCGTGTGGACGGCGAATCCGTCGCACTCATTAAAGGCATGGGATTTCTTAAGGCGGTCAGGCTGAAACCGGGTAAGCACATTGTTGAGTTCCTATTCAGACCGCGATATCGCTTTGTACTGGTTGCCTACCTGTGCGTAACGGGAATGTTCATTTTGTCTCTTGCGTGCTATGTTGTGCTCGATACTATAAGAAATGCATACAGATGATAACGATCAGCCGGATGAAGGCCGCCGTGCATGTAAATGGGCCTCCCGAGGAACAAAGGAAATTCAGAGCGTGGCTGCCGACCACCGGACAAGGACTTCAGCTCGGAATGCAAAAGGGCAAATCCCGATACAATAGGCCTGTTCGGCACCTGTTCCTCGTTGTTCCTGCCGCCGTCGGTCTGCTTCTCCTGCTCTACCGACGGGCAATTTGGGATCCCAATTGGATTCCTCTCCATGATACGCTGACCCAATTTACCGAGTTCCTCTATGCCTACGCATCCTTTCGCCAGGGGGAGCTTCCGCTGTGGAATTCATACCTTTATGGCGGGCAGCCCTTCTATCTCCTGTTGAATCATGGTCTCCTGCTAAATCCTATTGCCTGGATATGGTTCGCTCTCGGCACAATTGCTCATATGCCGCCGAAGCAGATATTCGTCGCCTGTCATCTTACCGAGGTGGTCTTCTTTTCTTTTGGAGGGCTGCTTTTCGTACGCGAGTTAACGCGAAGCACCGTTGCGGGAACCGCGATGTTCACGATTCTTCTTTTTTGCGGTGAAGCAGGCTATTGGACGACCCAGATCTATCGGCTCGGGATCATTGAATATGTTCCCTGGGTGCTCTATGCGGTCGTTCGCTATGTGCGGCGTCAAACGGCGGGACGCATCAGCGCGGCGGCGCTCATCATTGCGATCTCCATGAACGTTTATTATCCGGCCTACCTGGCGGCATTTATCGTCACGCTGCTGATTTTACTGATGGTTTATTATCCTGAACTTCTCCGCGTGGTGAACCACCGGCTCCTGGTCCGGCATTGCCTCCTTGGCGCCCTCCTTGCGGGAGCACTCATTCTTCCAACATACAGTATCTATCATGACATCGTGTCGAACTATTATCAGATCGCTCGCTACACCGGCCCAGAGCAGACGGAGCAGTTCGTCGCGCTTCCCTTCCTGGACCTGGCAACGGCCGTCGAGCGGTTTAAACAGCTTGTGCAGGACCTATTCATCACGCCGACCGCGGATTACGGTGACGGTGCTCCGATGGTGGGAGTCCTGGCGCTTGGTTTTGCGCTTTATGAACTGGTTGCCTGCTCCCGCAGTGGAGGCTTCTGGTTTGCCGCGGCGGTCATTATGGCGTTCAATGCCGTGGGACCTGCAACGCCGATGTATTGGATCATGCGATATATTTCGCCATTCTACACGGTTATCCGCTCCTGGGTGTTTTTCGAGAGTTTCCTGGTCTTCTGTTTTTCCGTGCTGGCCTCACTGGGCGTTCGAAGGTTCCTTGTCGCGGCGCGGCGTCCCCTGATCATGTTGAGCAGGCCGCTGTCCCCTGCCGGACCGATTGTACTTGTGGTCTTGCAGCTTGGGCTCCTGTTTTTCCTGCCTGCAGATCAGCGGCTCGGGCCGCTGATCGCGATCTTCCTAATGGCTGCTTTGATCGTCTGGCCGATGCTGACAACCCGCTGGAGCGATATGCGTGCTCATATTGTTCCGCTAGTGCTCCTCGCACTGCTTCTTGTCAATGGTGCGCTGTCACTCCATCGTCTGACGGGGATGCGGGCATACCATAACTGGCAAAGCAACATGTTTTCTTATAGCGACGGGTTCGGTTTTTCCTTTGAGCGTCCAACGGAGTATCTTCGCGTACAACCCCTGGGTCCGCAGTTTGGCGGCGAGTGCTGTGTCGATTATTATTACCTTGCTAAGCGGATCGATGCGCCCTATTTCTTTGACCACTGGCAATCGATGCACACGCAGTTTGTCTCAAAAGAATACTACCGGTTCTCCGATCTTGATGGATTTGATCAACTCATGCGCAGGAAATTCCGCTGGTTCTCTGCCTTCAGTATCCAGAAGACCATCACAGAATACGGCAGCCTTCTGGAGCAGGGGACAATCGTTCTGGAAAGTGACGCCCTCGTCCGGAATAGGTCATTGGTCCTTCAGCCGCTGGAATCCCGGTCTGGACCGGCCCCTGATACGAGGGATGGCCCGGAGCCACAGGTGCTGCATAAATCGGCGAATAGGCTCGTTCTGGAGACGCAGACCGAAGGTCCGCGATTTCTGCTGTATACGGACACCTATCATGAGGGATTTATTGCGAAGATTGATGGCCAGCAGGTCCCGGTGCTCAAGGCGATGGGCGTATTGAAGGCTGTGGAGGTGCCGGAAGGCCGGCATGTGGTGGAGTTCATCTTCAAGCCGGCATATCGTTTTGTCCTGATCGGATACCTGGCGGTTGCGATACCCACAGTGCTCGGGATCATCGGTATGGGCATTGCCGGTCTCTTGCTGAATCGAAAGAGCCGGTGATCAGCGGTCAGGCCCCTTGTATTGTCCCGCCTCCCAGCACCACGTCCCCTTTATAGAAAACGCAGGCCTGCCCCGGCGAGACGCCGAGGACCGGATGGTCAAAGGTCACCCGGATCCTGTTGTCGCCGGCAGGCTCGATCCGCGCCTGTGCCAGAGGGGACCGGTAGCGGATCTTTGCTTCCACGCGAATAGGCTCTACGAGCCTGTCAAAAGCAGGGAATCGCGTA
Organism: Nitrospirota bacterium; assembly: GCA_029858565.1. Lineage (GTDB taxonomy): Bacteria > Nitrospirota > UBA9217 > UBA9217 > UBA9217 > JAKAHZ01. The sequence continues at coordinate 22,327 of JAOUEV010000025.1, read as the reverse complement.
TCCGCAAGCATGAGCACGGAAACCTCGAGGTCCTGCTTTTTCCCGAGCACAACGCGCCGCTTGTCCGGCTCGATACGGACCACGTAGAGCCGCTCCCCTGCGGCGACTCCCAGCTTTCTACGCTGGCCCACCGTGAACAGGGCGATGCCGTCATGGCGACCCACCACAGTGCCGTCGGTCATGACCAGGTCTCCGGGCTGAAGCCCTTCGTTCGCGTGTTCCTTGACAAAGGAGCGGTAATTATTGTCCGGAATAAAGCAGATCTCCTGGCTCTCGGGCCGGTCGGCGGCAGGTAACCGCAGTTCCCCGGCAATGCGCCGCACATCGGTCTTGCGATACTCGCCCAGGGGGAAAAGGATCTGGCGAAGCTGGTCCACGGACAGACGATAGAGGAAATAGCTCTGATCCTTGGCCGGATCAACGCCCTTTTTCAGCAGAGGATGGCCGGCATGATGGTCCTGTTCAACGCGGGCATAGTGGCCCGTTGCCAGATGGGTAAAACCCGCAGCACGGGCATAATCAAGGAGCAGGTGGAATTTGACAAGGTCATTGCAGCGTACGCAGGGATTGGGAGTGCGGCCATCCAGGTAGTCGGTAACGAATGGAGAGATGATCTCGCGGGAGAACAAGTCCTGAGCGTCGATCACGCGGTGCGGAATGCCGAGGCGATCGCAGACCGCCATCGCGGAGGCAATGTCACAGCAGACACCGGCGGCCAGCTTCATGGTAACGCCGACAACTGCATGGCCCTGCTGCCGGAGGAGCGCGGCGGTGACCGAGCTGTCCACTCCGCCGCTCATGGCGACGAGAACACGATATGTCATATCAGTGAGTGTAGCACAATCGGGAGGGATGGCCGACGGCATGCCTGATCAGAACGGCATGGAGCCCGGCGGATCACGCCCTGTTCCACTTGAGCAGGAGGATCATTGTCGCGCCGACAATGAAAAGCGCTGAGCCGAACAGTGCCCAAAATGCACCGGGATCCCGGTTCACCATGAGGTGGGCGATCGGTCGGTCCTGAAGGTCAAAGCTCTTGAGGTAAACACCCATGCCTTTGTAGAAGAGCGGTTCATTCGGTCCCAGGACTCCTTCGGCAACACGCTGCCCGTTTTCGAATATCACGACCTCAGCTGCCCAACCCGTCAGGCTGCCTCTCGAATCTATCTGGGGACGAAGATCATTGAGAAACAGGACCCGGTCGTCCGGAAGCCTGGCAGACATCTCGACGGGCAATGACCCTGCCAAGCGGTAACCCCAGCCCGCCCCGAGAAAATGGGCGAGCAGGATGCAGAGAAAACCGATGTGGACGATCTGGGGAGCCATGCGCAGCAGAAAGTCCGCGCGCGACCATTTCCCGCGGATCGCCTGTACACTGCATACGACCGTGTTCACGGTCAGCAGGGCAAGGCCGGCGAGCGAAAGGAAGAACCAGCTCGCTGCCCAGGGGTGCAGGACCGCGGTTTCGGAGACCCATTGGAACAGCAGCTGGTCGTTCATGGAGCCGTGCACGTCCCGGTGGGCCGGCATGAGGTATGAGCCCAGGAAGAAGATGCAGATCAGGCCGAAGAGCGTCCAGACCGTAGTTTTGAGTGAGAGGAAGAAGTTCTTCATGTCTAGAACTCATGGGAGCTTTTCATCAATAGCCCCACGCCAACGTAGGTGAACATCACGATAAGAAATCCGACGATTCCCATTGCGGCAACGGGCCGTCCTGTCCAGCCGCGCACGAGGCGCGCGTGGAGGTAAAGGCTGTAGAAGAACCAGACGATAGTTGTCCATAGCTCCTTGGGCGTCCAGAGCCAGTAGGTCCCCCAGGCGAGATGCGCCCAGATCCCGCCGAATATCATGGCCAGGGAGAACAGCGCATAGCCGAGCAGGGCGCATCGATACTGGTCCTGTTCGTCCTGCACCGCGTTTCCGCGGAGGAACAGTATCCCGAAGACCGCGGCCAGACCGAACAGCGCGTAGGAGACAAAGGAAAGGATCACATGGAGCTCGAACCAGATCGTCCGGAGCACGGGCGGCAGCGGACCGCGCATGACCGGCGAGACCCAGGAGCCGGCAAGGATCGCGAGGATGAGGGCGATCACCAGCGGCCCGGCAACGTCGCGTTTACGGTTCCACCGGAATGCGAGGAACGCCGCGCCCAGTGCCAAGGCCAGGAATCCCAGCGTATCACGGGTGCCGATGAGCGGCACCCGGCCGTAGCGGAAGGCCGAATCGAGCACGAGCCAGCCGTGGAGCAGCAGCGCCGGGATGATCAGCCGGACGCGCAGGAGCGCGGCCGGATAGAGAATGAAGAGCAGCGTTTCCATAAGAGTGAATGAAAAGGGCATCCCGGAGTTGTCCGGGATGCCCACGTTATTGATACGGTTGCGCGCAGGAGCAGGTTACTTCTTGCCGAGGATGGATTCTTTGCAAGCCTTGGCCACGCGGAACTTCACGACCTTCTTGGCAGGGATCTTGATGGCAGCGCCGGTCTGGGGATTGCGGCCCATGCGCGCCTTGCGGTTCACGAGCACGAGTTTGCCGAGGCCCGGCAGCGTGAAGGAGTTCTTTGCTTCCTTGTACGCCAGTGCTGCGATGTCCTCGAGGATCTGAACCGCCAGTTTCTTCTTGATGTCAGCCTTCTTCGCAATGTGATCCGCAATCTGAGACTTCGTCATGGCTTTTGCCATACATCCTCCTCCTTGAATCTCTTTGAATTAGAAAGTGCTCTTTACACCAGTATTATCAATGTTCCGTGACGAAGTATAGCTAGTATCCTTGAAAATAGCAAGCGAAATTTTTAACAGTTCTTAGCTGATTCGGGGTATTTTCCGGGTATTGTCGCACGCGGCGAACGCCCGGTTTCCCGTTGACTTCGGCTGGGTATTTATGATAGGGTGTGCTTGCCGGACGGCGGCGATACTCATTGCGACGGAGGCGAATAACATGGCTACGAAATCGAACTTCATTCTCAAGGTGCAGGATGCGAAGCTCGCGGATGTGCAGAAGGCGCTCAAGGACGCGAACATCAACGTCGTGAGCATCATGGAGATCCACAAGGAAGAGGCGTAAGGTCCCCGGTGGCAACCATGAGCACAAAGACCTCGCTGGCCGAGCTCGAACAGGTGGCAAAAGCCCTCGCGATCAAGGTGACCTACGAGGACCTCAAGTCGTCCCGGGGAGGGTCCTGCCGGGTCCTGGAAACACGGCGCATCATCATCAACAAGCATCTGCATATCAATGACAAGACCGCCCTGCTGGCCCGGGAGCTGAGCCGCTTCGACCTCAGCGCGGTCGAACTCTCCGACCGCGTAAAAAAGAAGATCGATCAGGAATCGGACCGGCAGGCCCCGCTCAAACTTTCGGCGTGAACCGTCCGGAAGGACGGAGGAGATCAGCATGCGTTCCTTCATCTTTCCGTGCGTCATGGTCTGTATCCTCCTGGCCGGCTGCGGTTCCGCCCTTTCCCCCGAACTCACCAGCACCGCAGACACCAACCTCACATTCGCACTCCTTCGGGCCGAGCCCGATGCGCACAACGGGAAGACCGTGATCCTCGGCGGCGTTATCGCTGAGCTCCGCAACCTTAAGATCGGAACAGAGATCGAGATCGTCCAGAAGGACCTCGATTTCTGGGGCAGGCCCCGCAGGACCGATCGGACCGGAGGCCGATTCCTGGTACGCCATCGCGCATACCTCGATGCCATGATCTACTCTCCGGGCAGGGAGATCACCGTTGGCGGCACGGTCTCCTCCGCGGAACGCGAAATGCCGGTCATTACCGCGAAGGAGATGCGGCTCTGGGACCGGTCCCGGCCTGCTGCCGGCGATCCTTCGTGGATAGACCCGCTGTCCGATCGGGCGGTTCGCTGAGATTCCGCCTTCGCCGTCCGCTGTCCCCGTCTTTTTCTGACCTGCGGTATAATACAAGCATGAAAAGAATTCTCAGTGCAGCTGTCTTGGCCGTTGCTGTTCTGGCCGGGTGCGCGCCGCCTTTTCCCAAGGACCTGCTCGGTAAGTTGACGCCCGATGCCGCTTATGCTGATCTGCAAAGATCACCGGAGCGGTTCTCCGGAGCGCTTGTCATGGTCGGAGGGACGATCGTCGAGACCAAGAACCAGAAGGAGGGCACGCGTATCGAGGTGCTCCAGAAGCCATTGGACAGCCAGGGCAGGCCGCTCATGACCGATGAGACAGGCGGCAGGTTCATCGTGCATGTTGCGCAGTTCCTGGATGCCGCCATCTACCATCGCGGACGTTCGGTCACGGTGATCGCAGAGGTCGCGGGAGTCGAGGTCCATCCGCTCGGAGAGATAGAGTACGGCTATCCCGCGCTGTCAGCGCGGGACGTCCATCTCTGGTCGCCCTATCAAGGCCCCCGCTTCTCCTTCGGCATTGGTGTGTACCGGGGATTCTGAGGTCTCTTGCTGATGACCTGCAGAAGCGCGTTTCCTCGAGGGCGATCGATAACTCAGCTAAACTGGAAAAGGACACCGGGGAAGTTAAAACCACCAAAGGAGGCTCTCATGTCAGAATGCTGCGGTTCACTCAGGGTCGGTCAGAAGGCGCCGGATTTTCTCCTGGAAACATTTGATCCGGCAAAACAGGTATTCGGAGAGGTCAGTCTCAAGAAGCTCATGGCCGCAAAGAAATGGACAGTGCTGTTTTTCTATCCTGCGGACTTCACGTTTGTCTGAGCAACGGAATTCGCCGCCCTGGCAGAGCGGCAGGAGGAGTTCCGGAACCTGAAGGCCGAGCTGATCACCGTGAGCAGGGACACCAAGTTCGTGCATCTGGCATGGCAGCGGGATGAAAAGGCCCTGGCGAACGTTCGCTACCTTATGGGGTCCGATCCCACGGGCGCGGCATGCCACGCCTACAATGTGCTTGACGAAGCAACAGGCCTGGCCTTGCGCGGAACCTACATCATCAGCCCCCAGGGCGTGCTGTTGAACTCAGAGATGAACTTCTATAATCTCGGAAGGAACATCGACGAGCTGATCAGAAAGATCCGTGCGAACATCCTTCTGGCCGGAAGCCCGGCGGAAGCAGTGCCGGCGCAATGGAAGCGGAAGGGCGATGTGACACTCAAGCCGTCCATCAAAATGGTCGGCCGGGTTGCCGAAGCAATGAAGAAGAAATAACGCCGGTTTCCTTAACGAAATAAAAAACCCTTCACCGCTGATGGTGAAGGGTTTTTTTGCTCGGTGCCGGACCCTAGCGGTGCGCATACACATCGTAAAAAGGATTTTTCCGAAGCCGCTTTGCCTCATCCTGCAGCATCGTATCGCCCCTGGAACGGAAATATTTTTTCACACCGGCAAAATCCAGCCTGCCGGACTGGTCCAGCACCTCGATGCCGGACGGGACCTCCATGGCCGGAGAGATCGTGGTGAGATCAAGTGCAAAGGATGCCTTGCTGCGCGGTATTTTCTCCTTCACAATGGACGCGTAGAAATTGTCCAGGCACATCCCGATGTATCCTCCGCCGATTACGACCCGCTTCGCGCCCACAGCGTTCACGAAATCAGCGAACAGGTTCAGTTCCCGCTGGGCCAGGAAGCCGTTGCTCCAGGTCTCCGATTCCACGTACAGCACCGACTCCGACCGATTGGTGAGGTCATTCAGGAAGCGGGCGTATTCATCACCGGCATCCGCTCCCTTGACCGATATATGGGCACGGTAGTCACCGGGTACGACCACGATGAGAAGCTTCTTGTCGCGGGACATGAACTCCATGAAGTCGCGAAGAATGCGCTCCTGTTCCCTCATGATGCGAAGGTTCTGCTGCTCCGGCTTGAGATCCATGGTGAACCGCTCGACCACATTCAATATGGGCATCCCCTCAACGACCTGGCCAAGAGGGACATCGCCGGTGTTCTGGAAAAAAGTGAAGTATCCCGGATGGACTATGACGTAGACCTGATTCTTGTAAAGAAAGCTGGCGTAGGACGAGAAGCTGTCCCGGGGGACATCGTTCAATTTCTTGATCCCGATCCCCTGGTACGCTTCCTTCAACCACCCGGCCGTACGCTTCACCGTATTGTTCTCCTGGTCGATCTGGGTGAAGATTGCTTTCACCCGCGCGCGTTCTCTGTCTTTTTCTTCGGAAGTAAGCTTTGGCGCCGCTGTTTTCTCAGCGCATCCAAAAGCGGACAACAATGCGACAAGCAGCACTGCTGCGACAGAACACCCGCAACGGGAACGCGAAAAGGGCAAATGCATCATTGTGTACTCCTCGTGGAATAGAGTCTGCGACGAGCGTGCCGGGATCCTCGGGAAAATTACATTATCAGGAGCAAAATGGCAAGAGATTTGGCTAGGACATCTGGTGGACGATGATCGACTGGATGTCGGTCTTCTTATATCCGATGCCTCGCACGAGGAGCATGTAGTCGCCGGACTTGGCAATGTCCTGTTTCCGCATAAAAGATTCCGCGAAAGCAAGGCTCTTGTCCACGGAGAAGAGCTTTCCCGTGGTCAGGTTCGGAACAACGCCCCATATGAGCAGCAGTTTTCGCAGCACCGAGACCGATGGTGTCAGGGCGAGGATCGGCGAGGAGGGCCTGTCAGCCGCCACGACGATGGCGGTTCGGCCGGTCCGGGTCTCGGTCAGAACGCAGCGGACCATGAGGTCGCGGGAGAGCTGGGAGATCGCTGCGCTCACCGCGTCCTGTACATCCCGCGTGGGCCGCGTCAGCGGGTCCCGGAACAGGCCGCCCCGGGCAAAGAACCGATAGGACTCGGTTTCCCGAAGGATCGCGTCCATGGTGGTAAGCGCTTCCAGGGGATATTTGCCTGATGCTGTCTCGCCCGAGAGCATCACCGCGTCTGCGCCGGAGTCGCAGGCCATGGACACGTCGGTGACCTCGGCGCGCGTGGGCCGGCCGTGTTCCATCATGCTTTCGAGCATCTGGGTTGCCACGATCACCGGCTTCCGCTCGGAGATGCAGGCTTCGATCAGCGTGTCCTGGATAAAAGGCACCTTTTTCGCGGGCAGCTCGACACCCAGGTCGCCCCGGGCGATCATGATGCCGTCGGCTGCCGCGATGATCTCGCGGATATTGTCGAGCGCCTCGGGCTTCTCGATCTTGGCGATCACATGGATGTCCGCCTTCCTGCGGCGCAGGATCTTTTTCAAGTCCTCGATGTCCCGGGATTTCCGCACAAAGGAAAGGGCGATGTAGTCCACGCCGCCTTTGATGCAATAGATCGCGTCCTTTCGGTCCTTTGCCGTCAGGGCAGCGACCTTCAGCTTCGTGTCCGGCAGGTTCATGCCTTTGTTGTTCTTGAGGATGCCGCCGCGCACCACCCGCGCACGGACCCGGCCGTTCTCCTTGCCCAGCACTTTCAGCTCCAGGTTCCCGTCGTCGAGCAGGATCTGTTCGTTGACCTTCACCTCGCGTACCAGCTGCTTGTACTGGCAGGGAATGAGCGTTTCCGTACCCAGCACCTTATCCACGGTGATCATAACGATGGAACCGTCCTTCAGCGTCACGGCGTCATTCCGGAACCTGCCGACGCGGATCTTGGGGCCGCAGAGGTCCCCGAGGATCGCCACCGGGATGCGGAGCTGGGCGGAGATCTTCCTGATCAGCGCCATTGTCTTGAGATGATCATCCGGCTTGCCGTGGGAAAAGTTGATGCGGCACACGTTCATGCCGCTCCTGAGCAGCTTTTTGATCATGACGGGGCTGGAGGACGCGGGGCCGATGGTGGCGATGATCTTGGTCCTGCGGAAATGAAGGTACTTGTGGTTCAGGCCGAGCTTGAAGCGGTCGATGTTCTCGTCAGGACGGAGCGTAATTGCCATGCAGGACCTCTTGGTAGATATCAAGTGCCGCTTTGCGGAAGGACACCCGCTGCTTCCAAAGAGTATAGCACTGAATTCGCTCAGGAGATAATGCTTATTTCATCTTCCTGATCTTCACTTCAACATTTCCCGCATCGTTCATCAAGCTGATGAGTTTCGTCACATCAGAATCCCCCGTATGATAAGGATAGAGCACCTTGGGCTTGAATGCCTTTGCAGCGTCCGCCACCATCTCGGGCGTCATGGTGTAGGGAAGGTTCATGGGCAGGAAAGCGACGTCGATGTTCTTGAGCGCTGTCATCTCCGGCGTGTTCTCGGTGTCCCCGGCGATGTAGAGCCGCGTAGCGCCGAAGGTCAGCACGTACCCGTTCCCCTGTCCCTTGGGATGATAGGGCTGGCCGTTCTCGCGCTTGTGCACCAGGTTGTAGGCAGGCACTGCCTCGATCTTCACACCCAAAACGGTCTGGACGTCGCCGTTTTTCATGATCATGCCGTCAGAGAGCTTCTTCGCGCCCTCCTCGGTCAGGACCACCCTCGTGTCCGGCCTCCTGATTGCGCCGATCACCGCCATGTCCAGATGGTCCTGGTGCTCGTGGGTGATCAGCAGCAGGTCCGCCTTCGGCAGCTTGGAATAATCCGCGACCTTGCTGAAGGGGTCTACATGGATCACTTTACCGCCGAACTTCATCATGAGCGTACCATGGCCGATAAAGGTGATCTCCAGATCGCCGCCAGAGGTCTTGATCACATCCTTTTCAAATGCTTCCTGTGCGTGAAGGGGCGTGGCGAGCAGCGTCAAAAGCAGCAGGGGAAGTAGGTATTTCATGATAGTGCCTCCTTTTTATCCTCTCCCCCGGGTGAGGGGGGACTTGCCTGGATGTAGTGCTAATCCTTCCTGTCCAGCGACCAGATCCTGCTCCCTTTGCAGCGATGAGCAGGAACACGAAGCAGTACAACGTGGCAAGCTCGCCGCGGTTCATCTGAAACCTTGGGAAAGTTGGCTCTCAGAATGCATCGCGATGAATCATCGAGTAGCACCGTATGTATCAGTCGCCTTCCTATAAAGAACTATGTCACAGATCGATACTAATCCACTTTCTCATCTTGTGTCTATTGTGTGTTTGCCGAGGAGTCCCAAAGGTTACTTTGCAAATTTCAGCAACTGCCACATACCGCCTCCCGCGCTATTGGATTTAACCTGACTGTAATCGTCTCCAGTAACATAGATGAATCTATCGTCTGCGACTATACCTGCAGCCCCTTCACTGAGTTCGCTTGGATTGTAAGTTATGATTCCTTCTTCTCCGAAATCAGCAACAAGCGATCCGTTGTCCAGTCGACGCTTTTCGATTCGCCATTGTTTATCTTTGGTACCTCCCGCGGAATGCCTGCCAACGATATACATGAACCCGGGCGTTATCCGATCGATCGCCAATGATATTGCCCGATCGTATCCAGTGCCCCTGCTGCTCGTTACAATACCTGCCCTGCCGAATGAAGGAACAAGTGCGCCGTCAGATGTTCGGCGTTTTTCAATTCGCCACTCAGTGTACTTTCCTGGTATAACGCTGAAGCCAACAGCATAAAGATAGTCGCCCTCGACCGCAAGCGCATTGATCTGATCTTCGCTCGGCCCCGGATTCTCAGTTACTATTCCATCGAGGCCAAATGATGAGACAAGCGAGCCATTTTCTAATGATCTTTTCTGAATATGCCAGCGCGCATCAGATACTCCAAGTGAGTGATCCACGGCTGCTACATAGATGTTGGAAGCATCGGCAGCGACAGCTAGGATATCATATGCATCGATCATTACGACGCCCTGCATGCCAAACTTAGCGACCAAAGCACCGGTTTTCTTCGAGCGCTTTTCTAACCGAGCTTGGCTCGTATACATGGGCGAGGATCTGGTCCAGTGACCCGCGACAATAAGATTATCCTCAACAGATAGAATTGCCGACGGCATTAAATTTTCATTATTACTCTGGGGTTTTACTTTAACTATTCCGCCGGTGCCAAACTCAGGGTCAAGAAGACCGTCTTCAGATCGTCTCTTTTCGACACGCCACAGGTAGCGCCGAGTGGTCAACTCCTCGTCAAATCCGCACATATAGATGGACGCCGCCTCAATAGCCAAGCCGGTAATACGGCCTGTGGCATCGGTTGAAACTATTCCTTGGTCGCCGAATTTCGGAATCGACGCGCCATCCGCTACAGCCCGTTTCTCCAATTTCCAGGCCGTGTCAAGCACTGGATAGCGGGGATTGGTCCTTGCGCCGAACCCCCCCAGGTAAATAGATTGACCATCTAGCGCCATTGGAACGGCATTCGCAAAAGCTGTCCTGATAGCCAAGCGTTGCGACCACAAGCGGTTCTTTATACTGGCATCGAAATTCCTTTTTCCTTGTGAAGCAGGCAGTGCTTTTTCTGCGTTGTTACCGACACTCGAGGCTTCGATGACTTCCAAAGATTCTTGGGCTATTTTACGCACTCGAGGATCGGGATCTCTCAGATATTGTTTGAGCGGCTTGATGAAGGCGGGGTCCCGCAATTCTCCCAGTAAGAGCACATAGCCCACCCACAGGTCCCGGTCCTCCTCCTCGCTTCTGCGTGCAATTTGCTCGATCTGTGCCAGCGGCTTATAGGTCTTAAGAATCTCAACGACCTTCACGATCCGACGATCTGCGCGACCTGCTGTTCCGGCGAATTTCAAGAAAAATCTGACCGCCTGATTTCTGTCCAAGCTCTGAACAAAGCTGAATATATCATCATGGCTCGACATGGCGCCGTCCCCCACCATGTACTCGATAAGCACGAGAGTCGCGCGGTCGCCGCCGATCTGTAAAAGTGCTTTTACTACATACGGCGACATACTGGTATCTTGATACAGTTTTGCCTTCAAATCATCGATAACTTGCGGATCGCCAATTTCTCCGAGGGCCTGAATCGCTCGCATAACTAGCCCGTTCCGCCCATCCTGCAACATTTGCCGCAGCAGGGAAACAGCTTCACGTGCTTTCAGCCGGCCTAATGCCTTGAGAACTTCCTCTTTCAGTGGATTCGACGACTCCTTGCACCTCAGGAGTTGAGCGAATACCCCTACAGGTCGCAGATCGTCCAGTCGACCGAGTGCAGAGACCAGCGGAACTTTGTAATGGTCATCGACCCCCGGCCCTTTCTTCATTTCATTTTCGAGAATAGAAAGGATGGGCTCGACGGCCCGCTTTTCACCAATCTTACCCAAATACTCAAGCTCTGGCATCACCTTGATCACGTTACCGGTCTTGTCGTCATATCTCTTGTGGAACGCCTGCGGGTAGAATTCTTCCAAAACCCCACGGTTCAATATACGAAGCTCTGGTGCCTTTTGTGACCTGTTGTATCTCTGCTCAAGCATTTCCAGTCGTTTCGATATACGCTGCCACTCGTGATCATGCTTTATTTTCTTGTACAGATCTGGTTTGTCTAGCAATTTGTTCAAGCTTATGATGAGCTCTTGATCTTTCAACAATCCATACCGCTCAAGAATTTCGCTCACACGTTGTTGAGAGGATACATCACCAAATTCGCTCAACATGAATTCAGAGGGTCCCCAATATTCGTTCAGCGCACTCAACGTCAACTCCACAGCACGCGGATCCCGTTTATTGCCTAACAGCTTGATTGCAGAAGCTCGATCCGCTCCCGATGTTTCACCGGAGAGCGAGCGAAGGGAGGCATCTGCTACTGACGAATCATCATATTTCCCAAGCGCACTTAACGCATAGGACCGGACAGTCTCGTCCTTGTCTTTAAGCATTGCAATCAAGGGATCTTTCGCGCGCATATCTCCAATGACATCCAGTGCAAATATCAAATTCAGCTTAAGCGATCTGTCTGCGGTATCGAGTGCCTTGACCAATGCCGCCACAGCCTGGTCGGTCCCATATTCTCGGAGGAGGAATGCGGATCGATTGCGCACTTTCAGCGAGTTATTATCGAGCAACCGGATCAGTTGGGGTTCGATCCTTTCATCTTCGAAATCGTCAAGTATACTCAATGCGCTCATTGTCCCGACTACACTTCCTTTTGCCAATACCGCAATGAGCAACCCGGAGGCTGTTCGATGAATCTGGCGAGCATGCAGTCGCGGCATATTATCACTCAACATTATAGTAGACCGCGATGTGCCTTTTCGCTCGCCAAGAGCGTGCTCCTTTGTGGTCCTCTCGGCAATCTGATGAAAGGCCTTAACGGATGCATCTCGTACCAACTCATTATCACTCGCGAAAAGGGGGATGAGATCCTTAAGGAACCTGTCGTCGCAGCGTCGCCCCAGTTCCTCTACGACCGCTATCACGACCGATTCATTTCTGTCGCCAAGCAAGGAAACAATAAGCTTCTCGCACTCCACAAAGGCTGCCCGAGCCAAAACTCGTACGGCATATATTCGGGCTTCCGGGTATCGATTGGTCAGTTGATCCTTGTAGATCTGAATAGTTCTTTCCTTCTTTCGCTCCGCCCATTTGATCGGCAGCGCCGACAGCGAATTAAGAGCGATCTTTCGAATGCTTTCATCATTGTCCTCGAGCGATCTCAAGAGCGCCTGCTCGGCTTGGAGCGCTCCGATAATACCCAGGGTTTCTATGATTGGTTTCTTCAAATAGGGATGATCGTACTTCCGCAACAACGTGCCAATAGCCTCTTCATCCTCGACATGCATCTTTGCAAAGGCATACACGACCTCTTGTTTGACGAATACATCACGCCAGTCAACGTCCTCTTCGAGCAGTCTCGTCATGGATACTATGGCGCCGCTTACATCAAGAGATTGAGCGCTTGCCAACAATTGCTTAGTTATCTCCACCTTATAGCCGTTTCCGGAAGGAACACAATCGCTGAGTGCTGACTCGTCTTCAAGAGCCGGATGATGAGCTATCTCGTGAGTGTCCGCTCGTCGTCGTCCGCGAGACCCATCCTTGTTGGTCGAGCGATATGGCGGATCTGCTCCCGGGGCCGTTACACCACCAGGCACCGCACCGGATTTTGTCCTTCGCTTGTGATTATCTCGGGGCATGATCGGCTGTTGATCCGGCAAAGGTATCTTCTTCGTAGAAAAAGACCAATACTTTTTCCCAAGCTCTCCAAGCGCGTAAACAACATTCACCCTTACCCAAATGTCCTTATCCCTTAGACCTTTGATGAGAGCGTCGACCAATTGCTGGTTGGCGAAGGACTGCTGAACCGCAATCGCCTTCGCTATTTCAGCACGCACAGCGGGCACATCATCCTGCAATGCAGGTAAAAAATGGGAGGCCATATTCGACTTGAACATGGAAATACCAAGAGGGCCCTCCATATGCGTCCAAAATGCTGCGGCAGCTTCACGCACGGCAGAATCCTTATCCTTAAGCGCTGCGAAGATCGGATCGAGCACCTTGGTGTCCTTTCTGTATTCTTCATAACGGAGGATGCCCAGGCTACCCAGCGCCAGTTGCTTCTCTTGAGCATTCCCCTGTCTCAATAGCTCCAGCCAGTAGGACAAGTATCTATCTTGATCGCTTGAAATTCCTGTAGCAGGAAAAAGGCTGAGACAGAGAGCTAGGCAGCCCCATAGGAAAGATGACCTCACTTGCGACCCTCCCTCAGTTGCCTGCGCTTCTCCCATTCTACGCGCCTGAGAAACAGCCCCTTTTCAAAGGGCATGCTTCTCCCGAACCCACTCACACCCTTGTCCTCCGAATGCGACTGGCGTTCCAAACTCCACAAGGCTTGCTCTATTCGCTCGCAATGAGCTTTGTGATCGAAATCGGGCGGGATGCGCTCGAGTTTGACCACATTATTGCGGTTTCGAAATTCCGGATCGGATTTTGCGTAAGGATTATCATGATCGATCATCTTTATATATACTTTGTATCCCGGTTCATAGATCAGCACATGTGTGGAGTCAAGGGCTTCGAGCAAGCCTGTACTTGCTAATGCTATCGACAGCTCGTAGGTGCCCTTAGCATTTGTACGCGTCAGCTTCGTGTCTATAAGCTCGGTTACAATCTCGAAGTGAGGCACTCTCTTCATCCAATAAAAAAGTACTGATGCCCCCTCGATGGGTTTACCGGATGTTGAGTCGTATACCGTGCCGGAATAGGGTCCGAGAAATTCTGCGTATGCGGTAAGCGGATGAGCAGCACAGCAAATTATTATAAAACATATCGAATATATCCACTTCACCGTGGCCTCCTGGTGCTCGTCGTGTTCTTTTTTGGCTATAACGAATGGACAAGGTGGATTTTCAGAATAACCTACACCCTGATAGTTCGTCGTGTCCGTTCCATCAATCTGGATTATCTATTAAAAGAGGGGGTTCCTGCTTCAGTCCTGCGACGGGTCTGGAATTAGTAAAGCAAGGATACTATAACTACTGCGGGGTCGCAAGAAAAAAGAATGCCTGCAGAACATGAAGTCCTGCAGGCGTACCGGTGATCGTAGCCTTTCAATCCTTCTTGTCAATTCCCCACAGGACCGTGCCCTTGGTCGCAATGAGCAGGAACACGAAGCAGTACCGCGCGGCAAGCTCACCCTTGGTCACCACCGGGAAGAAGGCTTCTCCCATCTAAAACTTCCAGTGGAACTGGAAATAGGCAAACGCCATCTGGCCGCTGCAGATGAAGGCAGCCCCTGCGGGTCTGGAGCCCGACCATGATCCGGATGCCGCCGATCATCTCTATAACACCGCCTATCCAGAGCAGCGATCCGATAGCACGCTGCATGCCGCAGAGAAGGCCGAAGATCTTCTGAAAGCCGTGGAGCGAAAACATAAATCCCGAAAGGATCCGAAGCATGGCATAAATCTCGTTCGTATACTTCTCAAGCTGTTTCATGGCGGACTTCCTTGAACTATCAGGGGTGTTGATGCTGTATTCTCCGCCCCTGCGGTTCGTCAGCTACGGTTTGACTCGATCGTCTTCAGCACCTTCCGAAACACCTCGATCGGCTGAGCCCCCATGATCCGCTCTTTGTCACCGATAAAGAACGCGGGCACGCCGGACACATCGTGGTCCTTTGCTTTTTTCTGAGCCTGGCTGAGCTTTTCGCTGAATGTTCCCTGCTGGATCGACCTCACCAGCTCGGCGCTGTCCAGTCCTGCGTCCTTTGCAAGTTCAGCGAGAATTTCCAGATCGCTGATGTCGAGGCCTTCGGAGAAGTAGGCGGAGAATAGGGAAGCGTGAAGTTCCGGGAATTTCCCTTGCGCCCGGGCGTATTCCGCGGCAAGATGGGCATTGCGGCTGTTCGGCAGATTGGCAAAATCCGCGAAGGTGATGCCAAAGGGCGCAGCCATGGTGCGGAGATGATTTGTCATTCGCTTGATGTCGGCCGCGGGAAAGAGCTCCGTGAGCGGCCTGCCGCCTGCCGGCGTCTCGGGATGGATCTCGATGCCGATCCAGTCCACAGTGAGATCGAACTCCTGCTTCAGCTTTTCGACGACGCC
Source organism: Nitrospirota bacterium (assembly GCA_029858565.1). Taxonomy (GTDB): domain Bacteria; phylum Nitrospirota; class UBA9217; order UBA9217; family UBA9217; genus JAKAHZ01. The sequence continues at coordinate 7,058 of JAOUEV010000025.1, read as the reverse complement.
TTCGCCGATGAAGCAGAATGGTCAGATATAGTCGGAATAGATCGTGATAGGGATGGTCATGAGCGCGAACCTCCTTTGTGAAAAGGATAATACACCTGCCCGGAAAGCGCAAGCTGATCAATAGAATAATCGCTTGTTCACGGCAATGAGGTCAAGACAGGGCGGAACATGGCCAGGGGGGGGCAGGGAATACCCGAAAGATACCCTGCTGGATCGTTTGCGTGGCCATGGACTGCTGTGGTACCATATCGGACGTTATTATTTCTTTTGGCGGAACTGAGGATGTACATGAAACCGGAAGAGAACAAGATAACAGCGCAGAACGGAGAGGGGCGTCAGCAGCGTTTTCTCGCTGTTGTTGACCGGGACCCCCAGCATCGATTCATACTGGCCATGCAGCTGCAGCGCTTCAATTACCGCATCCTCGCTTCGGGCAGCATTGTCGAAGCCCTTGAAAATCTGGCGGTTGCGGTGCCTGCTTTGGTCATCACCGATGTGGACCTTCCGGGTAGAGGCGCCTTTCATCTTCTTGAGCACCTGCGCTTGAACCCGCAAACAGCGTCCACCCCTGTTATCGGACAGCTCACCAATGGAGCTGATCCGGCGACCTACCTCCGCGCGGGCTTTCGGGCCTGTCTTCACAAGCCCCTGCAGGCTGAAGACCTGTATCGCACGGTCCAGGCTTTGACCGAGCCTGTGCCGCGCGCGAACATCAGGATCCAGACCAAACTGCCGGTCACGGTGAACGGGAAACCTCTGGATTGCGTTGAAGGCGAGTGCGCGTCGGTCCTGTCGGAGCACGGCATGTACATCCGGACGCTCCGGCCGTCTCCGGTGAAATCCCTGATCTCGGTCACGCTCATGATAAAAGGACGCGCGATCCCTCTTACTGCCGAGGTGCGCTATAGCCACCGTTTCGGGGAGGGGCCCTTTCGCGAGCCGGGAATGGGATTACTTTTCAAGGAGATCGCGTCGCACGACCAGGAGTATATCAGGCAGTTCATCCATGAAGAGGTCACCCGGGGCATCAAGTGATCATCACCCTTGCCAGCCCGGCTAGATGAACTTCTGCCACCGACCAGATAATAGCTCGCAATTCGTTCACTTCTTTCCAAGCACCCGCTGCAGTTCATCTCCCAATTCATCGAGCGTATAGGGCTTGACCACGATCCCGGAGAAACCGTGCTGGCTGTAGTTCGCCATGACCGCGTCGGTGGAGTATCCGCTCGACACAATGGCCCGGGCCTGGGGATCGATCTTGAGGAGCTGGCGGATCGTTGCGAGTCCGCCTTTTCCGCCGGGTATCGTCAGGTCCATGATGACGGCGTCAAAGGGAGCGCCGGCCTGCTGCGCTTGCTGATATAGTTCCAGGGCACGCTCGCCGTCAACAGCGAAGTCCGCCTGATAACCGAGCAGGTCCAGGAGCACGCCCGCTGTCTCCCTGACCAGCTCATCATCGTCCATGACCAGGATCCTGCCGCTCTGCTCTTGCCGGGGGAGCGGCGCTGCAGAGCGCTCAACAGGGGCAGCCGCGGCCAGCGTGGCGGGAAGGTACAGGGAGAAGATCGTGCCGTTCCCGAGCGAAGACTCCACATCGATCGCGCCGTCATGTTTTTTGACGATCGAGTAGGTCGTGGCCAGGCCAAGTCCGCTGCCTGTGGATTTTGTGGTGAAATAGGGTTCAAAGATCCGGTTCAGGTTCTCCGGAGGAATGCCATGGCCGTGGTCGCGCACGGTGATCATCACATAGTGTCCCGGTCCGAGCGCCGGGGATGTCATTCTGCCGAACTCAAGGTTGCGGGCAGCGATCTCTATCGTCCCGCCCTGGGGCATGGCCTGGACCGCGTTGATGACAAGGTTCTGGATCACCTGGCTGATCTGGCCCTCATCGACCTCTGCGTTCCAGAGATCAGGGGCAAAGTCATACTGGCACCGCACATTGGTGCCCCGGGCGCCGAAGTCCGCCGTGTCGCGGATCAGGTCCGCGATGGAAGCCAGCCTCTTGACCGGAGCGCCGCCCTTGGAAAAGGTCAGGAGCTGCTGAGTGAGCTCCTTGGCCTTGGTGGACGCCTTCTGGGCGCGCTGGAGGCTCTGCTGTACGTCGCTGTCAGGCTTGACAAGGCGTGTAGCAATGTCGATATTGGCGATGATGGAGTTCAGGAGGTTGTTGAAGTCATGGGCGATGCCGCCTGCCAGTACGCCGAGAGATTCGATCTTCTCGGACTTGATCAACCGGTTCTCAAGCTTCTTGCGTTCGGTCACGTCCCGGAAGACCAGGACCGCTCCGCTCACATTGCTGTCGCGATCGCGGATCGGCGCGACGCTGTCGGTGATGAGGTGCCGGGCTCCGTCCCGGGCCACCAGGACCGCGTTCCCCTCCAGTTCGCAGGGTGTTCCGGTCTGGAGCACCTTCTCCACCGGGCAGACGCGGTCCGCGCCGGTCCTCTCGTCCTTGATCGGGAACAGCTCCTGGATCGTTCTGCCGACAGCCTCATCCTGCCGCCAACCGGTCAGATGTTCGGCTACTTTGTTGATCAGCACAACCCGCGCGTTGATATCGGTGGTGATAACTCCATCGCCGATGCTCCGCAGGGTAACGGCAAGCTGCTCCCGCTCGGCTGCCACAGTGGTCTCGGACCGTTTTCGCTCGGTGATATCCCGGAAGATGCCGCGGGTACCGACGAACACGCCGTTTTCCACAATGGGGCTTACGTTGCCTTCCACCACGAGCGTTCTCCGGGCCTTGGTGATGAAAAGGGTCTCGAACCTGCCGCCTTTGTGGCCGCAGACGACACTTTTGAACTCCGGCCCGCAATCTGTGCAATCGGGATGGATGACGTCAAAGATCGACATGCCGACCAGATCCTCGGCCCTATACCCGAGCGCCTCCTGCCAGGCATGATTGACATACTGGATCGAACCATCGGAGTTCAGGACCTGGATCAGGTCCGTGGCGTTCTCGAAAAGGTCGCGGTAGCGTTCCTCGCTCCTGCGCAGATCTTCCTGGGCCTGGATGCGGTCGGTCAGGTCCATGTACACGAGCACGACCTGCGACGCCGCACCCTGCTTGTCCTGGATCGGCGTGGCGATCATGTCGAAGCGGCGTCCGGCCAGGTCCATCTCGCGGCGGACGCTTGTTCCGCTTCGAATTGCCTGTCGCGCCGGACAATTCTCATCCTTGACCGTCTGGCAGAGGATCTCCCGGCAGGTAACCGAGTCCTTGACGTTCTGCGTGACGCAGAACTGTTCCTGGATCTTGCGGTTATATGCGAGAACGCGCAGGTCCCGGTCGATCACCAGTATCCCCATGCCGGCCGATTTAAAGATAGCGGTGATCTCGTCGTGGGCTGTCTTGAGCTGATCGTTAGTTTCCTTGAGGTGGTGCAGGACCTGCACAAAGGAGTCGCTGACGATCCCGATGGGGTCGAGCTCGATCAGCGTGTTGTCGTCAAGCTCCTCGGCCCGGAGCGGCGACGTGCCCATCACCGTCAGAAGCTGGTCGACCTTGCGGCGGATATACTGCATCGCGGCCGCGTTTCTTTGGCGGAGCGCTTTGTTCTCCCGGAGGAGGTCGGCATGCTGCTGTCGTTCAGAGGGTTGCATAGGTTCCTGGGTAGTGTTCACGGACAGTTGCCCGGGACTAGGTCCGCACAGCGACCTCGATGCGGTACCATCCTTCGGGTTGCTTTGCCACGGTCACGGCATAGCCCATGTTGGAGGCTGACTCGGGGATCGTGCCGGTCGCGTCACGATTGTCAATGAGGAAGCAGAGCTTCACCGCGCCCTTGCGCAGCAGGGAGGCGCGGGCATTGATCTCCTTGAGCGCCACAAGGAGCGTTGCGGGACAGAGCTGGCCGCGCATGTCTATTTCGATGGTTTCCATGCCGTATCCTGTGCGGTCCTTTCTTTGTCATGAATTATAGCAGTTGACCGGAATATCCAGAACCCTTTCCGAATATGATCACGCTCCATGCCGGCGAGGAGCACACAGCCCGTCTGCTGCCTTGCCGCAGCCGACACCGAGGAGCCGGAGAAGAAGCAGACCGCCGAGCCATGCGCCGCCGCTAATGCCGATAAGAAAGAGGATGCTTGAGGCTGCCAGCAGCGGCAGTCCGCCCATGAGGTGCCAGACGTTGCAGGTCGGGGCTATGCGGGAGGCGAGTCCCATGATGATGCCTCCGCCGGCCGCGAGCGCATACTGCCTGGCCGGCACGCGCCAGGTGAACCGGAACTCTCCGAGCAGGAGGGCCGAGCCCGCGCTGCCAGCCATGATGCCGAGAATGAGCGGCAGCTGGATAGCAGCCAGGGTGTCATAGCTCGGGCCCACGCCGCCGATCAGCGGTTCAGGGCCGGTCAGGCGATGGATGAAATTCAGCGGCATGGCCTTGTAGAACGCCAGCGTTTCATAGTGTCTGTCCAGTATCACGCTTTCCACCAGGCCGGCTGCCTTGGTGAACGATGAGGTAACCCCCAGGGGCATGCCGACAAGGACATAGGACGCCGCGCTGATCAGAGCAAGCAGCAAGGCCGCCCGCGAGGGCTGGAGATAACCGGCGGCAAAGGCTTGGTGGGTGAATGCGCCGCGGCGGCGCCAGGAGAGGAGAAGAAGTGAGGCAGGAATGAAGACAACAAGAACGACAATGAATGGATCGACGCCCATGATCTGGGCAATGGTGACCTTGCCCGGAAAAAGGGTCGTGCGCTTTACAAAGGCGGCCCAGGCAGGATGGAACTCGGCATAGAGGCCGCTGCCGATGATAAGGCCTGCCAGGGCGGTCATGCTGAGCGCGCTGCCCGCTCCGACCTTGTACAGCGTTCCCACAACGCACCCGCCTGCCAGCACCATGCCGATGCCGAAGAGGAGGCCGCCGATGAGGTTCGCCGCGGACGGCGCGTAGAGGAGCGGAAAGGGATAGGCGGACAGGAGCCCGAAGAGACGGGCAGCCTCAAAAAGGGCCATGGTGGCCACGACAAGAAGGACAAAGGACCGCATCATCACTGTACGGCGAAAAAGGAAGAGATCGCGGAATATGCCGGCGATGCAGAAGTCTGACCGATGCATGATAAATCCCGCGGCAAGGCCGAGCAGGAGAGAGACCGCTCCGAGGAAAACAAAGGGATGCTCCGACATGGACCTGAACCTCCCCGACGATGATTGCACAGATCGCGTATCGATCTTCCCTGCCCGCGTCAATCATGATGCTGGAGCATGTTAATCCGTTCGACAAACAGGTGTCAACACCTAAGAGGCGCAACGGGGATTGATCGCGGACAGCGCGGCGCAGGTCTCATTCCATCTTCTCCACCATCGTCCGGAAGTGCCTGCAGTTCTCCGCCAGGTCCGGGCCGTGCTGGAACAGGCCGCCGCCGATCAGGAAGATAAGGTCCCGGCCGTAGGTCTCGAGCATCTCGGGAACGCGGCTCAGGCTCATGCCGCCGCCGGGAGCGGGAAAGATCGTCCGGAGATGGCCCATGGGCTCAACGGTCCCCTGCACGATCGCGGCGCACTCATCGCGGGAAAAGGAGAACCGTCCGCCGAAATTGGGAAAGATCGTGGCATCAGCGCCGGCGAGCCGCGCAAGCTGGCCGAAGATGACGCCGTGCGCCATGCCGCCGTGGCCGGTCACGAAGCTTCCCAGGAAGGCCGGGTGGGTTAGGATGGGCAATCCGATCGAGTCGTCTTCCGCCAGCTCCCGCATAAGGTCGAATCCCGCGAGCCCCGGCGCGATCATGAGTCCGCCTGCTCCGGCCTTCTTCGCGAATATCGCCCGATCCCTGATCTTGCTGCTCGGACCGGTAATGTTCGCGACATATATAGTCGATCCGGCGGTCTCCTTGTTCGCTTTCCCGACCGCTTCAGCGCACTTCTTCACGCGTTCTTCAAAGGGCGAGCAGCGCTGATCGGTCAGACCGTGGTCGTCCTTGATCATGTCCATGCCGCCGAGCGCGAAGTGATAGGCCATGTCGCTGAGCTCGTCGCAGGACAGTCCCATGGGTTTGATGGCCGTACAGAGAAGAGGACGGGCGGGGATGCGCAGCAGTTCCCGCAGCCCTTTTCTGCCGAAACGGGGTCCCTGGTACCCTGTGGTGAGAGTAAAGGGAAGGTCAAGATGTTCAACGCGGATGCCGGGCTTGATGCTCGTGTTCCCGAAGATGACGTTCAGCAGCTGCGTCAGCTCGCCTGCGGCGATCTCCACGGCATAGCTGATGACCGCGTGGAAACTGTCGCCGTGACGGCGTTCGAAGGATTCGATCTTGCCGAAAACATGGTCGCGGATCGTTCCCTTGCCAACGCACTCGGCAGGGAACTCCACGGTCTGCTCGATGCAGATGCTCTCAGCTTTGGCCCGGGCCTCTTTTTCGTCGCCGTAGATCCGGTAGGTGACCGAGAACCGCTCGCCGGAGAACATCGATGCTGGTGTGCAGGTGGTCTTGATGATCATGGATAGTTAAACGTATAGAGCAGCCTGAGGTGCCGAGCACAGGGAATTCCCGGACCTGCCGGATACTCAATTCCCTGTAATGCATAACATGTGCTCCTTGGAGAGTCAAAGGATTTTCAGGGTGATCGGGGATACACCGGGCAGGCTCACGCGCCCTGATCTCGGCGGGATCCGCGGATCTTATTAGTTTCACATTTATGCAACTATTATGATTCATGTCATATGAGCTCACTGTGCCTTCCAGTTAGTATGGCTCCCATCACCGAGAACAACACCATCTACTCAAGGAGGCAACAATGTTCTGTTATCAGTGCGAACAGGCTGCAAACGGCAAGGGATGCACCAAGATCGGAGTATGTGGTAAGGACCCGGAGGTCTCGTCGCTGCAGGACCTTTTGATCTATTCCATGAAAGGGCTTGCGCTCGTCGCGGTCGAGGGCCGGGGGCATGGCGTCAATGATCAGGAAGTGAATCTCTTCCTGACCAAAGGGCTCTTTTCAACGCTCACGAACGTGGATTTCGATCCCCAGCGGTTCGAAAAGCTCATCAGGAAGAGTGTTGAGCTGCGCGAAGGATTGAAAGCAAAGGTCAAAGCAGCAGGTGGAAGGACAGATT
>JAOUEV010000075.1 GCA_029858565.1 Nitrospirota bacterium | reverse complement strand
CTGATGTTCACTGGATAAGCGAAACAGAAATATCGTTCAGCAAGGATTCGCATGATGTGAATTCCCCTCATTATTCTAAGGCAACTTATGAAGCACGAGAACAAAAGCGACTGAAATACCACGATGGCAAATGGAACATGGAGTAAATTAACCTGGCGCTCGACTGCGACGCGCCTTGAGGCGCGTCAGCGCCGTGTTATTTTTGTATTGAATAGGAGCCACGTTGTCATTTCGAGAACAAATGAAAGCAGCAAGGGCAATTGGTTCTAAGAATTATCCCGCCGCCATCGAATCATGCAAGCGCATGCTGAGTGAAAACAAGGAAGATTACTTTGCGATTGCCATGCTCGCCTATTGTTATGAATGGGGCGACGATATTGCCAATTCGATAATATATGCAGATAAATACCTTGCCCGTTTTCCGAATGATTTAGACATGCTCTTGCTGTCTGCCAGATATTGGTCTAAAAGCGGTGACGAAGAACGATCATATCATTTTGTATGCCGTGCAATTGAAAACGGTTCGGAAACACCAACAGAAATCCCCAACTGGCTCTTCTGGTTAATAAAGCCGTTCTCAATTTTCAAAAAGTATCGTGGCTTGGAGAAAAACGCGAAGGAAGGCGTTCAAATTAACAAACAATGGAAAGCCGATAATCTTGAATGGGCCAAACAATATAAGACTTGGTATGAAGCGAAACAAGAAGCAGAAGGATAAATAACCTGGCGCTCGACTGCGACGCGCCATGCGGCGCGTCAGCGCCGCGTTCCTAGCACACCGGATAATCCCCCCTGCTCAACTCCCCGCAGAACTTCGCGATCCCATTCAGCTCCCGCTGCATGATCTTCTCCGCTTTTCTGACGATCGAACCCGTCACCTTTCCTTTGACCGGCAGCACCTGCGCCGAGGCTGTCTGGGGTTCATTGATCGGCGCGCCAATGCGCGAGAGCAGCAGCACCTGCACTTCCCGCAGGCCGCCTACTTCCTTATATATGCGCTGCGCGATCCTATGGGCCAGGACGTTGTAGATCTTTCCTACATGGCTTACGGGGTTCTTGCCTGCGGCCGCTTCCGTACCCATGGGCCGGTTCAACGAGATGAGACCGTTCACGCGGTTGCCGCGGCCCACCTGGCCCGAGTCCGCGTCCTCGGCTGAGGTGCCGAGCAGGCTGAGGTAAATGCCGTTCATATCCCTGCCAATCACATCAAGGGTATTGAAGTTGACCGCCGCAGACTTGAAGCTGGTGAACCTGTCAAGATAACCTTCCATGATCCGCTGGATGATCGCTTTTCGCACAAAGTACTCTTTTTCCGAATTTACGTACTTGCACAGAATCGGCATGGCCACCGTGATGTCCAGGTCATCTCCTGTTCGCAGGCCCATGACCTTGATGTCCTCGCCGGTCTCGGGAAAGATCTTCTTGAAGTCAGCTGAATTGAGAAAACGCTCCAGCCCCAGCACTGCCTGCTCCGTGGGGCTTAAGGGGTAATACCCCACTGCGGCAGAGGTGTCATTCGCGCCAAGGACCTTCCCTTTGCGTGAAAAGATATCCGTCAGTTCCTCGGACCCCTGGCGCAGCACGACCCGATAGCGCACATGCTTCTTGGGATCAACAAAGCGCATGTTCCTGCCAAGCCATTCCTGCGCAGCGGCGACAGCGATCTTTTCAACGTCAATACGCTTCTTTCCGGCCGACCATGTCGCCCGGTCGCCGATGATGAGGTCCATGGGCTCCGTCACCTTGCCGCCGCCGAAACGCTTCTCCACCCTGCCCGCGGCGAGCAGGCCCTTGTCGATGTTGTGATGGAGGATCGTGCCGAAGGTCTTGCGGTATTCCCTGCTGAGCGCGATGGATACCGCCTCCATCATGGAATCGCAAAGCGTGTCCGGGTGGCCCACGCCCTTGCGCTCAACGATCTCCACCCGCTGGTCCGTTACCGGCCGCGCACCATATGGTTCGATGATTATCATGGTTCAAGTGTAGCATATCCGCGGAATCCCCAGGAATCCCACGGCATTAAAACTCTTATGTTATAATCGAAGAAAGGACAGGGAATGTCTTGATCCCTGCATGATCTTTGCGAAGCGTTCGCAGGAACCGTGGTCTTAAGAAACCCGGACAGCGGACGCTCCAGTATTCAGTGCGCTCCATCCTGGTCCATGCCGCAGTCAGGCCGTCGGGAGCGCATGTTGTTTTCCATCCTTTTCCGCGGCCCAGGACGGCCGGCCGCGGGAAGCCCGGGAAGAGAGCAACAATGGACCCCAGTCCGGCGCTGCATACTGAAAGCCCGCACAAGGACATTCCCTTTAGCGAGAACGTTCTGCGTCCCGCGGCCTTCTACGGCCTCCTGACCGGCGGCGTCGTGCTGGTGATCTATCTTCTGGACCGGTTCCTGAATGTCCCGGCCGAGTCCACCTTCAGCTGGGGCTTCCTTATCGTTGCCATCATCCTGAACCGCCGGGCATCCTTTGGCAACGCGCCCGGCCGGTTCCTCTTCATCTTCACGGTCGCGGTCATCTCCTTCCGCTACTTCCTCTGGAGGACCTTTGACACGCTGATCTACACCGGCCCGCTGGACATGATCGGCATGCTGCTCATCTATCTTGCCGAATGCTATTCCCTCACGATCCACTTCCTCGGCATGTTCATCAGCCTCTGGCCGCTCGAGAGCAAGCCGGCCCCGCTGCCCGACGATCCGTCGGTCTATCCTTCCGTGGATATTCTTATCCCGACCTACACCGAGGATCCGGAGATCATCAAGCTGACCGTGACCGCAGCAATGCAGATCGACTATCCCCGGGACAAGGTGAACGTCTACGTTCTCGACGACGGCAGCACGGACAGCCGGCGGAGCGCTCCCGAGACCTCGACCGCGGCCTGGGAGCGCTACTACGAGCTCCGGCGCATCGCCCGGGACCTGGGCGCGCGGTACCTGACCCGGGAGAACAACGAACACGCCAAGGCGGGCAACATCAACCACGCGCTGACCAAGATCAGCGGCGACCTGCTGCTGCTCCTGGACTGCGACCACGTGCCTGCCCGGGACATCCTGAAGAACACCGCGGGCTGGTTCCTGAAGGACCCGAAGCTCTTCCTGGTCCAGACACCGCATTTCTTCATCAACACCACCACGGTGGAGAAGAACATCGGTTCCTTCTCCAACGCTCCGGGCGAGAACGACATGTTCTACCACGCGATCCAGCCGGGCATGGACCTCTGGAACTCCGCGTACTTCTGCGGCTCCGCCGCGGTCCTGCGTCGGCAGTTCCTGGTGGACGCCGGCGGCATCGCGGGCGAGACCATCACCGAGGACGCCGAGACCTCGCTCCGGCTGCACAACAAGGGCTACAACAGCGTGTACATCGACCGGCCCATGATCTGCGGCCTCTCACCCGAGACCTTCGGCGACTATATCGTCCAGCGCACGCGCTGGGCCCAGGGCATGGTCCAGATCTTCGTGCTGAACAACCCGCTCTTCGCAAAAGGCCTGTCCTGGGAACAGAAGATGTGCTATTTCAACGCCTGTTTCTTCTGGCTCTTCTGCCTGGCCCGGTTCACCTTCTACCTGGGGCCCGGCCTGTTCCTGATCCTGGGCCAGAAGGTCTACCACGCCTCGGTGGCCCAGATCGTTGCCTACGCCCTGCCCCACGTGCTGAGCGTTTTCACAGTCATGGACTTCTTCTACGGCCGCTACCGCAGGCGATTCTTCTCGGAGATCTACGAGAGCGTGCAGGCGCTCTTCCTCACGCCCGCGGTCATCTCCGCGATCTTCAACCCGCGGAAGCCCAAGTTCAAGATCACACCCAAGGGCAAGACCGTTGATCACGAGTACCTGAACCCCATGGCCACGGTCTTTTTCATGATCTGCCTGCTGAACCTGATCGGCATCGGGTTCGCTGCGGTGAAGTGGGTGGCCTATCCCCTGTTCCGCGACGTCATCTTTATCGCCTTTGTGTGGTGTCTCTACAACCTGCTGCTGGGGCTCATCACGCTGGGGGCTTTTTGGGAGCGGCAGCAGCTCCGCCAGCACCACCGCGTGCGGTCAAAAGGCTCGGTTGACGTGTACTTTCCCGACCTGGACCGCACGATCCCGGGCACGATCCACGACCTGTCCCTGACCGGCATCGGCGTGGAACTGAACGACCTTTTCCCCGCGCTCCTGGGCGAGGACGTGCGCGTGGAGGCCACGGACAGCTACGGCATCCGCCACAACCTCATCTCGCGCATCCGCTCGCGCAGGGAGCAGGCCGGACGGACCCACATGGGCATCGAGTTCGCGCTCGACGACAGGACCTACCCGGACATCGTGAATTTCGTGTACGGCGACAGCAAGCGCTGGGCCGACATCCTTGCGGACCGGTTCAAACCGGTGCATTCCATCCGCTTCACGTCCCGCGACCTCTATCATTTCATGCTGCGCGGAGCGCGGGGAAGCGCCGAGCGGATCGCGTACCTTGCCAAATCAGCTTTGCCAACCGCCAGGATCCGCCTGCATGCCCTTGTGCTCCGGCTGCAGGCATACCATGCCCGTATGAAAAGGAGTGAGTCCCTGCCATGAAAAAGCTCATCATTGCAACGATCGCAGCATGGTGCCTGGCCGCGCCGGCCCAGGCAGAGGTCTACAAGGTGCCCCTGACCAAGCTCGCGCCGGTCACGTCGGTCGACCTGCGGTGCACCCAGGGCCAGTACGAGATCGCGGTGCCCGTGCCTGAGCGCTGGAACGTGACCAAGGCGGTGCTGACGCTGGACTATGCCAACTCCGCCAGCATGATGGGCGACCGTTCCCATCTGCTCGTCACCATGAACGGCAAGCCGCTCGGCCAGATCCGGCTGGACCGCAAGACGCCGTCGGGAAGGAAACAACTGAACATCGCGCCTCAGATCCTGCATCCCGGCTACAACATGATGAACATCGTTGCGGTGCAGCACTACGCGGCCGAGTGCGAACAGGTATGCGCCCCGAACCTCTGGACCACGGTGAACCTCTACGACTCGTCCCTGGAGCTCACCTACGATCTGAAGCCCGTGCCCATGCGTCTCTCGACGCTCTCCGACTTCCTGTTCGATCCGCGGGTCATGCCGCAGGGCAGCGTGCACATGATCACCGCCGGCCTCGCCTCGGACACCGCCACCATGACCGCCATCGCCGCTGCGGGCATAGCCAGGAAGTTCGATTACCGCAAGGTGCTGTTCACGGCGTCCCGGGAGCTTCAGCCGGGAGTGGACAATGTCCTGATCGCCAACAAGGCCTATGCCGAGTCGTTCCTGCAGCAGCGGGGAATGAACATTTCCGTGAAGGGCCCCTATCTGAAGATCCTTCCGCTGCCATTGCTCTCCGGCGGGTACGACCCGGGCCATGCCCTGCTGGTCGTCTCGGGGAACACGCCCGAGGAGATCAAGCTCGCGTCGGAAACGCTCGCTCACGTCAGTCTTCCCTTCCCCGGGAGCAGCGAGATGACCGTCAGGGACTTCAAGCTGCCCGACATCTCCCAGTACGGCGGCAGGCAGATCCTTGCGACCGAAAAGGTCTACACGCTGAAAATGCTGAACTTCAGCAGCCACACCTTCTCGGGCTTCAATCCCAATCCGCGCCACATCTCCTTCCGTCTGCCCGCGGACTTTCTGGTGAAGCCGAACCAGTACGCCAAGCTGAACCTGAACTTCGCCTATGGCGCGGGCATGCGCGTTGACTCGGTCATGAACGTCGTGGTCAACGACCGGAGCGTCCGGGTCATCCACCTGGAGAACCAGGACGGAGAGAGCGTCGAAGGCTACCGCATCGACCTGCCGACCTATCTCTTCAAGCCGGGCTACAACACGATCCGCTTCGAGCCCACGCTCAATCCCGTTGCGCAGGAATGCGATATCCTGCGGCCCGAGGGATTCTTCCTGACCATATTCGAGAATTCCACCTTCCAGTTCCCCAGGATGCCTCATTTCGTGGAGATGCCGAAGCTCGAGCTGTTCATGCTCGACGGATTCCCGGTCACCCGGTGGCCCGACGGATATGAAGCCGTGATCTTCGCCAGCAGGAAGGACTTCGACACCCTTTCCGCGGCGCTCAACCTCGTGGGTCTGATCAGCCAGAAGAACGGATATCCGCTCTTCGGCATAACGGTCAGCTTTGAACGGCCCGAACGCTGGAAAGGAGAGATGATCGTGCTCGGCGACGTGGCGACCATCCCCGAGGACCTGCTGAACCTGGCGCCGCTCAAGCTGGCCACGGCAAAGAACGTCCCCTACCCGGTGGTCCGCAACTGGGAAAGCGAATCCACCTTTGCCTTCAGCGGACAGACGAGCACGCCCGGACCGGACCAGGGAATCGTGATGCAGTTCCAGTCCCCGGTCCAGACCGGCAGATCCGTGGTCATGCTGACCGGCGCCGGAGTGACGGAGGTCGCGGCATTGAGCCGGGCGCTGCTTGATCCGGTGGTGCAGGACCGCGTCCGGGGCGATCTGGTGCTGATCAATCTCAAGGACCCTTCGCAGACCATGAACGCCGTGACCGCCGGGCCGGCTTACTATACCGGAACGTCGGGAACGCTGTTCAAGCTCGAGTACTTCTTCTACAAATACAAATACGTCAACTATATCCTGCTGTCCCTGGCGATCGTGCTATTCGGCGGGATCATTTATATTTGGTTGAAGAAGCGCAGGAAACAGCGGATGGGGGGGGGCGATGCCACTCCGGGCCATTAGCCTCTGCCTCGTACTTACTGCCGTCTTCTGCGGCATCGCTGAGGCACGGGACCGGACGATGTGGGAGCTCTACAAGAGGTCCTTTTTGAGCGACGATGGACGGATCATCGACCACGCCCAGGACCAGATCAGCCATTCCGAAGGCCAGGGTTACGGCATGTTGCTGGCAACGATCCACCGGGACCGGGCCGCCTTTGACAGGATCTGGACCTGGACAAAGAATAATCTCCAGGTCCGTTCCGACGGTCTGTTCGCCTGGCAATGGGGAAAAAGGCCGGACAATGCATGGAAGGTGCTCGACAGCAACAATGCGACCGACGGCGATATCCTGATCGCTTTCGCCCTGCTCAAGGCGAGCGATGCCTGGCACTCGCCGGACTATCGTGAGGAGGCGCGGAAGATCATCGCGAGCATCCGCTCGGTCCTTGCGGTCACCCGGTACGGCCGCACCTATCTGCTGCCCGGAGCCTTTGGATTCACGGACGGTAACAGCGTGGTGCTGAATCCTTCGTACCTGATCTTCCCGGCATACCGCGCCTTTGCCAGGGCGGACCAACCGGACTTCTGGGAGGCGGTGCGCAATGACGGCCTGTTCCTGATCAAGGGGGCGAGTTTCGGGAGCCTCGGCCTTCCTGCGAACTGGGTGGTCCTGGAAAACGACCGGATCGCGCTTGCGCCGGGAAAGGACCCCTACTTCGGGGCAGATGCTGTCCGCGTCCTGCTCATGCTTGGGTCCGAGGACCGTTCGCGCTATCCCAAGGGCGTTTCAGCTCTGCTGGAGCACTACCAGAAAAGCGGCAGGCTGCCGCTCTGGATCGATCTGGAAAAGGACAGCGAATCGCTCAAACTCGCTTACGCCGGGTACTACGCCATCTATGCTGCTGCCGCCCGGAAACTGGGCAAGAAGGCGCTCGCGGAACGCCTCCTGAAAGAGGCGCGGAAAAGACTCAAGACCGAGAAGGACGCTTACTATTCCTTCAGTCTTTATCTGCTCGCGACAGGGGGATGGGAAAATAGAGCGAGGTGATGAGGAGATTTACCCGCTTCCATGGCGCCGTGGCGGTTCAATACTGTTCTTTAGGCCGGATCGCATCCTGAAATGCACGAGTGACACCTATGGGAATCTGGACCTTCTACTTCTTGGCCAAGCTCTATCTCCATTACCGGGGATACGTGCGTCTTGATGTGCTCCTGAACCTGCTGTTCCTCGCGTTCATCGTTTTCCCCTTGCCGAAGCGCTTTGGCGAAAGCACGCTGGCGCTCATGGCAAAGCAGGCACTGGCGATGATCATCGCTGTTCTGCTGATCTGGCGCGAGTCCTGGCTTCCGGACCCCCTGCATGCCATCACCATGCTTCAGCAGAACGGCATGCCTTCGCGGGAATATCTCTATCAATTCTTCCTGAGGCTCCTTGTGCCGAAAGAACTTGCGGTCTTTACCGTTATCGCGGTCCTGTCCTTCCTTGTCCGCAAGTACCGAAGATCGGCTGCAACAGGCATGGCAGTCCTGCTTCTGATCCCGCTGGTCTTCGTCACCGGCGAACACGGCAGGAGATCTCCTGATGAGGTCGATGCCCATGTCCGGTCGTTCTTCAATGCCGAGTCCATGCGTGTCATCCGGCCGGTGCCGCCGCAGGCAACGTCGCGGGACTTCGACATTCTCATCCTCCATATCTGTTCCCTTGCCTGGGACGATCTCCGGGAACTGGGCATGCAGGACCATCCATTCTTCAAACAGTTCGACTTCCTGTTCACCAACTTCAATACCGTAACCACTTACAGCAATCCCGCGGCCATCAGGCTCCTGAACGGGAACTGCGGCCAGCGCAGGCACGCCGACCTGTACAACACCCTGCCCGGGGACTGCTCGCTCATGAAGGGACTGGGTCACCAGGGATACGCGATCCGGTTCAGCCGCAATCATAACGGCACCTATGGCAAATTCGACCAGGAGCTCCGGCAGTTGGGCCACCTGGACGCCGCGCCTTTTGCGCCGTCGAACCTGGAGGCCAGGAAGTACATGTTCGACGATACGCCGGTCTATGCAGACTATGACGTGCTCGAACAATGGTGGAAGAACCGCCTGAGGTCAAGCGAGAAGAAGGTCGCCCTGTACTATAATTCCGTGAGCCTTCATGACGGGTCCCACTGGACCGACGACCGGGAGTGGTGGAAGCGGGACAATCGCGAGCAGTATCGGGAATTTCTCCAGAGCCTTCTTGACGACCTTTCGAGGTTCATGGGGACCCTCGCGGCCTCGGGACGGGATGTACTGGTGATCGTCGCGGGAGAGCACGGCAGGGCGGTGCGCGGCAATGCCATAGAAACGCCGGGGCTCCGCGACATCCCCCTGCCCCGCATCACCATCGTGCCCGTGGGGTTGAAGCTGATCAGCAAGGACCGCCGGACCGGGGCGGCCGGCAGAAACATGATCATAGACAAGCCGTCGAGCTATCTTTCCCTGGCGTTCACGATCGAGGCCTTTGCCGGGCAAAGCCCCTTTGTCACGGACCGCTATGCCACCCGGGCATTCATCGACAGCATTCCGCAGACATCCTTTGCAGCGGAGAACCAGAACAACCTGGTGGTGAAGATGGATGATGAGTATTACTTCTACGGAAAGGAACGGAAATGGATATACTTGTCCCGGGAGGCGCTGAAGTGAGCTTTGGCGCAGAGAGCACCGGGAGCTCTAAGGAATGAAGCTATGTCATCGATTGAACATAGAAAAGAACAACTCCCAGAAATGCGCATGACGCCGACTATCCTCTTCCTGGGATGCATCACGCTCATGCTCTGTTTCCCGCATCGCGCTTTCGCCTGGGAGATCGAAGGCTACCCCGGCTCCACCTGGGGCGTAGTAACCGAGAGTTCGAGCACCCTGAGCGGTTCCGGGAGCATGGGCTGGATCAACCAGGGGATCGACTGGGTCACCCTGCCCGGCGATGTGGTGCTGAACACCTTTGCCGAATACCGGTACCGCGACCGGTCGCGCCAGCCCGAGTACTACAGCGCCCAGGGTCCGGCTGTGGGTATGGAGTTCAAGAAGGACTTCCTCAGGTTCGGGGCGGACTATTATTGGGAGACCATGCCCAACTACCCCGACGGACCGCGCCGCACGACCAGCCGGGAGATCTACCTGGCTGGATACAAGGGATGGGACCTGACCAAAAATGCGGATGTGCATTTTCCCGGATCAACAGGCCTGCCGGGAGCGATCTGGTTCAATCTGTTCCATGATACCCGGGGAGTCACCGGCTCCGGCGGCATGGGCTGGATCAACCAGGGGATCGACTGGACCACCCTGCCCGGCGGTTTTGTGCTGAATACCTACGCCGAGTACCGGTACCGGGCCCGTTCGAAGCTTGAGGACTATTATGATGTCCGCGGACCCGCGGTGGGCATGGAGCTCAAGAAACCTTTGTACCGCATTGGAGCTGATTACTCCTGGCAGTATTATCCCATACTGGAAGAGCGTACCAAGGGATTCGAGTTCTATCTCACGTGGTATATTGATTGGGACTGGAAGAGGAAAGAGTAAAGGAGACCGCATATGTCGGACGATATGGAGAGGGAGCAGAAATCAGCCGAGGACAAAGCGCGGGAAATGGAGGAAATGCTCGAATCCCGTGCAAAGATGGACGCCGCCTTCCAGGACAAGTTCACCAAGGTCATCACTGTCATGTTCACGGACCTGAAGGGTTCCACCGCGCTGGCCGACAAGCAGGGAGACATCGTCAGCCGCCTGCTGGTGAAGCACTATCAGGACATCATCATCCCCGCGATCAAGGAGCACCACGGCATATTCGTCAAGTCCATCGGCGACGGCACGCTGTCCTATTTCGACAACGCCCAGGACGCCCTGCGCGCGGCTGTCCAGCTCCAGCGGGGCATCGACGCCTACATCCTTGAGCACAAGCAGAAAACGCCGATCCTGGCCCGCGCGGGCATGCACACCGGCAGATGCATCGTGGAAAAGAGCGACATTTTCGGCGACGTGGTGAACACTGCTTCGCGGTTCGAAGGCGCGGCAGACCCCGGCGGGATCGCCCTGTCCGAGGACACGCTGAACGCCCTTTCGAACAGGAACGAGACCTACATCAAGTACGTCAAGACCACGACGCTGAAGGGAAAAGCCGAGCCCTTCAAGGTCTACAAGGCCTTCTGGAATCCTGACGAGGCCGCGACAGTACAGCTGAAGGACAAGACCGATTCCGGCCCGGCCGCTGAGAAGCAAAAAGCGGCCTCGTCCCGGAAGCTCGTCATCGCGGTCGTGATCGGCATCCTGCTGCTGCTGGCGCTCCTGGCAGGCGGCAAACTGATGAACATCCTGCAGCCCTCCGAGGAAAAGCGGACCATCGAGGATGTGTCCCCGGCGGCCCGGCAGCCGGCGCGATGACCGGGGAAAAGCTTCGCCACTGTGCCCCTGACGGAGATGCTTGACTATTTCCGTCCCATATACTAAATTGTCCTGAACGTCAATCCGTTCCTCCGGGAACCGCAAGGAGATCGCCATGAAGGAATACCCCACGCAGTACCTGATGCTTCAGAAGCGCTACAAGGGAGTGCTCAAGGCCGTTGACAACCTGGGCAAGGCCGCCAAGGCCGCCGGCCCCCTGAACAAGAAGACCGCTGAGCTGATCCAGCTCGCAGCCGCAGCCGCGGTCCGGTCCGAAGGCTCGGTCCACTCCCACGCGCGCCGGGCGATCCTGGCGGGCGCGAAACCCGACGAGGTCCGCCACGCGGTCATACTTCTTACCAGCACCATCGGCTTCCCCACGGTTTCGGCTGCCTTGTCGTGGGTGGAGGATGTCGTTGCGGAGAAGAAGCGGAAATAATATCGCGAATCTCTATCCGCAGATTACGACAGCCGGACAATATCATCCAAGGATGAAAGCAGTTATGAAGATCATAGGGTTTTCCGGTTCTATCATCTGCGAAAATCTGCGTAATCTGTGGATAAATATTATTGAAGAATGAACATCGATTGTTATCTTTCCGAGCATTGCGGCTCCTATCATGAACTGCGCGAGAACCTGGGCATCGCGCTCAAGGAGCTGGGGATCAGGACAGAACCGGCCTTCCACTGGATATCCTACGACGAGGCCGTCGCCCTCGATATCAAAGGCTCCCCCACCATCCGGATAAACGGAACAGACCTTGTCGTTATGCCCGGTTCACCCGGCATAACCTGAAGGGCCTATCCCAATGAGTCCGGGCGACTCTCGAAAGTCCCGAGCATTTCTCTTCTCAAGGAGCGCATCGCAGAACTGGCGAAGACAACCTAGATCATGGCGAACGATTTTATCAAGATACGATGCACCAATTGCCTGGTCCTTAACCGGGTGGAAGCGTCCCGCATCGACCACGAGCCCCGCTGCGGAAGCTGCAAGACCGTCCTGACCGTGCCGCGCCAGCCGATCTTCGCCCGGCAGGATGCCTTTGACCGCGATGTCTCCTACTGGCCCGAGACCCTGGTGGTCACCTTTACGTCCAACTCCTGCGTCTTCTGCCGGATCTCGGACCCACTGCTCTCCGAACTGATGGTGAAGCATCCGGGAAAGCTCAAGGTGCTGAAGGTGGACTTTGATCACGACGCCCTCCTGGTCGAGCGCTTCAAGGTCATGAAAACGCCGTCCTACCTTGTGTACAAGGCCGGGGAGTTCGTGATACGCATGGATGGACCGTTCAAGGAAAAATCCGAACTGGCTAAGTGGATCGAGAACCTAATCAGCTATACCAGTTATTGAGTGGATGGTGATTAAGTTATCAGCCAAAAGTTCCCTCTACCCTCCGGGGAAAGGAACGAAATATCTTTTTCTCGCGCGAAGCCACGAAGTCACGAAGAAAGACAAAACCTGTCTCATGAGCATTTTTCAGCATGGGTGAGAGCCGGAGCCGGCGCGGCATAGCCCTTTAGCTGTCATTGCGAGCAACGCGAAGCAATCTCGTAGTTAAGAAGTTCAAGACACTACGGGATTGCCGCGTCGCTTCGCTCCTCGCAATGACCGCGCTGAAGAATCTCTGCAAGAAAATCACCTTCGGATCTCCTTGTCGTTCTTTGCGTCTTAGCGGCTTTGCGCGAGAAAAGTAATCAGGTTATATTGATCCATGCCCGACACCGTCCTCATCCGCTGCACCGGCTGCTCCACCCTGAACCGCGTCCCCCGCTCGCGCATCGCGGAACAGCCCCACTGCGGCACCTGCAAGACCCCCCTGACGGTTCCCCACGCGCCGGTAAACGGCACGACCGCCACATTCGACCGGGAGCTGTCAACATGGCCGGAATTCCTTCTGGTCGAGTTCTGGGCCAAATGGTGCGGCTACTGCAGGATGATCGAGCCGGTGGTGAACGATATTGCCAACTGGAAAGCGGGCAGGCTGAAGGTTCTGAAGATCGACGTGGACGCTGAACCTGAGCTGTCCCGGCGTTTCCAGACCCGCGCGACCCCGACCTTTATCATGTTCAAGAACGGGGGCCACCTCGGCAGGATGGACGGCGCGCCAAAGGAAAAACTTGAATTCTTGCAGTGGGTGGACAGGTTTGTAGGATTGTAATCTTTATCCTCTCCCCTCGGGGAGAGGGCTGGGTGAGGGGG
>JAOUEV010000024.1 GCA_029858565.1 Nitrospirota bacterium | reverse complement strand
GCTCTGCGCTTCCTTCCCACACTCGGTCGCCCTCATGCAGTTGCGCTTCGCTTCGTTCGTCGTGATCAACTTACGATGGGACTTGCACCCATAGGAGTGCGCCCATGCTGGGCGCACCACAAAAAAAGCGGGGCAGCATTTGCTGTCCCGCTCCACGATCGTTCATCCGGATCACTTTTACCGCTTGTGCGTGTCCCTGTTGCTCTTCCGCGGCCTATCGGTCTTTTTGCCTTTTCTGCCCGTCAGATATGCTTCGATCGGGCGCCAGCCGAAAGTCACGACGCCGGCTGCCGCGTTCGCCATGGCTTCGATGATCTTTCCGCCAAGGAAGGACATGAACATCACGATACCTATGAAGGGAAGGAATACCGCGAAGACCAGGCCGAGGAACGGACCCGCTACGAGCACCAGGGCGCCGGGCGCCTTGATATAGGTCGTGCTTGCCTTCCCCGGAAGCGTCCCCTCCTGTTCAAGGTCGATCCGTTCGCCATTCTCCATGTTCCAGTAGGTTCCTGCCGCCGCCTTATGTCCGCCTTTTGTCAACATGTCCATTCCCTCCTTCCCGCTGTTCTGTTCTTTCTTTCTGACCTAACCATACCGCGCAGCAGGAAAAAGGGAAATCGGCATTCGTTCCTAGGTTCCGGGGTATTTGTTCCTAGGAAGAACTTCCTAGGCCGGGGGCGCTGTTTTCAGTTGTTCTGCGATCTTCTGTTCCGGCCTTGCCAAATGCCGTACAGGGCTGTTACATAGGAACCTGCGCCGACAAAGAGCATGAACCAGCCCGCGATCTTGAACATCCAGCGGACGATGCCCGTTGCCGCGGCCGGAGCACTGTCCATCTGGACCAGGAGCAGACCGAGAAGGCCTATGATGGTACCCGATGCAAAGCCTACAACGGGTTTACGGATTATGATGCCTGCCATGAGAACCCCTTTCAGAAGAAAGACCAGGTGATAGCGATGATCACTCCGCACTGTTCCCGTGTCATCGCCACGCATAAAGTAGCAGAAGAGGGCCGGGAAATCAATCTGCCGCTCCACAGGCAGCCTGGATTCGTTCCTCACCGGTCGTGAGCAGCCGGTGCCGCCCGCATCGTGACCGGAAATTCCATGCAACTGCGGCCGCATACCACAGGGTCATTTTTTTCTGTCGTACCGCGCGATCGTTTCCTGCAGACTGTCGTCGTACTTGAGGCCGCTGAGCTGCGCGCGCGTCATGTCTGCGCGCCGGACCCGGGCGCTGATCAGATTGACCTCCGTGAGGTCCGCCGCGATGAAAGTGGCGTCCAGGATGTCGGCGCCTTCGAGCGTTGCTCCCCTCAGGTTCGCCGCGGAAAGGTCAGTGCCGTACAGTTTTGCCCGGCTCAGGTCGCACGCTGAAAGGTCCGCGGCGATCATGCTGGCGCCGCGAAAGTTGGCCCGCGCCATCCGCGCTCCGCGGAACCGTGTCATGCCGCCGTCGGTCATCTGCAGGTTCGCCTCGGTCAGATCGGCCTGTTCGAAGCAGGCGGCCGTTGTCCGGGCGTTCGTCATATCCGCGTTCCGCAGGACCGCCGCGGTGAGGTCGGCTCCGGTCAGCACGGAAAAGGTGAGGTCCGCCTTGGTGAGATCTGCGCCGCGGAAGGACGCTCCCGTGCAGTTGGCGCTTCCCAGATTGATGCCGGAAAGCGCGCAGTTCAGGAAGGTCGCTCCGCTCAGGTTGGCGCCGGACAGGTTAGCGCCCGAAAGGTTCGAGCCGTTGAAGCGGACGCCGACGAGTTCGGTGTTGCTCAGGTTGATCCCCGACAGGTCCGCGTTCGTCGCGTCGCCGCTCCCGGCCGCGGTCATCAGGACGTCCTGCTTTGAGAATCGCTCCATGGTCACGCGTTCCTTTCCCGTGCTGTTCAAAAAGACAGACCGGACATGCGGCGCCGGCTCATCAGAGCCGGTCCACCCGCAACATCACCATGTCTCCCGCCTTGTAGGTCGTGATCAGCAAATCCACTTTCGCGGGCGCCTCAGGGTCCGAGGTGGTCAGTGTGGCCGGGACCTTGTTCAGCGGTTCGCCGGTCTCCCAGGTCCTCTTGATCGACATCCTGATGGTGCACCCCGAGCAATGCACGGACCGCCCGCATCCGCCGGGCAATCGGGCATGAGCGCATTCGAATACCAAGCCGCTTGTTTGCTCTTCCGTTTCAAAGTCCTTCTTGCCGAGCATGTCGCGCGCCTGAGCGTTCGCCATTTGCACGACCGCGTCACCGTCCACCACCAGCACCGGCCAGGGAAGGCTGTCAAGATACTGCCGCAGGGGAACGCCTTTCTGGAAGAGGAAGTGGTCGATACACCTCTTGCAGATCCCCTGGCTGAACCTCTGATCGATATCGATGCCGATCTCGATCGTGTCCAGGTCCTCACCGCACCATGAGCAGCTCTGTTTTTCGTCGTCTTGAACGTCCATCCCCGTGCTCCTGTCAGACCTTCAGGTCCGCGGCTCCGGTTTGGCCACCCCGGGCGCTGTACTTCCTTTGACGATGAAGTAGGAGATCGCCTGCCGCAGCTGATCCGCCTGTGCCGCAAGTTCCTCGGACGACGACGACAGCTCCTCGGCCGCCCCGGCGTTCTGCTGCACCACCTCGTTCAGCTGCAGGATTGATTCGCTGATCTGGTCCACACCCGTCGCCTGCTCCCCGCAGGCTGCGCTGATCTCCTGCACCATGTCCGCGGTCCGCTGGATGTCCGGTACGAGCTTGTCCAGCATCTCTCCGGCCATCTCCGCCACCTCAACACTGGTCGTTGATATTTCCCCGATCTCCGCTGCCGCCATGCGGCTCCGCTCGGCCAGTTTGCGGACCTCGGCGGCGACCACGGCGAACCCCTTGCCCAGGTCGCCGGCGCGGGCCGCCTCGATCGCCGCGTTCAGGGCGAGAAGGTTCGTCTGCCGCGCGATCTCCTCAATGACCGTGATCTTTTCGGCGATCTGCCGCATGGCAAGGACCGCGTTGGAGACCGACCTGCGGCCGTCCGAAGCGTCTTCCGCGGCCTTGGCCGCGATCTTCTCCGTCTCCCGGGAATTCTCCGCGTTCTGCCTGATCGTGGCCGCCATCTGCTCGATCGAGGCCGAGGCTTCCTCCGCCGATGCCGCCTGCGTTGTCGCGCCCTGGCTCATCTGCGCCGCGCTCTCGGCGATCTGGCTGCTCTCCGACGCGAGGACCTGAGCCGTGCTCTTCACGTCGGAGACCACGTCGTCGATCCGGTCCGCCATGACTCCCATGACGTCGGTCAATTTCCCCGTCTCATCCTCGCTTTCCGCGCTGATGGTCACGGTAAGATCTCCCCGGGCGATCCGCTCCGCAACGCCGGTCAGCGCGGTGATGGGCCGCACGATGAGGCGCCGGGATGCGAAGAAGATCGCCCCGCCGACGAAGGCGCCGGTGATCATGTTCACGACAAAGACAAAGAGGATGGTCGCGCTGATCCGTGAACGCATGGCCGCTTCGGACATGCCGATCACGATGGTCCCGATCCGCTGGCCATCGTGTTCCAACGGCGCTTTCAGCATGATCACCCCGTCCTGCGCCTGCAGCGCATCAACAGTGGCCTGCAGGGAGCCGTCCCGCGAAAGCGCGGACACGCGGGAGCGGATCTCCTCGGGCAGCATGCCGATGGACGCATCGGCCGATGTCATGAACGCATTGTTCCGGTCCTGGACCCCGGCGAACAGCACGTCGCGGTCCTGCACGGTCCGGCGCGCGATCATATCGAGCTTCTGCCGATCATCAGCGCGCAGCGGTTCCTTCATGACCTCGGCAAGGAACGCGGCAAACCCCTGCCCCTTCGAGGTCAGGGACGCCCGCAGCTCCGCCTTTGTCTTGCCCGTGATCGCGAAGCTCGAACCGAGGATGCCGACCGCGCAGACAGCGGCCACGATAGCCAGCAACTTCAGGCTGATGCTCTCGCGGAACACCTGGAATGCCTTGCCGTTTGCCATAGGAAAGCTCCTTCCGACGCCGCAATTAGTCGTCGACGTCCCGATCGCTCCCTGAACGGGCCGGCGGGCGCGGCAAAGAAGAGAATGGACGCCAGGACTGCGCTGATGGTCCGGTTCATCATCGTGCCCGGGGACCCGAAGGGCCCGCGTGGTGATGGAGGGCGCCGTTCCGGACCGCTGCGAAATACCCTTCCAGCAGCTCCTTCAGGCTACCCTTGTGGTTCTTCACCAGAAAACGGTAGGGTTCATTTCCGTCCTCCGGCGCGGGACTGATCTTCAGGCTGAACGCGCGGGCCGCGAGATAGTATTCCAGATAGGCGTACAAGCGGGGCTCCGGGCCGCTGCTCATCCGCAAATAGCGGGCACGATAGGACAGGTCGCGTATGGCCTGGGGATCGGACTGGCCGAGGGCGAAGCCAGCTTCGCCCATGATCGCCTCGAATCCGGCGACCGTGAAGACCAGTTCCTCGACCGGTGTACGTTTTAGTTCCATGAAGTCCCCCGGCGCTGTATCACCTGCGCGCCGCCTGACCGTCTTATCGGAACCGGACGCCGAGCACGGACCGTAGCAGTTCGAACAATTTCCGCGTCTGTTCCCCGCTCCCGATCGAACGGAGCGACAGCACATGCACTGCTCCCTGCACCGTCCTGAAGAGCAACTGACCGGCCCAGACCTCACCGCCCGCGATATCGGACCAGGAGCTTCTGACCGCGTAGGTCTTGCCGATCACCACCATGCCCTCGTCGGAGAACACCAGGGTGCGCGGTTCGTTCAACTGCGGCGACTTTCGCCACTGGCCCCATACGCTGCCCGAGACCGTGGCCGCTATCACCGACGCGAGCAGGAACGGCGTGAGCCCGGCCAGCCAGAGCCAGAGCTTCCTGCTCCCGAGAAAGAGCATGTCGGTCTGCACCATCGAGGCAAGGAGCAGGAACAACAGCGCAGGCACGACCAGGACCGTCGCCGCCATGATCAGGAGCGGCTTGCTGCTCAGCCGGACCACGGCAAGCAGATAGGACCCTGCGCGGGGCGTGTCATTGACAATGATAAGCATGCTGTCGCTCCCTGATGGCCCTCGTGTGCTTCAAGCCGGTCCTTCCGGTCCCATGCGGTCGACCCGCAGCACGACCAGGTCCCCGATCTTTACGGTCGTGATGGTCATGGCCACGACCGTCGGCGCGTCAGGAGCGAAGCGTGAGAGCGTCGCCGGGACCATGCCCTGCGGCTCGCCGGTCTCGAAGGTCGTCATGACCGAGCGCCGGATAGCGCAGCCCGAGCAATGCATGGTCCGCCCGCACCCTTCGGGCAGGCGTGCATGATCGCACTCGAACACATTCCCGGCAAGATGCTGGACAACCTCACGGAGCTCCTTGCCCACGGCCTTGCACGCCGGTTCGTTCGCAGCCTTGACGATGATGCGGCCATTATACACTTCCGTGGCCAGGACCGGCACCGGAAGCGTATCGATATATCTGTCAATGGACATTCCGAACTGCGGCCTGAGCATGCTCGAACAGTCGGAACAGATCCCATGGCTCACGGTGTCGGCAGAATGGTTTTCCGATTCCACTGATCCCAGGTCCTTTCTGCACCAGGCGCATACCCGTTTCATGAACCGAGCCCCCTCCGGGCGGCAACGGACATCCAGCGGTCACCGCATATAGCGTACACTTCTATAATAGCACCCTTTTCAGCAAAACGATTGTTTGCGGATGAGCGACCGGAAAGGCCGGATATCAGCAGCCGGGGCTGCCAGCCATAGATACGTAGTGGGACAGGCCATCAGACTTCGTCGGAAAGCTCGGTCCGGACGAGTGCCAGAATTGCCGAATGAGGAACAATGAGATATTTCTTGTCCTCGAACTCGATCTCCATGGCCGAGTCCTTCAAAAAGAGCGCGTAGTCGCCCTCGGCCGCCTGGAGCGGAAGATATTTCACTTCCTTTTTGCCGGTCTTCCATGCCTCGTCCGGCGTGGTCTCCGGGATCGCATACCCCGGCCCGGTCTTGACCACATGTCCGCCCTGGACCTTTTCCTTCTCCTTGACCGTGGGAGGGAGATAGAGCCCCGACGATGTCTTGTCCATGCGCTCGTCCAGTTCGATCAGCACCCGGTCGCCGACGACAATGATGTTCTTTCTGGTTTTCATGGCTTGCCTCAGCAGTTCTTCGGATCCTTCACGTCAAAGGATTTCTGGCCATTGTGGCAGTTGCCGCAGAAGTTCCCTTGGTGATCATCGACATGTCGATCTTGCTCGATCCCTTGGACATCTGGAAGATCTGGTAGTGGCAGGCAGTGCACTTGATGCCCCTGGACTTCACGTGGATCTCGTGGCTGAATACCACCGGTGACGCGTTCTTGGGATTAATTGAAGAGCAGCGTTATCAGGAACGTGATCTCCAGGCCTGCTCGCGATAACGGGTGCATTGTACCACATACCCCTGCGGCAAAAAACCAGTAAACGGCAGGTATCACAGAATTAATTGTTGCCAAGGGCAACATGAATGCTCCCTCGCACATCAACCCGCGGCATTTCCGACCAATGCGGCAAAAAAGCTCCCGCGATCATTCCCACGGTCCGACATGCCCTTTCTGTCCCCCGAGTTTTCGCACCTGTTCGAGGAAAGAGGCTCTGCTGATCTCCTCAGCGCCCATGCTGAGCAGATAGGGATTCGTCACCTGGCAGTCAATGATCGGAAATTTCCACTCCCGAAGCCGCGCTGCCAGGTGGACCAGCGCGATCTTGGACGCGTCCGGCCGGAGCGAGAACATGGATTCCCCGCAGAACACCTTGCCTACTGACACGCCATAAAGACCGCCCGCAAGCTCTCCGTCCAGCAGGACCTCCACAGAGTGGGCATACCCTTCCTGGTTCAATTTCTTATAGGCCGCTATCATTTCCTGGGTGATCCACGTCCCCCGCTGGCCCGTGCGCTTCACCGTGGCGCAGTGATTGATGACCTCGTTAAAGGACCGGTCAAAGGTCACGGTGAGATCCTTGCGGTTCAACGTACGACGCAGGCGGGTCGAGACCTTCAGCTTCTCCGGAAGGAGCACGCACCGCGGGTCCGGCGACCACCACAGTATCGGGTCGCCCTTGCTGTACCACGGGAAGATGCCGTTGCGGTACGCGAGCAGCAGCCGCTCCGTTGACAGGTCCCCGCCCACAGCGAGCAAACCGTCCTCCTCCGCGAGGCCGGGATGGGGAAAGACAAGATCGTTGGTGATGCGGAATACTGGCATAGGATTCAAAGGAAGGATTAGCAAATAAGAGGCGGGATTATGAGGATTGAAGGATTAAGAAACCATGAGGTACTGTAATCCTCTAATCCTGTAATCCGTTAATCCTTATTTTGTCGGTTTCTCCCGTTTCTTCAGATCGGTCTCAGCAGCAGCTCCGGACTGATCCCCCTCTCCCTTTACTTCCATCCTGCGCTCCATGATCTCGTCGATCTCTTCAGCTGTATAGAGCCTGCCCTTGCCGATGCCCGGACAGAACGCTGCCACATCCCTCTCCCAGACCTTGGGGTGCATGTTCTCGGGCCAGAAAGGCCAGGTGCGGCACTGCCAGGGCCGCGCCTCGTGGGCGATGCAGCGATTGTCCTTCAGAAAGGGGCAGTCCTTTTCCGGGTCCTTGAGGTGCACGAAGCCGTCGGACGCCTCGGTATATTTCCTGGTGAACTCCGCGGTGGTGATCTTCAGACGGGCGGCAAACCGCTTGCGGTCGCCAAAGGAAAGGTAGACGTAGGTGTGATGTTCCCGGGCAGCGCAGCAGGCGCCGCAGCCCTGGCACGCGAACTTAATACCTTTGGAATAGAATGCTCTGCTTTTGGTCATTCTGCTCTTACCTGCCCCCTGTGCTACTGAGCATACTACAGTCGTGCCGGCAGGTTCAAGGTTTTCTATCGCAAAGGGGATATCGAGGCACGTGCGGGAAAAGAAGATCGGTCGTAGCGGTGTAATGGTTTGAACGCAGGAAAGTGGAGACCGGGACCTTTTCTACGGCAGTGCGCACAGCGTTCCCGGAGAAGCAGCAAGCATCTGTTTTCCTTGACCGCGCTCCGCGACCCTTGCGGCGTGCATTATTGATTCACTCACGCCGCCTTCATCATCTGCTGTTCAGCGTACTTCCGGAAATCCTGCAGCATGTTCCTGATGAAGGCCTCCCGACGAGCGCTGACCAGCGATGCCCGGATCTCGACATATTTGCGGAAATTTATATAAAAGAAGAGCTCAAAGCTCGACGCCGCGAGCGCCATGAGCAACAGATTCTGCTTAAATCGCTGCAACGCGGGATCATCCCCGGGATCCCAGCCGGTGATGAGCAGCGCGGCAACGACCAGAAATGCAAGAATGGTAAAAAATGTCTGAAAGAATTTCCGTTCCCGTACCAGCGCTTCCACCTGCTCAAGATAATCGAACAATCCTCCTGCCCGCGTCTTGAACTCGTCCCAGTCGCACGTTCTGGCAAGATAGAGCATCGCACGCCGATAGTTCTCGACCTGCCGGTCGATTTCCCTCTCCAGCCGCTTATCCATATCTCATCACCTGCACTTTCTTCCCTGTTGTCGCACTTAGGTTGATTACTTCACCTATACTCCTTCCAGAGCAGCATGATTTATTGGTTCCTGAAAAAATATATTTGCAACAACCATACCCGGCAATATTGAGCATGCGTCACCAGGTGCTTTTCATCAGCACAACAAACAACTCATTGTTTTTCTGCAGGTTGCCTCCGGCCATGTTTGAGCTGCCAAATGATCTGTTTTGCGCATTAGAACATAGGAGTTCATTTTGCTTAAGCAAAATGAACTCCTATGTATCATTGGTGACACAGAATGGAAGTTTTGCTGCAGAATTATCTGAAGAGGTGACAATTACCGGAAGAATTGACCGTCTCTACTACAAAGGATACAATGACCGGCGCGTTGCAGCGCGATGGCCCTTATCAAAGATTTCCTCGCAGACGCTCGGCATCGAGGATCCTGCGAACGCCCAGTTCGTAGGCTGCTTTGCGCAGACGGCACTTTCCTCCCCGGCACCTGGCATGGACGTCGCTGAAAGCAGTGGTCATGGTCCTGTGCAGCCGCTTCAGCACTTTCTCCTCCGGCCAGAAGTCATTGCTCAGGTTCTGGACCCACTCGAAGTAGCTCACCACCACTCCGCCGGCATTGGCAAGGATGTCCGGGACCACCATGATATCGCGGGCATAGAACATGTCGTCTGCGTCAACGGTTGTCGGGCCGTTGGCGAGTTCGAGCACGATCGAGGCCTTGACCTCCTTCGCGTTCCCCGCATGGAGCTGGTTCGACAAGGCCGCGGGCACCAGGATTTCGCAGTCCACGGCGAGCAGTTCCTCGTTCGAGATCCTTTTCCCTCCGGAAAAGCCGGCCACGGTACCCGATCCGGCCTTGTGCCGCCGGAGCGCCTCAATATCCAGACCGGACGGGTTGGCTGTACCTCCGTTCACATCGCTCACCGCGACCACCCGGCAGCCTCGCTCATGCAGCAGCCGCGCCATGTTCTCGCCCACGTTGCCGAATCCCTGGACCGCGGCGCGCGCGCCTTTCGGCGTCAGACCGCGCTCCTTCATGGCCTCTTCCAGCACATGCACGCCGCCCAGTGCGGTGGAATAGCGCCGGGCCTCGATCCCTCCCAGGGCCGGAGGCTTGCCCGTCACGACCGCCGGCTGGTGACGCCGCATGATGCGCTCGTACTCGTCAAGGATCCAGGCCATGGTCCGCTCGTCCGTGTACACATCAGGCGCCGGTATGTCCTTGTACGGCCCGATGTCATCGGCAACGGCGCGGATGTAGGCGCGCGTCACCTGCTCCAGTTCGTGAGAATCAAGTTCCGCCGGATTCACCTTCACCCCGCCCTTGGACCCGCCAAAGGGAATGTTCACTACGGCGCATTTGAGCGCCATGAGAAAGGCGAGCTCGCTCACGTCCTCCACGGTCAGGTCGGGATGGAAGCGAATGCCGCCCTTGGCAGGCCCCCGGGCATCGTTGTACAGGACCCGGTGGCCCAGGAACATGCGGATTCTTCCGTTCTTCAAGGTGACCGGAAAGGTCGCGGTCACTATCCGCCGGGGTCGGGTCAAAATGGCCAGTTCCTCCTGCGTGAGACCCATATCCTCGTAGATCGAACGCAATTCGGTCATGCCCATGCTCCTGAGCACTGTTTCATCCCGGTGGAGCTGCTCATGCTGTTTCGTCATGGTTCCCGCACCTGTCCCTGGAATAGGTTGTCCCGCGGACCTGATTCAAGGCTACTATATATCAGGCGGGAAATCAAGGAGACTGTCCGCCGGGAGGGCCCGCCGGAGTGTCTTGACAAAGCCCTGCATCCCTGTTAACGTTGTTTATCCGGCAGATTTCCTCTTGATTGAAGGAGCGGATGCCATGAAGGCACCTTATACCTGCTCCACCAGCCCCAGCTACAGCATCCAGATGCGCCTGGAGATCGACAATGTGATCGGCAAGTTCGCCCAGATCGCGACCGCCATCAGCATCGCGGGCGGCAATCTTGGCGCTGTGGACATCGTGCGCGCGGAACGGGGCAAGATCATCCGCGACGTGACCGTGGACGCGCGTGACGCGGAGCATGAAAAAGAGATCGCCGCCTCGATCAGGGCCGTGGGCGGCGTACGGGTGCTGAAGACCATGGACCGCACCTTCTCGTCCCACGAGGGCGGCAAGATCGAGATCCGGAGCAAAATGCAGATCCGCGACCGGAGCGACCTGTCCCAGGTCTATACTCCCGGGGTCGCCCGGGTCTGCATGGATATCTTTCACCATCCCGAACACGTCTACCGCTATACGATCAAGAAGAACACCGTGGCCATCATCACCGACGGCACCGCGGTGCTCGGCCTCGGTGACATCGGACCGGATGCTGCCATGCCGGTGATGGAAGGCAAGGCCATGATCTTCAAGGAGTTCGCGGATATCGACGCCTTCCCCATCGCGCTCCGGACCAAGGACCCCGACGAGATCGTGGAGACCGTCAAGAACATCGCCACACCCTTCGGCGGCATGAATCTCGAGGACATCTCCGCTCCGCGCTGCTTTGATATCGAGATGCGTCTCCGAAAGGCCCTGGCCATGCCGGTGATCCACGACGACCAGCACGGCACCGCGGTCGTGGCCCTTTCCGCGCTGATCAATGTGGGCCGGCTGCTCAGGAAGGACATCAGGAAGTTCAGGGTGGCCATGGTCGGCGCGGGCGCCGCAGGCACCGCGATCGCCAAGATCCTGCTGGCCTACGGCATCAGGGACATCACGGTCTGCGACAGCCAGGGCACGGTCTACGCCGGCAGACGCACGCACATGAATCCTCACCTCTCGGCGCTCGCGAAGATCACGAACCCCCGCAGGATCAAAGGCACGATCTCCGACGCCATGGCCGGCGCGAACGTGTTCATCGGCGTGTCCGCGCCGAACGTGATCACAGCCAAGGACATTAAAGGCATGGCAAAGGACCCCATTGTCTTCGCGCTTGCGAATCCGGACCCGGAGATCTCTCCCGACGTGGCGCTGCCGCTTGTGAAGATCATGGCAACAGGCAGGTCCGACTTCCCGAACCAGATCAACAATATGCTCGCCTATCCCGGCATCTTCCGCGGCCTGCTGGACGTGCACGCGAAAGGCGTGAACGAGGAAGTGAAACTCGCCGCCGCAAACGCCATCGCCCATATGGTAAAGACCGAAGAACTTCACGAGGACTACATCGTCCCGAGCCCCTTTGAGAAACGGGTCGTCCATGCGGTAGCGCACGCGGTATCGGAGGCGGCGAGGAAGACGGGATTGGCGGAGAGATAGTCGAAAAGCAGTCTTACAGCAGGATTTGCGCGAACGGGCGATAAGGAATTCAAACGTTTCCTCGGTATTTCTCTCGGTTCCACCGCCGAAGTTCAGAGCCAGCTTTATGTTGCTTTGGATCTCGGATATATTGCCAAGAAGGAATTCCAGGGAGCATATGATGCAGCTCTAGAAACCGGGAAATTGATAAATGGTTTCATGAAGTACTTGAATGCCGACTGATTATAGGCGGCCTCTCGACAACCTATGACAACTTCACGACTGCATCTTGACTGATTTACGACTGTTTCATGACGTTCCAGACTGCATCTCGACTGCTTCTTGACTGTTTCACGACTGACTTACGACTGCCCTATGACCGACTATAGAATAGAAAAAGATTCCCTCGGCGAGATAAAAGTCCCTGTTGATGCGCTCTACGGCGCCCAGACCCAGCGGGCGGTCGAGAACTTCCCGGTGAGCGGCATCGGCTTTCCCCGGGTCTTTATCCGTGCTCTGGGGCTGATCAAGGCCGCGGCTGCCGAAGAGAACGGAGAGCTGGGCCTGATCGACGCGGGACCGGCAAGGGCCGTTCGCGAGGCCGCGCTCGAGGTCGCCGAAGGGAAATGGGACAGCCACTTTCCGCTCGATATCTTCCAGACCGGCTCCGGAACCTCCACGAACATGAACGCCAACGAGGTCATCGCTTCTCGTGCGCGGGCTCTGGGAGAACCCGCGGCCCATCCGAACAACCATGTGAACAGCGGCCAGTCGTCGAACGACGTGATCCCCGCGGCGATCCATGTGAGCGCCTACCTGCAGCTCAAGGAATTGCTTCTGCCTTCCCTCGCTCACCTTGAATCGACCCTGCGCAAACGGGAAGCCGAGCTCGGCGACATCGTCAAGACCGGCCGGACCCATCTCATGGATGCCATGCCGGTCACGATGGCGCAGGAGATCGGCGGGTGGGCGTTCCAGGTCCATCAATCGATCGAACGCATCGAGTCCTGTCTGCCGCGGCTGGCCCGGCTGGCGATCGGGGGTACGGCGGTCGGAACCGGCATCAATGCCCCGGCGGGCTTCGGACGGAAGATCGCTGCCCGTCTGGAAAAGCGGACCGGCATCCCTTTTCGTGAGGCTCAGGACCACTTCGCGGCCCAGGCGACCCTGGACACGGCAGCGGAGCTCTCGGGCCAGCTGAGGACCGCGGCAACATCGTTCATCAAGATGGCGAACGACCTCCGGTGGATGAACAGCGGCCCGCTCGCGGGATTGGGAGAGATCAGCCTTCCGCCGCTCCAGCCGGGATCGAGCATCATGCCCGGCAAGGTGAACCCGGTCATGTGCGAGATGATGATGATGGTGTCGGCCCGGGTGATCGGGAATGACGCGGCGATCGCGATCAGCAACTCCCACGGCAACTTCGAACTGAACGTCATGATGCCCCTGGTCGCCCACGACCTGCTCCAGTCCATCACCCTGCTCGGGAACGCGAGCCGGCTCTTTGCGGACAAGGCGATCGCGGGGTTCACCGTGAACAGGGACCGCATAGCGGCATCGCTCGACCGCAATCCCATCCTGGTCACGGCGCTGAACAGCGTGATCGGCTATGACCGGGCAGCCGAGATCGCGAAGCAAGCATATAAGGAAGGCCGGCCGATCAGGGATGTGGCGGCCGAGATGACGGACCTTTCACGGGAAGAGCTGGACCGGCTGCTCGATCCCGGGAAGCTGACCGGGAGCGGCGCGGGGCAGCAATAAACTGACACGGTGACGCGGTGACAGGGAGACGCGGACAAGAACCTGGCGTCTGCCGAATAATCGAGGTATTATCTCCGTGTCCTCTGTGCCTCCGTGGTAAAATAGATGCGCTTTGAATATGATCCGAGGTTGAAGAATGTCCCTCCCTGCATCCACTGTCGCCAGAAAGCTCCTGATGGCCGCCACAGGCCAGCTGATGATCATCTTCATCATCCTGCACGTTCTGGGCAACTCGACAATCTTTTACCGGACCCTGAACGCTTACGCTGCAGGGCTCCACGCGCTTCCCCTCCTGCTCTGGATATTCCGGTCAGTGATGCTCGCCGCCATCATGCTCCACGTTTTCTACGGCATCCAGGTGACCATCGAGAACCGTGAGGCCAAGCCGCGGACCTATGCTGTCCAGGAATATGCCGCGTCGACGTTCAGCAGCAGGAACATGATCTGGACCGGAACTGCGATCGGCTCGTTCCTTATCTATCACCTTCTTCACTTCACCTTTCAGACCATCGATCCGTCAACAGCTGCGGTCACCCATCCCGATGCCGCGGGCAGGCCGGACGTCTTCGCCATGGTCTTTGCAGCCTTCCGCAGGATCGGCATCCTCTTGGTCTATGCGGCGGGACTGCTCGCGGTCTGGCTGCATTTGTCCCATGGGATCCAGAGCTCTTTCCAGACCTGGGGCTTGAACGGGGAAAAAAGCTTTCCTTATATTAAAAAAGGAAGCCGGCTTGCAGCGCTCATCCTGCTGCTGGCCTATGCGGCGATACCGGCGGCGATCGTTATGGGATTGCTGAAGTGAAAAGAGAACTACTATCTCGCGCAAAGACGCTAAGCCGCAAAGAAAGGCAAATAACATTTACCCGTTTTCTAATTTAAGGCTTTCCTTTGCGTCTTTGCGTCTTTGCGCGAGACGCAGTTGCTTTTGACTTGTATGAGATAGAATCTATGACACTCGATCCTAAAATACCTTCCGGCCCCCTTCAGGAAAAATGGGACCGCAGAAAGCAGGAGCTGAAGCTTGTTGCTCCCGCGAACAAGCGCAAGTACCGCGTGATCGTGGTCGGCACCGGCCTTGCCGGGGCTTCCGCCGCGGCCACGCTCGGAGAACTCGGCTACACTGTAGACGCTTTCTGCTTCCAGGACTCGCCGCGCCGCGGCCACAGCATCGCTGCCCAGGGCGGCATCAACGCGGCAAAGAACTACCCGAACGACGGGGACAGCATCTGGCGCCTGTTCCAGGACACGATCAAGGGCGGCGATTTCCGGTCCCGCGAGGCGAACGTCTACCGCCTTGCGCAGGTGAGCGCGAACATCATCGACCAGGCAGTGGCCCAGGGTGTGCCCTTTGCCCGCGACTACGCTGGTTACCTGGACAACCGGTCCTTTGGCGGCGCCCAGGTCTCGCGAACCTTCTATGCCCGGGGTCAGACAGGACAGCAACTTCTGCTCGGCGCCTACGGCAGCCTCATGCGGCAGGTCCGGCTCGGTTCCGTCCTCCTCCACCCCCGGACCGAGATGCTCGACCTCGTGGTCGTTGACGGCCACGCGAGGGGGATCACGGTCCGTGACCTGGTGACCGGCAAGGTTGCGTCCTTTGCCGGTGACGCCGTCTGCCTGGCCACCGGCGGCTACACCAATGTATTCTATCTCTCCACGAACGCGATCGGCTCGAACGTGACCGCCGCGTTCCGTGCGTTCAAGAAGGGGGCTTTTTTCGCCAATCCCTGCTTCACCCAGATCCACCCCACCTGCATCCCCGTGACCGGGGACCACCAGTCCAAGCTCACGCTCATGTCGGAATCCCTCAGGAACGACGGCAGGGTATGGGTGCCGAAGGACCGGGACGACAAGCGGGAGCCGGGCAGCATCCCGGAAAGTGACCGCGACTACTATCTCGAGCGGAAATATCCCGCATACGGGAACCTGGCTCCCCGCGACATCGCGTCGCGCGCAGCCAAGGAGGTCTGCGACGAAGGCCGCGGGGTCGGGCCCGGCAGACGGGGCGTGTATCTCGATTTCCGGAACGCCATCGAACGGCTGGGAGAGAGCACGATCCGGGAACGCTACGGCAATCTCTTTGAGATGTACGAGCGGATCACCGATGAGAACGCCTACCGGCGTCCCATGCGCATCTATCCCGCGCCGCACTACTCCATGGGCGGACTGTGGGTGGACTACAACCTCATGAGCACGGTCCCCGGCTTGTTCGCGCTCGGAGAAGCGAATTTCTCAGATCACGGCGCTAACCGGCTGGGCGCGAGCGCCCTGATGCAGGGGCTGGCAGACGGCTACTTCATTATCCCCTACACCCTGGCGGATTATCTGGCCCGGGTCGCTCCCGGTGCGGTACGGGCCGACCACCAGGAATTCCGGCAATCCCGCGAGGCTGCCGCGGCATACACGGAAAAACTGCTTCAGGTCAAAGGGAAGAGGACGGCAAGTGATTTCCATCGCGAGCTCGGCAGGCTCATGTGGGAGAACGTCGGCATGGCGAGAAGCAAGGAGAGCCTCACCAGCGCGCTCAAGCGCATCCCTGAGCTGCGCGCAGAATTCTGGGAGAACGTGAAGGTTCCCGGCACCGGAGAGCAGCTTAACCAGCAGCTCGAGAAGGCCGGCAGGGTCGCCGACTTCCTGGAGTTCAGCGAGCTCATGACCCGCGACGCGCTTCTCCGCGAGGAATCCTGCGGCGGCCACTTTCGCATCGAGCACCAGACGCCGGACCATGAGGCCAAGCGGGACGACGCGAACTTCGCCCATATCGCGGCGTGGGAATATCAGGGTGAAGGCAAAGAACCTGCGCTGCATAAGGAACCGCTGACGTTCGAGAACGTGGAGCTGGCGGTGAGAAACTATAAGTAAGGGTTAAGAGGACTATCAGGATTAAGGGATTAGAAATCGGCTCTTCTTAAGCCGCCATCCTTTAGCCCTGTATCCATCGAATAGCCCCACGTATAACCGAGGGAAAGAAATGAACCTTACGCTGTATGTCTGGCGCCAGGCAGGACCGAAGGAAAAAGGCAGGCTCGTCCAGTACGAGGCACGGGACATCTCGCCTGACATGTCCTTTCTCGAGATGCTCGATGTGGTGAACGAGGACCTGATCAGGCGGGGCGAGGAACCCATCGCTTTTGACAGCGACTGCCGCGAGGGCATCTGCGGCGCCTGCGGCCAGGCAGTGAACGGAACACCCCATGGTCCGCGCAAGCTCACCACCACCTGTCAGCTCCATATGCGGAACTACCAGGATGGCGACACCATCTATATCGAGCCTTTTCGCGCCCTGGCCTTTCCGGTGGTCAAGGACCTGGTTATCGACCGCGGGAGCCTGGACAGGATCATCCAGTCCGGAGGCTATATCTCGGTCCATACCGGCGGCGTTGCTGACGGCAACGCGATCCTCATCCCCAAAAGTGATGCCGATACGGCCATGGACGCTGCTGAATGCATCGGCTGCGGCGCCTGCGTTGCCGCGTGCCCGAACGGCTCGGCCATGCTCTTCACTGCCGCCAAGGTGACCCACCTTGCCAGCCTTCCCCAGGGGAAGATCGAGGCGGGAAGGCGGGTCTGCATGATGACCGAGGAAATGCTCCGCCAGGGATTCGGGAACTGCGGCAATCACTATGAGTGCGAATCCGCCTGTCCCAAAGGCATCAGGGTCCGGTTCATCGCAAAACTGAACCGGGAATTCCTGAAAACACGGTCCACATGATGTAAAACTGAAAATTGACGTTGAAATAACCCCCTCCTTGTGCTATTAATGATTCTAATCAATCCATAAACTATCCCTATTGCTCAATCCCGCTTGCCTGAAGGAGGCCTCCCATGAAACATCTCGCCGTTGCTGTCTCCCTGCTGTTCCTGTTCGGTCTGTTCGCGGCACCCGTTCTTGCGGCGGACGCGTTCGATCTGGTTATCCCGCTGCCGCTTACCGGAAAACCGGCTAAGTTCGGTGAGATCATGAAACGCTCCTACGAGATCGCTGCTGAGGAGATCAATGCCAAGGGCGGGGTCAAGGGCAGGAAGATCGCCC
The DNA here is from genome assembly GCA_029858565.1 of Nitrospirota bacterium. GTDB lineage: Bacteria > Nitrospirota > UBA9217 > UBA9217 > UBA9217 > JAKAHZ01. The sequence continues at coordinate 30,462 of JAOUEV010000024.1, read as the reverse complement.
TGTCCTTTGAAGACTCGACAGGCAAACCCGAGATCGCGCGTTCGATCGTGGAAAAGCTGATCGATACGAAGAAGCAGCCGATCATTGTCGGTGAATACACCTCGTCCTGCGCCAAAGCGGTAGCCGCTATTGCCGAGGAACGCAAGACCCCCTACCTGGTCGTGGCAAGCGCCGATGACGACATCACCCAGAAGAACTACAAATATGTGTTCCGCCAGAACCAGGTGAACGCCCACTATGGCGACGCGGTCGTATCCTTCCTGAAGGAGGTCGTCAAGCCCAAGACCATTGCCATCCTCTACGAGAGCTCGGCCTTCGGCACCTCGGGCGCAGACGCCATGGAAAAGGACGCCGCCCCCATGGGCGCGAAGGTCGTGGTCAAGGAGAAGTTCGAGACCGGCGCGATCGATTTCAAGCCCCTGCTGTCCAAGGTCAAGGCGGCCCAGCCTGACGTCGTCTATACCGTTGCCTATGCCAACGAAGCGCAGCTGATCATGAAGCAGGCAAAAGAACTGCGGATCGATATGAAGCTCTATGCCGGCGGCGCCGCCGGATTTGCCATACCCGAGTTCATCAAGGGCGCCCAGGACGCGGCGGAATATGTGGTCAGCGCCACGCTGTGGACCCCGCAGCTCAAGTATCCCGGCGCCAGGGAATTCGCTGACAAGTATAAAGCAAAGCACGGCGACTATCCCTCCTACCACGGCGCCTCTGCCTATGCCGCTCTGTATGTGGCTGCGGACGCACTGAACCGCGCCAAGGACTGGACAGCAGATGCCATCCGCGACGCGCTGAAGGCCACGAACCTGAAGACCGCCTATGGACCGGTGAAGTTCGAGGACAAGGAAGGCTACCAGAACCAGAACTTCCACGAGACCCTTGCCATCCAGGTGCAGAAGGGCGAGTTCGAGACCATTTGGCCCAAGTCCCATGCCAGCAAGCCCTATGTGTATCCCGTGCCGTCGTGGAAGGACCGGAAATGAGTTAAGTGCGGAGTGGCGAGTGCGAAGTTGTGATCCTTCGCCTCTCACTCCGCATTCCGCTTTCCGCATTCCGCAGTGCATTTGAGGTTTTCATGTCCTCTATCCAGTTGGAAGTTTTGCTCCAGACGCTCATCTCCGGCATTCTGCTCGGCGGGCTCTACGCGCTGATCGGTATCGGCATGACCATCATCATGGGCGTGATGAAGATCATCAATCTCGCTCACGGCGAGCTCATGATGGTGGCCATGTACATCGCCTACGTCCTGTTCTCGGCGTTCCATATCGATCCGTACCTGTCCATCCTCGTTGCCGCGCCGGCCCTGTTCCTCTTGGGCGTGGCTATCCAGAAATTCCTGATCAACCCGGTGCTGCGCGTCGAGGCGATCATCCCGGAGAACCAGGTGATCCTTACGGTCGGCATCGGCATGGTGCTGGCGAACCTCGCGACCATCATTTTCCAGTCCGACTACCGCCAGACCCCTGTTCCCTATGCCACCAAGGCGTGGTACCTCCGCGACTACTGGAAGGACTCGCCGGTCGACATATCCCTGTCCCTGCCCTGGACGGTCTCGTTCACCGTGGCGCTCCTGATCACCGCCGGGCTCTGGTTCTTCCTGACCAGGACGGATACCGGCAAATCCATACGCGCCACGGCGCAGGACCTGGACGCGGCACAGCTCATGGGCGTGAATGTCCAGCGGATGCGGGTCATCACCTTCGGCATCGGCTCGGCCCTCGTGGGCACCGCAGGGTGCCTGTTCATCCCGATCTACTACATCTATCCCGACATCGGCGGCCAGTTCACGCTCATCTCCTTTGTGATCACCATCCTGGGCGGCCTGGGTTCCACGGTCGGCGCGATCATCGGCGGCCTGATCCTCGGAATATTCGAGTCCCTGACAGCGACCTATATCGGCATGGGCTGGGCGCCCGTCGGCAGGTTCATGATCTTCGTTGCCGTGCTGATCTTTATCCCCGGTGGCGTGGCGTCGCTGCTCAGGAGCAGGAAGCTGGGGAAATGATGCAAAACAGTTTTTTGACACGGAGGACACTGAAGAATCGTTGGTAACTCTGCTTATTGCTTTTTCCTATTTTTTCAGTGTCCTCAGTGTCTAAATAGATTTTTATGAAAACCTATCTTCCTTACATAACTCTGACGATCCTCGCGGTCCTGCCGCTCCTGGGCCTGAGCTCCTACTGGATGCACATCGCCATCCTGGTGATCATGTGGTCGGTGATCGGCATGGCCTGGAACCTGCTCGGCGGCTATTGCGGCCAGGTCTCCTTCGGCCACGCCGCGTTCTTCGGAGTCGGCGCCTACACCGCGGCGATGCTCTACAACAAGCTTCACCTCTCGGCCTGGTGGGGCATCCCGGCGAGCGTGTTCGTGGTGGCGCTCTTTGCCCTCCTGCTGGGATATATCTGCCTGCGGCTGCGCGGCCCCTACTTCGCCCTCGCCACCCTGTCCATCGGGGTGATCATGCGCATCACCGCGGAGAACCTCGTCGGCCTGACCAACGGTGACGTGGGCATCCAGCTGGACAAGCGCACCTGGATCGACAAGACGTGGTACTACTACATCATTCTTCTCATGGCGGTCGGCGCCTTTGTCGCCGTGAAAAAGATCATCGGCTCAAAGCTCGGGTACTATTTCGTGGCCATCCGCGAAGACCAGGACGCCGCCGAATCGCTCGGCATTGACACGACCAGATACAAGACCATCGCGCTGGTGATCTCCGGGGTCATTACCGGCCTGGCCGGCGCCTTCTACATGAACTACATGGGGTACATCGACCCCAAGGTGGTCTTCGCGCTCCACGACATATCGATCATCACGATCATGGTGGTCATGGTCGGCGGCGCCGCGACCAGCGCAGGCCCCGTCGTCGGGGCAGTGATCATGGTCCTCCTTGCCGAGTTGATCCGGTCGATCCCCAAGCTGGGTACGGCCCATCACACCCTCTTCGGCGTGCTGCTGATCGTCATCATCATATTCCTGCCCAACGGCATCGTGGGTGACTTTTCCAAGATCCGGAATCTCTTCCGGACCAGGAAGGCGGCGCCATGAGCCTTCTTGAGGTCAAAAAGGTCTCCCGGTTCTTCGGCGGCATCACCGCAGTGAAGGATGTCACGTTCGAGATCACCAAGGGAGAGATCCTCGGCCTCATCGGTCCGAACGGCGCGGGAAAGACCACGATGTTCAACGTGGTGAACGGTTTCCATGCCCCTTCCCGCGGCGAGGTCCTGTTCAAGGGTGAACGCATCTCGGGCCTCAAACCCCACCAGATCTGCAAACGCGGCATGGCCCGCACGTTCCAGGTGGTCAAACCGCTCCAGCGGATGTCGGTGCAGGACAATGTCATTGCCTCGGCATTCCTGCGCGCGAAGAACAAGGCCGAGGCCGAGGGGATCGCCGACGAGGTCCTGACGTTCACCGGCCTTGCAGCGAACCGCGACGTGATCTCGAAAGGCCTCCCGCTGGGCAAGCGCAAGCGGCTCGAGATCGCCCGCGCGCTCGCGACCCGGCCCGAGCTGCTGCTGCTTGATGAATCCTTCGCCGGGCTGAATCCGTCGGAACTGGAAGATTCCATCGGCATCATCAGGAAGATCAAGGACCGGGGTATTACCATCATGATCATCGAGCACCACATGCGGGTCATCATGTCCATTTCGGACCGGATCGTGGTGCTGAACTACGGCGAGAAGATAGCCGAAGGCACGCCGGCGGATATCGGGAAGAATCCGCAGGTGATAGAGGCCTATCTGGGAGAGGCGCAGAGTGCTTGAAGTAAGGAACATCGATGTCTCCTACGGCGACGTCCAGGTCATCTGGGACATCTCCTTCAACGTCAAACAGGGAGAGGTCGTCGCGCTCATAGGCGCGAACGGTGCGGGCAAATCCACGACCCTCAAAACGGTCTCCGGGCTCCTTCGCCCGAGGAACGGCACGATCATGTTCAACAACGAGGACCTGGGGCCTGTTGAGTCGTTCCATCGTATCGAGCGGGGCATGGCGCTCTGCCCCGAGGCCCGCAGGCTCTTTGTGGAAATGACCGTGGAGGAGAACCTGGACATGGGTTCCTTGCGGGGAGATGCGAAAAGGAAGCGTGCTCAGACCAAAGAGATGGTGTTCGCGCTCTTTCCGCGGCTGAGCGAGCGCAGAAAGCAGCTGGCCGGGACGCTGTCCGGCGGGGAGCAACAGATGGTCGCCATCGGCAGGGGGCTCATGTCCCTGCCCAAGCTCCTGATGTTCGACGAACCATCGCTGGGCCTGGCGCCCATCCTTGTCCGGGAGATCTTCGATGTCATCAGGAAGATCCGGTCGGAAGGTGCGACGGTCCTGATCGTTGAGCAGAATGTGAAGCAGACACTTGCCATCGCAGACCGGGCCTACGTGCTGGAGCACGGAAAGGTCTCGATGCAAGGCACGGGCAAGGACCTGTTGAGCGATCCGCACGTCAAGACCGCCTATCTGGGAATGTGAAGGAGAACGGAGGCAGGCCATGTACGTATCCGACTGGATGACCCAAAAGGTATACACCCTGGAAAGTCATGATTTTCTGTCCAATGCCATCGCCGTGATGAAGGAAAAGGGCATCAAGCACCTGCCGATCGTCAAGGGCAGCAAGGTAAAGGGCATCCTCTCGGACCGGGACATCAAGGAGTTCAGCCCGTCCAAGGCAACGACCCTCGACATCTACGAACTGCACTACCTTCTCGCCAATACCAGGATCAAGGATGTCATGCGGCCGAAGGTGATCACGACGACGCCCGACACGCCTGTCGAGGAGGCGGCAATGATCATGCTGGACAATAACATCGGCTGCCTCCCGGTGCTTGACAACGGGTGTCTGTGCGGCATCATCTCGGACCGGGACATCTACCGGGCGATGGTGGACATCACCGGCGTACGCCACGGCGGCCACCGCATTTGCGTGACCATCGAGGACCGGCCGGGCTCGATCCGCGAGGTTGCGGACATTGTCCGACGGCATAATTTCCACCTCCAGGGGATACTGACCTCTTACGAAGGAGTGAAAGAGGGATTCCGAAAGATCGTTATAAGAACAACGGAGATGGGAAATTACAGGGGCTTAAAAGAAGACCTGGAGGACAATTACCGGGATGTGCAGATCAGGAAGGGATGACGGACAGGCACGAGGTCTCAATTCCTCATTGTGCAATTCCTCGCTTCTTGAACAGAATACGTTCTTCTCGCCTCACAAAAAAGGGCGGCCATAAGGCCGCCCTTCGCATTTAGGGGATAACTTTGTTCAGGGGATACTCAATGATCCCGGAAGCACCCCTGCGTTTGAGCCGGGGGATCAGGTTCCGGGCCTGCTTCTCGTCAAGCATGACCTCAAGGCTGACCCACTCGGGGTCGGCCTGGTGCGAGATCGTGGGAGAGTGCATGGCAGGAAGGATGCCGCAGATCTCCTTCAATGCCTTCTTCGGCACGTTCATCTTAAGACCGACCTTCTCCTCTGCGGCAAGAGCGCCCTGGAGCAGCATGGACATGTTCTCGATCTTCTTCCTGCGCCAGGGATCGTTCCAGGCCTTCTTGTTCGCGATGAGGCGGGTCGTGGACTCGAGCATCACTTCGACGATCCGGAGTTTGTTCGCCCGGAGCGAGGAACCGGTCTCGGTCAGCTCCACGATCGCATCGGCCAATTGCGGCGGTTTTACTTCCGTGGCGCCCCAGGAGAATTCCACATTCGCGGTCACGCCTTTTGATTTTAGATAGCGCTTGGTATAGCCCACCAGTTCCGTGGCAATACGCTTGCCCTTCAGATCCTTGATGGTCCTGATCCTGGAATCCTCGGGCACGGCAACGACCCAGCGCACCGGATTCAGGCCGCCCTTGGCATAGCGCAGCTCCGCAACCTCCACCACGTCTGCGTTCTGCTCCAGGATCCAGTCCTTGCCCGTGAGGCCCACATCGAAGATCCCGCTGTCCACATACCTGGCCATTTCCTGCGCCCGGACCATGATGCAGTCGATGTCCGGATCGTCTATCGACGGATAGTAGCTCCGTGAGCTCACCTGGAGCCGATATCCCGCCTTGCCGAAGAGCTTGAACGTGGACTCCTGCAAACTGCCCTTGGGCAGGCCGAGCTTGAGCCGCTGGCCGAAAGGCGCAACCGCAGGCTTGGTAATTTTCTTTTTCGATTTTATAGACATTTTACACTCCCCAGGAACCACAGATTAACACAGATGAAGTCAATTATAACCACGGATTAACACGGTCGTAAGGATTATCGGTGTGTACGGCAACGCCGTACCCGTGTTCATCTGTGGTTGCAGATCAGCGCTTTCCCATCCTCACCTTGATGGTATTCCCGTGCGCTTCCAGGCCCTCCACATCGGCGATCTGCATCACTGCCTCGCCCACCTTGTCCAGCCCCTCTTTGGTATAGAACAGCAGGCTGGACTTCTTCATAAAGCTGTCCGTGGAAAGCGGCGAGAAGAACCGGGCCGTGCCGCCCGTGGGAAGCACGTGGTTCGGCCCGGCGACGTAATCGCCCACGGACTCGGGCGTGTAGTGGCCCAGGAATATCGCGCCGGCGTTCTTGACAAGGCTCAGCAGTTCGAAGGGCTTCTCAACGGACAGCTCCAGGTGTTCCGGCGCGATGGAGTTGGAAACGTCAGCGGCCTCGGCAAGGTCCTTGACGAGCACGATCATGCCGAACCGGTCGATGGCCTTGCGGGCGATCTCTTTCCTGATGAGGCTCGCCATCTGGCGGTCCACTTCCGCGTCCACCTTATCAGCAAGCGCGCGCGACGGCGTGACCAGGATGGCCGAGGCCAGCTCATCATGCTCCGCCTGGGAGAGAAGGTCCGAAGCAACGAACACCGGGTCCGCGCTTTCATCGGCAATGACCAGCACTTCGCTCGGCCCGGCGATCATGTCGATGTCCACCTGGCCGAAGACATAGCGTTTTGCCGTTGCCACATAGATGTTCCCCGGACCGACGATCTTGTCAACTTTCGGGATCGTGGCAGTTCCATAGGCCATGGCCGCGATCGCCTGGGCTCCGCCGATCTTGTAGATCTCCGAAACGCCGGCAATGTCCGCTGCCACGAGAATATAGGGATTCATGATCCCGCCCGGCACGGGCGAGCACATCACCAGCTGCTCCACTCCGGCGACCTTGGCCGGGATCACGTTCATCAGCACCGACGAAGGATAGCAGGCCTTGCCGCCGGGCACGTAGACACCGGCGCTCCTGATGGGTCGGGCAAGCTGGCCGAGAATGACCCCGTCAGCCTCCTGGCTGACCCAGGAAGTGATCTTCTGCTTTTCATGGAAGGTCCGGATGTTCTGCGCCGCGAGCTTCAAGGCGTCGACCTTTTTCAGGTCGACCTTGGCATAGGCGTCCTTGATCTCCTCAGGAGTGACCCGGATGTCCTTCAGGGTCAGCGTCACGCGGTCGAACTTCTCGGTGTACTCCAGGACCGCGGGGTCCCCTTCCTTGCGCACGCGCTCCACGACCTCCTTGACCGTCACGGCTACTTCTTCCGTAGCGGACTCGCCGCGGTTGATGATGCGCTTGAGCTCGGCCTGGATGTCCTTTTGCTGCGAATCGATGATCTTCATAAAACCCTTCCCATTTCGGATTTCGGATTGCGGATTTTAATCCGCATTCCGCAATCCGCAATTGCTTCAGACTCTCTTAACGTCCGCTCCCAGCGCCGACAGTTTCCCTTCGATGTCCTCGTATCCGCGGTCCAGGTGATAGATGCGCGATATCACGGTCTGTCCCTCGGCAGCCAAGCCTGCGAGGATGAGCGATGCGCTCGCCCGCAGGTCCGTTGCCATGACCGGAGCGCCCAGAAGCTTCGGCACGCCCTTGACAATGGCGCTGCCGCCCTCGATCACGATGTCCGCGCCCATGCGCCGCAGTTCCGCAACGTGGGTGAACCGGTTCTCGAAGATCGTCTCATTGATGACGCTCGTGCCCCTGGCCAGGCACATGAGGCTCATGATCTGGGCCTGCATGTCCGTGGGAAATCCCGGATGCGGCAGGGTCTTGACGTTCACCGGTTTGATGCCGCCGGTCCCCGTGACCCTGATAATATCCTTGTCGACCGCGATCTGCGCGCCGGCCTCTGAGACCTTTGACAGGAGCGCGTCCAGATGCTGGGGCGCGCAGTTCCTGATAACGATATTCCCGCTGGTGATCGCGCCGGCAATGATGAATGTTCCGGTCTCGATACGATCGGGTAGCACCCGGTGATCCATGGGACGGAGCTTCTCAACACCCTTGATCCTGATGATATCGGTCCCCGCGCCTTCGATCCGCGCACCCATCTGGATCAGTGCGTTCGCGAGATCGACGACCTCCGGTTCTTTTGCCGCGTTCTCCAGGACCGTCTCGCCGTCCGCCAGAGCAGCCGCCATCATCAGGTTCTCGGTGCCGGTTACGGTCACAATATCGAAATAGATCTGGGCCCCGCTGAGCCGTTTTGCCTTCGCTTCGATATAGCCGTGTTCGATCGAGACCTCGGCGCCCATTTTTTCGAGCCCCATGATATGCAGGTTCACCGGCCGGGCGCCGATGGCGCAGCCGCCTGGCAGGGAGACCCGGGCCTTGCCAAAGCGCGCCACGAGCGGACCCAGCACCAGGACCGACGCGCGCATGGTACGGACAAGGTCATAGGGAGCCTCGGGACTTGCGAGCCTGGTCGAATCAATGACCGCCTCGTGGTCCGTCAGCTCAACGGAAACTCCCATGTTGCGCATGATCTTCGCAAGGGTCTTCACGTCCACCAGCGACGGGACATTTGCGATACGGTGTTCGCCCTCGCACAAGAGCGAAGCCGCGATGATCGGCAGCGCCGCGTTCTTCGATCCGCTGATCGAAACCTCGCCGGACAACTTTCTGCCGCCGTTGATGACAATACTTTTCATAACTTCAAACCTGTCGGCCGCGGATATACACCGATGCGCACGGATGCATCAACATCCTGGATCCTTGATATGCCTCCATCCGTGTCCATCAGCGTGCATCCGTATCAAAATTTTGCTTCTTTGCCGCGACAAGGACCCGATCGATCCCTGCCAGATCCTTAAGAACATCGATTGTCGAGTAAGCACCAGTTCTGTCCGCCATCCCCCGCAGCACCCCGGCCTGTCCCATGCCGAATTCCATGACAAGGCTGCCGCCTGAGCGCAGATACCGCGGAGCCTCGGAAATGATCCTTCCCGCAACCTCGGTACCCTCGGGTCCGGCCAGGAGCGCCAGCTCCGGTTCGAAGTCCCGCACCTCCGGCTGGAGACCCGCCATATCGCCGATCGGCACGTAAGGCGGATTCGCCGTAATGACGCTGACTGAGCCGTCCATATCCGCCACGTTCAAGGGGCCGAACAGGTCTCCTTCGATGAACCGTATCCGCTGCTCAACGCCATGATGGTTGGCATTGGTCCGTGCCACGGTCAGCGCTTCAGCCGAACGGTCGGTCGCAAAGATCCGGGCAGTGGTCAGCTCACGGGCCAGGCAGATGGCGATACAGCCCGATCCGGTGCAAAGATCGATGACCACCGGCCGCAGCGCATCCCGCAAAAGGGAACGCGCGTTTTCCACCACCAGTTCCGTCTCGGGCCGGGGGATCAGGACATCGGGAGTAACCAGGAAGTCCAGGCCCCAAAACTCCTGCTTCGCGGTGATGTATTGAAGCGGTTCGCGGACCGCCCTGCGTTCGACCAGGTGTTCGTAGTACTGCATCTCGCTGTCGCTGATCTGGTCCGGGTAGTGGGCGATAAGCCACGCACGGTCCCGGTTCAGGACATGACCGAGAAGCACTTCGGCATCAAGCCGGCTGTTCTCGATCTTGTGCGCCGCCAGCCGGGCAGCCGCCGTTGCTATGATCTCAGATATGGTCACGTTCGATTGCGGATTGCGGATTGTAGATTTCGGATTTTTCAGTTCAATCTGCAATCCGCAATCCGAAATCCGCAATTTGATCACTTCACTTCCATCTGCTGCAGCCGCTCCGCGTTGTCATGTGCGGTCAGGCCGTCGATGAACTCGTCGATATCGCCATCCATGACCGCGTCGATCTTGTAGAGCGACACGCCTACCCGATGGTCCGTCACCCGGCTCTGGGGAAAATTGTAGGTCCTGATCTTCTCGCTGCGGTCGCCGGTGCCCACCTGGGACTTCCGCTCCGCGGCCTGCTCGGCCTCGCGCTTTTCCCGCTCTTTCTCAAGGATCCTCGATTTGAGGATCTTCATGGCCTTTTCACGGTTCTTGAGCTGGGAACGCTCGTCCTGGCAGGCCACCACCTCGCCCGTGGGAATATGGGTGATGCGGACCGCAGAATAGGTCGTGTTCACGCTCTGGCCGCCGGGACCGGAAGAGCAGTAGGTATCGATGCGAAGGTCCTTCTGCTCGATCTGGACGTCCACATCCTCGGCTTCGGGGATCACGGCAACGGTCACGGTCGATGTGTGAATCCTGCCCGCGGATTCCGTGGCGGGTACGCGCTGCACCCGGTGGACACCGCTCTCGTACTTGAGACGGCTGAACACACCCTTGCCCTGGATCTGGGCAACGATCTCTTTTGCGCCGCCCACGCCGGTAGTGCTCATATCGAGCAACGTGACCTTCCAGCGCTTCTTCTCGGCATAGCGGGAGTACATCCGGAACAGTTCCGCAGCGAACAGCCCGGCCTCGTCGCCGCCCGCGCCCGCCCGGATCTCGAGGAAGATGTTCTTGTCGTCACGGGGATCCTTCGGCACCAGCAGCAGCCGCAGTTCCTGTTCCATCAGCGGGACCCGGGGCTCAAGGTCCTTGAGCTCGGAATCCGCCATGGACCGCATTTCCGGATCTGCGGACTTGTCCTGGCTGATCTCCGTGGCTTCCTTGATCTGGCGCAGGACGTCCCGATAGGCCCGGTACTGCAGGACCACATCCTCGATATCCGACCGTTCCTTGGAGTACTTCTGGTACTTCTGGTGGTCGGCGGCTACCGAGGGATCGGCCAGGAGCCGCGTCAGTTCGTCGTATTTTCCCGCAACAGCTTCGAGTTTTTTAAACATAGCCGATAAAGTGCAGAGGCGGGTTTACAACCCGCCCTCCCCATAATGATGTTCCAACAAAAAACCCCGCGTCAGCGGGGTTCCATGGCAAGGGCCTCGTCCATGGCCCTGATGGCCACTTCTATTTGATCATCCGACGGCTCCCGCGTTGTGAGACGCTGCAGGAGCAGTCCCGGCAGCATCAATGCTTCCACAACACGGTTGTCCCGTTTGCATGCACTCCACTTGATGAACTCATAGGACAGCCCGGCAATAAGCGGCATGAGCATGATGCGGGAAACTCCCTTTGCCCAGAGCGGCCATCCGGCGGGGATCAGGGAGAACAGCAGGATGGAAAGCACGATGACCACCATCAAAAAACTGGTGCCGCAACGCGGATGGATGCGGGAGTAGGTCCTTGCGTTCTCCACCGTCAACGGGACCCCCGACTCGAACGCGCCGATCACTTTATGCTCCGCGCCGTGGTACTGGAATACCCGGCGGATGTCCTTCATGAACGAGATGCCGGAGACATACCCGAGGAAGAGCGTCACCCGGATCGCGCCGTCGGTCAGGTTGAACAGCACGTTCCCCTTGAATGCCGCATATTGGGAGCCCAGCAGATGGGTCAAGAGCAGGGGCAGCCCCAGGAAAAGACCGAGCGAGAAAGCCAGGGCAAGGACCATTGTCCCCATCATGGCGAGAGGGCTGATCTCCTCCTTCTTGCCGTCCTCGCTCTCCAATGCCTCGTTCGCCGAGAAATTGAGCGCACGGATCCCGAGCCAGAGCGCTTCGAAGAGCGTCACGGAACCGCGAAGCACCTTCTTCTTGAGCAGGGGGAAACGGTCCCCGATGGGCCGGATCGTCTCCTTGAGCAGGGCGATCGATCCGTCAGGCCTTCCTCCCCTGCGAACGGCAACGGTAAAGGCGTGCGGAGAACGCATCATCACGCCCTCGATCACCGCCTGACCGCCTATGGACAGTTTTTCGGACAATGCCTGGACCTCGTGGTGGGGTGGTCGTGCTTCGGAAGGGTCGCTGCCGTACTAGGCCTTGTTGTACTTCTTGCGGAACTTGTCGACGCGTCCCTCGGTATCGATCAGTTTCTGCTTGCCGGTGAAAAAGGGATGGCAGTTCGAGCAGATATCGAGCTTTACCGTGGTTCCCTGCGTGGAACGGGTCTCGAAAGACGTGCCGCAGGCGCAGTGAATGGTCGTGACCTTGTAGTTGGGATGCAGATCCTGTTTCATGGTGTTCCTCCTCAAAAGCGGGTACAGCAGACTATCGGCTCTCCCGATCCCTCGCGTCTGGATTCCAGGGAAGGACAGGAGCGCAGAGCCGTAATATTACCTAAAACCCTTTCAAAAAACAAGCAAAAAATCATGCGGCAGCGCGGATCCCTACCGGTTCATGGAATCCAAAAAGTCCCGGTTGGTCTTCTGCTGTTTCAGCTTGTCCAGCAGGAACTCCATGCTTTCGACCGTGGACAGGGGGTTCAGGACCTTCCGGAGGATCCACATCCGGTTCAGATCGTCCTTGTCCACGAGCAGCTCTTCCTTCCGGGTGCCGGAAGCATTGATGTCGATGGCCGGGAACACGCGCTTGTCCATGAGTTTCCGGTCAAGATGGAGCTCCATGTTGCCGGTGCCCTTGAACTCTTCGAAGATCACGTCGTCCATGCGGGAACCCGTGTCGACGAGCGCCGTCGCCAGAATGGTCAGGCTGCCGCCGTCCTCGATGTTCCGGGCGGCGCCAAAGAACCGCTTGGGCCGCTGCAGGGCATTCGCATCAAGACCGCCGGAAAGCACCTTGCCCGAGGCCGGGATGATGGCGTTGTGCGCCCGCGCCAGGCGGGTGATGCTGTCAAGCAGGATCACGACATCTTTCTTATGTTCCACCAGACGCTTGGCCCGCTCGCTCACCATATCCGCGACCTGCACATGGCGCTGGGGCGGCTCGTCGAAGGTGGAACTGATGATCTCGGCCTTCACCTGGCGCGCCCAGTCGGTCACCTCCTCGGGCCGCTCGTCGATCAGCAGGACAATGAGCTTGATATCGGGATGGTTCTTCGTTATCGCCTTGGCCACGGACTGGAGCAGCATGGTCTTGCCGGTACGGGGCGGCGCCACGATCATGCCGCGCTGGCCCATGCCGATGGGCGCGACCAGGTCCATGGCGCGCGTGGTGTAGTCGGTCGGCGCATTCTCCAGCTTGATCTTGCGGTCAGGGTAGTAGGGCGTAAGGTTGTCAAAGAGGATCTTGGTACGCGATATCTCGGGATCTTCATAGTTGATGTGATCGACCTTGAGAAGGGCGAAATAGCGTTCGCCTTCCTTGGGAGGCCGTATCTGGCCGGACACCGTATCCCCGGTCCGGATGTTGAACCGCCGTATCTGGGACGGGGACACATAGATGTCGTCGGGACCCGGCAGATAGTTGTAATCAGGAGCCCGGAGGAACCCGAATCCGTCGGGCAGGGTCTCAAGGACCCCCTCTCCGAAGATCATGCCGTTCTTCTCGGTCTGGGCGTTCAGAATGGCGAAGATCAGGTCCTGCTTGCGCATGCCGCTGGCGCCTTCTACCTTGAGCTCGTTGGCCATATCCGTAAGCTCGGCGATGTTCTTTCCTTTGAGTTCTACGAGGTTCATGTGTACTACTCCTTTGTGCTCCTTGGGGCGCCATGGGCCGCACAGCGGCGGAGGCGCAGATATGAGGGGGTGGAAGGGACTGGTTTCGTTATACTCCCGAAAATTGGCGGATTCAGGCTAGGCGAGATAGGGTCCGGAGGACCACGCATCGCGTGTCTTTACTGCCTGCATCTGACTGTCGTATCTACGCTGTGTACTACCTTTCGATTTGAATGCGATGTGTTTGTATTCGTTGGGTTAAGTCGTGCGACCTGGGGTTGTGATGGCTAGATGTAGTGTATGTGTAGTGGTAGCGACGCCTGCTTGTTGAAGAATATACCCGAGGGAACTCTGTTTGTCAATATCTTTTCTTGACATATCCCTTGGTTCCCTTGGTATTTCGGTCATTTTTCAGTCACGGCTGATGACCTGCGCAGATGGCGCAACCGGCACAGTTCTTCCGTCATATTCATGTGCTGCCGACTTCTGTTACTGACTTCCGCAAATTGACAAACCCGGGGAATTCATGGTATAAGTCCCCAATATTCGCGGACGCCTGACAATGCTCCGCGCTCCAGGAGGTTCCACCAGATGCTGAAACGTGTCATGATCGTTGCAACGATTTTCATGTTCCTTCCGATGCTTTCCGGCTGCAAGCAGCAGCAATCATCACAGTGGGGCCAGGGCCAGGCAGGACAGGGCAGCCAGATCGTCGCTCCGCCGGTGATGGTCAAAAGCGCCGAGGAGATCAAACACCTTGAGGCGCTGGTCAGGGAGAACCCGAAGAACGCCAACGGCTGGATAGCCCTGGGCAATGCACAGATGGACGCCCAGCGATTCTCCGACGCCATCATTTCCTATCAGCGCTCCCTGGAGATCGATCCCAAGAATGTTGATGTCCGTGTCGACATGGGAACCTGCTACCGCGGCGTGGGCCAGCCGGAGAAAGCGCTGGAGGAGTACCGGAAAGCCCTGAAGCTCAAACCCGACCATATTAACGCCAACAGGAACTCGGGAGTCGTGCTCGCCTTTGATCTGAACCGGCGTGCCGAAGGCATCAAGATGTTCGAAAAATATCTCGCTCTGGCACCGGGAGCGCCTGACGCCATCCAGATCCGCCAGGAAATCCAGAACCTGCAGGCAATGAAATAGAAGGGTTCGCGCATCCATGCGCTGTCCCTACCGCAAACAGGGAATCCGGTAACCGCGAGGGGTGTTCTTCACGAGGGCACCTCTCGCGTTTTTTCTGGTCAACACGCGGCCGGAGCCCTGCCTCGATCTCCGCTTTCGCGATCTCCGCTTTCCGTTGACAAACGCTCCATGCTGCGATAGACTTCCTCGTACCTTCCTCCGGAGCACGAGGTCTGCTCATGAAACATCCCAAGATTCGCTATGAAGACAAGGTCGTACTGCTGTCCCTTCTTGGCGCGATCGGCGTTTGGATCATGGACGCTGCCATAGACGCCTGGGTCTTCGGCGTCGGCACGTTCATCGAATCACTTATCACCGAAATATCTCCCCACGAACTTTATTTCCGCTTATTTGTCCTCCTCTCCTTTTTCCTCTTCGGCACCGTGATCAGCAGTACGCTGGCCCGCCGCAAGCGAGCGGAAGAAAGGCTCCGCACCGCGCTTGCCAATCTGGAGGACGAGAAAGCCCGGTCCGAGGCGGTCATCGCCGCGATCCCCGACGGGATCAGCATCCAGGACCGCAACTACCGCATCCTCTATCAGAACCAGGTGCACAAGGCCCTTGTGGGAGACCATCTCGGCAAGACCTGCTATGAGGCCTATTCCAACCGGACCAGCCTTTGTCCCGAATGTCCGGTAGCCCGCTCCTGTGCGGACGGCCGGATGCACACCCTGGAAAAGACCCGCAGCAGTGAGCGCGGGACCATCCACATCGAGATCAATTCAGCACCCCTCCGGAACGCGCGGGGTGAGATCGTTGCGGGCATTGAAGCTGTCCGGGATATCACCGAGCATAAACGTTTTGAAGAGAACCTGAAGCTTTTCTCTACGGCCATCGAAGAGGCCATGGATGGTGTTCAGATCGTTGACCTGAACGGGCATATCATTTATTCCAACAAGGCTGTTGAGGAAATATACGGTTACAGCTCTGACGAACTTACAGGCACGCAGGTAGACCATCTGAACGTGGACGCCGGCTTTGCCAGCGATGAGATCCTTCCGGCGCTTCGGGAAAAAGGCCGGTGGAGCGGCGAGGTACTCGTCCATCACAAGGACGGCCATGACTTCCCGATCTGGCTCTCCACGTCACTGGTGAACAATGCACAAGGCACGCCCATTGCCATGATCAGCATCATCCGGGACATCACGAGCCGGAAGCGGAGCGAGGAAGAACTGAACCGCCACCGGGAGCAGCTCGAATGTCTGGTCGACGAGCGCACCTCGGAACTCCAGGAAGCGAACCAGCATCTGCAGTTCGAGATCGCCGAGCGTGTCCGCATGGAGGGAGAACTCGCCCGGATCCAAAAGCTCGAATCCCTTGGACTGCTGGCCGGCGGGATCGCCCATGACTTCAACAATCTCCTCGGTGCCATCATGGGCAATATCTCCATGGCGATGATCGATGTCGATCCGGGAAGCCGGGCCTATACCCAGCTGACCAAGGCCGAGAGCGCGTCGATCCGCGCCCAGGAGCTTACCCAGCAGCTGCTCACCTTCTCCCGCGGCGGTGCGCCGGTGAAGCGCCCGACCTCGCTTTCCGCGGTCATAGCCGAGGCCGCGGGTTTCTCGCTCCACGGCTCCCGGGTCCTGCATGAGCTTTCGCTTCCCGCTGACCTTTGGGCCGTGGACGCCGATGAGGGACAGATGATGCAGGTCTTCAGCAATATCCTGATCAACGCGGACCAGGCCATGCCCGACGGCGGGATCATCCGCATCGTCGGCGAGAACGTAAACATCGGGGAGCGTGATGCACCTCCGCTCAAAGCAGGCAGATACGTCAAGGTAACAATAAGCGATGAGGGCACGGGCATCCCGAAAGAGCACTTGCCGAAGATTTTCGATCCTTACTTCACCACCAAGCAGAAGGGAAGCGGTCTCGGACTGGCAGCGACCTTTTCGATCATCCGGCGCCATGACGGTCACATCACGGTCACGTCGGAACTCGGCAAGGGCGCGCAATTTTCCCTGTTCCTCCCGGCCTCGGAAAGCAAGGCCGCCCCGCCCTCGCGGGCCGGCAAGATCGCGCAGGGATCGGGCAGGGTGCTGATCATGGACGATGACGCGGACATGCGCGACACGACCGCTGATATGCTGACACGGCTGGGGTATACCGTGACCGCGGTAAGCGACGGAAGCGAGGCTATCGAAAGCTACTTCGCGGCACGCGAGTCAGGCGCACCCTTTGATGCGGTGATCATGGACCTTACCATTCCCGGCGGCATGGGAGGCCAGGACACGGTCGCCCGCATCCGGGAGCTGGACCCCGAGGTGAAAGCGATCGTTTCGAGCGGTTATTCTCAGGACCCGATCATGGCTGATTTCCAGGCTTACGGCTTTAAAGGTATGGTAAGCAAACCCTACCGCATACGGGAATTGGGAGAGGTCGTGGCCAGGGTCATCAAGGACAGTGAACCGGAAGCCTGAACGCCTGAAGTTGAAAAGGAAGATCATGCTCATTCGTCGTCTTACGGAGTGCCCGGAATTCATAGCCGGCGACAACAGCATCCTCCGCGAGCTGCTCCATCCGGACAAGGCGGACCTAAAACTCCGCTACAGCCTTGCGCACGCGATCGTTCGGCCGGGAGTGACCACGCGCCTGCACCGGCTCACCACCTCGGAGGTCTATTTTATCATGGAAGGCGAAGGGATCATGCATATCGATGGCGAGACATCTCCGGTCCTTCCCGGGGATACGGTCTATATCCCGCCCGGCGCGAAACAGCAGATACACAACCCCGGAACCCGGGACCTGGTGTTTATCTGCCTCGTCGATCCCGCGTGGCGCAAAGAGGACGAAGAAGTCTGGTGACCGGTGCAAGCAGGAGGTCCCGCTGACCGAAAAAATGTGCTTGACTTTTCCGCAAGGCAATGCGATTATAATCCGTCGTTCGGAAGTCTTTGTCGTTCTAACAGGCCGCAAAGCTCCACGCTTTGTGGTTTTTTTTTGTGGACAGACTCCGCACGCGTCAAATTTCACGGAAGGAGGTAGCGCGAACATGGCAAAAGGAACCGTGAAGTGGTTCAATGACGCCAAGGGTTTTGGCTTCATTGCAAGCGAGGACGGCAGTGATGTGTTTGTCCACTTTTCCGCGATCCAGGACAGCGGCTTCAAGTCGCTGGCCGAAGGTCAGGCTGTGACGTTCGATGTCGAAGACAGCCCCAAGGGCCCGAAAGCGGCGAATGTCGTAAAGGCGTAGTAACCAAGACGACCTCGCAAAAAGGCAGGTTCCCCCGGGGAACCTGCCTTTTTTATTCACAGGCGATACCTGCGGCAGGCGACCTTTTTCCCCTTGTACCCCCCCTTCCTTTCCGGTATATTATCGTTCCATGAAGAGATCATCATCAGCCGTCGTCGGGCTCGTCAAACCCGCGGTACGGGCGCTCAAAGCCTACCATGTCGACGAGACCCCGGTGCGCATCAAGCTCGATGCGATGGAGAACCCCTACCCGCTTCCCTCCGCGGCCCGGCGGGAGCTGGCAGCCTCGCTTTCCTCTGCACCGCTGAACCTCTATCCCGATCCGACGGCAAAGAAGCTGAAGTCTGCGATCGGCGCGATGTGGAACATTCGGCCGGACCGGATGCTCCTGGGCAACGGGTCCGACGAACTGATCCAGGCGATCATTCTCGCCTTTGGCGGGCCGGTGCTTGCCCCGTCGCCGACCTTTGCAATGTATGAGATCACTGCGCGGGCGCTGTCCCAGGATGTCGTGACCGTGCCGCTGACCGGGGAGTTCGATCTTGACGCGGACGCGGTCATTAAAAAAGCGCGCCAGACCGGTGCACGAGTGGTCTTTCTCGCCAGCCCGAACAACCCGACCGGCAACCGCTATTCCGACGATGCGGTCCGCAAGGTCCTGCTCAACGTGAACGCGGCCGTGGTGATCGACGAGGCCTACTACAGTTTTTCTGGCAGATCGTGGCTCCCGCAGCTCTCCAAGCATCCGAACATGATCGTCCTGCGCACGCTGTCCAAGATCGGCCTCGCGGGGCTCAGGATCGGCGTTCTCACGGCAGCACCGGCCGTTGTTGACGAGTTGAACAAGGTCAGGCTGCCCTACAACATCAATGCGCTTTCCCAGGCAGCCGGGCTCGCAGCGCTCAGGCAGCGCAAGGTGCTGGACCAGCAGATCGCGGTCCTTGTTGCAGAGCGCACGAAGCTGTACCAGGCCCTTCTCAGGACTCCGGGGGTCACCCCCTTTCCTTCGGAAACGAACTTTCTGCTGATCTGGATCGAGAAGGACGCAACCAAGGTCTTTCAGGCGCTCAAGAAGCGCGGCATCCTGGTGAAGAACCTCGACCGCCCGGGCCCGCTCAAAGGCTGCCTGCGGGTGACCATCGGAACACCGGCGCAGAACAGAGAATTCCTGAAGAACCTGAGAAGCATCTTAAGCAAGGATTAATACAGCAGCCCCGGATTAGAGGATTAGCAGGATTACGACCTCTGATCCTTAATCCTATTAATCCTTGTTCATAATAATCCTGCTCTTGATTTTTTGGGGGTTCTATGGCCCGTAAAACAACGATCGACCGAAAGACCAAAGAGACCGACATCAGGATCACCCTGGACCTGGACGGCACCGGCGTGTACAGCATCAAGACCGGCGTGCCGTTTATGGACCACATGTTCTCGCACATCGCCAAGCACGGGTTCTTTGACCTGACCCTCAAGGCAAAGGGCGATACGCACATCGACGACCATCACTCGGTCGAGGACCTGGGGATCGCGTTCGGCCAGGCGCTCAAGAAGGCCCTGGGAGACAGCAAGGGCATCCGGCGCTACGGCGAGGCCACCGTGCCCATGGACGAGACCCTGGCGCAGGTGGTGCTGGACCTTTCGGGCAGGCCGTTCCTCGTGTACAACGTCGACCTGCCGAAAAAGTACAAGCTCAAGGACTTCGATCCCGGCCTTGCCGAGGATTTTTTCCAGTCCGTCGCCAACCACGCGGGCATGAACCTGCACATCAACCTGTTCTACGGACGTGACGTGCACCACATGCTGGAAGGGATCTTCAAGGCCTTCGGACGCGCCCTGGACCAGGCGACCACGGTCGATCGGCGGATCAAGGGAGTGCTGTCGACGAAGGGCAAAATCTAGAAGTTTTCGACACTGAGGACACTGAAGAACACTATGAAAAGACCGACCTGTTCACAGGATTTGTCAGTGTCATCAGTGTCAAAAGGGCTGTTATGATTGCTATCATCGATTACGGAATGGGAAACCTGCGAAGCGTGCAGAAAGGCTTCGAGCGCATGGGCCGCGAGGCAGTGGTGACCCGCGAGCCCCATACGATCCTCGACGCTTCCAAGGTCGTGCTGCCGGGCGTCGGCGCGTTCCCGGACTGCATGCGGAACCTTGAGGAGTACGGTTTGATCGACGCGGTGCAGAAGAGCATCGCTTCGGGCAAGCCCTTCCTCGGCATCTGCCTGGGGCTTCAACTTCTGTTCACCGAGAGCGAGGAGTTCGGCCTGTCAAAAGGCCTGGACATAATCAAAGGCAAGGTTATTCGCTTCAAAGGTCCCGAGTACAAGGACCTGAAGATCCCGCACATGGGCTGGAACTCGGTGTCCATCAAGCGCCGGCCACCGGCCCTTGCGGACGTTCCGGACAACAGCCATTTTTACTTTGTCCACTCCTTCCATGTGGTGCCTGAGGACAAGGGAGTCATCGCCACAACAACCGACTATGGGACAGAATTCGTTTCAAGCGTCTGGAAGGACAACATCTTCGCGACCCAGTTCCATCCGGAAAAGAGCCAGGCGCTGGGACTTGCGATTCTTAAGCGTTTTGGAGAACAAAAAGGATAGGGTCCTGTAGCCAGGGTCCAGTAGCCGGGAAACCAACCGCTTTTTATTTCCAGGCTACCGGCAACAGGCTACCGGCTACCGAGGTTTACATGCTTATCATACCCGCGATCGATCTTAAAGAAGGCAAATGCGTCCGGCTCCAGCAGGGGCTCATGGACAAAGCCACGGTCTACGGCGAGGACCCCGGCGCCATGGCAAAGCACTGGGAGTCTCAGGGTGCGGAGCTCCTGCACGTGGTGGACCTGAACGGCGCCTTTGCCGGCGTACCCAAGAACCTGGACGCCATCAAGGCGATCCGGCAGGCCATCAGGATCCCCATCGAAGTGGGCGGCGGGATCCGCGACATGGCCACGATCCTCTCCCTGGTCTCGATCGGCATCGATCGCATCATCCTTGGCACCGCGGCCATCGAGAACCCGGCCTTTGTGCAGGAGGCCTGCAAGGCGTTTCCGGGCAAGATCATTGTGGGCATCGACGCGAAAGAGGGCCTGGTGGCAATCAAGGGATGGGCCGAGGTCACGAAGGTGAAAGCGGTCGACCTGGCGGTCCAGATGCAGGAGCATGGCGTCATCGCGATCATCTACACGGATATCAAGCGGGACGGCATGCTCTCCGGCCCGAACGTCGAGGCGACCCGCGACCTGGCAAAGGCGCTGCACATCCCGGTCATCGCCTCGGGCGGCGTGCACACCATGAAGGACATCGAGAACCTGCTCACGGTGCGCCATGCCGGCGTCTCCGGCGTGATCACGGGCAAAGCGATCTACAGCGGCTCACTGAACCTTCGCGAGGCAATTGATTTCGTCAAGATGAACGACAGTCAATGCGCGCGGTGAAACCGCTTGTCAGTCATTATGAGGAAATCACAACTGGTCCTTCTCTATCGGGTGATGTTGGCAATAACCTTATGCGCGATTTCCTTTCTCGCGACAACAAACATGCAGGTCCCGGTCGCAAAGGACATTAATGACAAGATCAACCATCTGGCCGCGTTTTACACGCTTGCGCTGCTCGTGGACTTTTCCTGGCCAAAAAAGGATTTCCTCGGGCTCAAGGCGATCTCGCTTCTTGGCTACGGACTTGCGATAGAGATCGCTCAATACTTTCTTCCTCAAAGGAACTTTTCTCTCCTTGATCTCGGCGCGGACGCGGTCGGGTTGCTCCTTTACCTGCTCTCGGCCCCATTGCTCAGAAACATACCTCTCCTGAGCATGCGGTTCAAAACCGGGGAAGAATAAATGCTGGGAGAACAGGATATTCGCTATCGGATGGTGACCTTCCTATGCTGACAAAACGTATCATTCCCTGCCTGGATGTGAAAGCCGGCCGCGTGGTCAAAGGCGTGAGCTTCGTGAACCTGCGCGACGCCGGAGACCCGGTGGAGATCGCCAAGGCTTATGACGAACAGGGCGCCGACGAGCTCACGTTCCTGGATATCACCGCCTCTCATGAGGAGCGGGGCATCATCCTTGACGTGGTGCGCAGGACCGCGGAGCAGGTCTTCATGCCCCTCACTGTGGGCGGCGGCATCAAAGTGCTCGACGACATCCGGAACCTGCTGCTTGCCGGCGCGGACAAGGTCTCGATCAACACCACCGCGGTCCTTGATCCCGAGTTCATCAAAGCCGCGTCCAACCGCTTCGGTTCCCAGTGCATTGTCGTGGCCATAGACGCCAAACGCGTCGTCGCTCATGACCCGGATTTCAAGCCGCCCCTCAAATGGGCCGACGATCCGAAGTATAAGGATTTGTTCCTGTCTGAATCCGCAATCGGCAATCCGCAATCCGCAATGTGGGAAGTGTATACTCACGGCGGCAGAAAGCCCATGGGCATCGACGCGGTTGCCTGGGCAAAAAAGATGGAAGAGTATGGGGCGGGAGAGATCCTGCTCACCAGCATGAACCAGGATGGACAGAAGACCGGATATGACCTGGAGCTGACCAGGGCGGTGTCCGAAGCGGTCTCGATCCCGGTCATCGCATCCGGCGGCGTCGGCAATCTGGAGCATATCTACGACGGGTTCGTGAAGGCAAAGGCCGACGCCTGCCTGGCGGCCTCGATCTTCCACTTCAAGGAATACACGATCCGGCAGACGAAGGAATACCTGAAGGAGCGGGGGGTCGCGGTGCGGTTGTAACGTTTATTTCATTGCGAAAACGGCAAAAGCCGGGGAAGCTTCCCCGGCTTTTTTGATTTTCAAGGAGTGAATCCCCTACTCTTCTTCCTGCTTTTGTGCTTTTTTCCCGATAACGAATACGGCTACCAGACCGACTATCGTTGTTGTGCCGAAAACGCCAGCTATCACTTCATGACCATATATAGCGAGATACGTTGCCAATCCCAAGCCGACAATACCTAAGACAAAGCCGAATATCTGTCCCCGTCCACTTTGTCTCAACTCCTCACGAATAGCGTGATCTTCCAGCGTAATCCGGTGGTTCGATTGCCTCTCAGCCATTGACATAATTCTCTCGGCACCATCTTTTACAACATCGTTGTAGCCCTTGAGGATATTGGGGGGAGGAATCGGACCGCTGAAACTTTGATGAATTGAGACACTTTTAAAAGCTTTCAGTATTTTTTGCTGCGTTGGCCCAGGCAGGTCCTTGAGCACGGGCTCCAACTCTTTTGGCATTGGAACACTAGCATTATCATCTTTCTTGCTAGCGTCTTTTTTATCAACAGTTTGCTCCGTTTTTTGTTTCATGGTGTCCGTAGGTTATCGGCTCTTCTGCGAGCGAGTCTGTTCGTTTTCGATTTGCTCTGTAGCCGATAGGATATCACGGCCCACAATCCCCCAATCAGATTCGATTGCCCGATAATCCGCATCCTCAGGAGTAACTGCTTGAGAAATAGAAAAATAATTTCCTGCAATATTCAAAACACTCCCCATTCCCATCAGAAATGATGGGGTCACAAATATGTAATCACTTTTATACGCTTTTTTCTTGGTCATAAATACACCTATTATTATTAACAATCCCACCTACTGAACTATAGCATACATCAAATCTGCAATTCAAGTGAGATTTTTGAAGATTCGCTGTCATTCCAATAACATGGACCTGCCTGCATTATTTATCCTACTTCTTCCCTCCCCCTGCCATCAGCTTCGAGATCGATCGGGCGAACCCGGCAGGATCCTTGAGCTTCGACCCTTCGAGCAAAAGCGCCTGGTTGTACAAGAGATCGACATACTCCTGCACCTGCTCGTCCGAACCACCCTGCTCCACCATGCTGTTCATGACCGCGAATACCGGGTGTTCGGCATTGATCTCCAGGATGCGCTTTTGCGACGGCACATCCTGTCCCATGGACCTGAGCATCTTTTCCATCTGCGGATCCAGCCCGCCTTCTTCGGCGACCAGGCAGCAGGCCGAATCCGTGAGCCTGCCCGAGAGCCGCACGTCCTTTACTTCGTCCTTCAGCCGGTCCTTGAGCCGGGAAAGGAGCTTCTCGAACTTGCCCTTCTGCGCCTCTTTCTCCGCCTGTTTCTCCTTGTCCAGGCTCACATCACCCTTGATCACCGACTTGATCTTCTTGCCCTTGTACTCCTGCAGGTCCAGCATGATAAGGTCGTCGATGTCGTCGGTCAGGATCAGGACCTCGTACCCTTTTGTGCGGAAGGCTTCGAGATAGGGCGACTGCAGGATATTCTCGTCCGGCCTGCCCGTGATGTAGTAGATCGCATCCTGGGCGATCGGCATGTTCTTCACATACTCGTCAAGGGTCGTGAGTTTTCCCGCATCGGTCCTGGTGGAGGCATAGAGCAGCAGGTCGGCGATCTGCTCCTTGCGGCTGAAATCGAAATGGATCCCTTCTTTCAGCACGCGGCCGAACTCCTTGTGGAACTTCTCGTAGCCCGGTGCGTCGTTCTTTTTCATCTCCGCCAGGGTGTCGAGCACCTTCTTGACGATGTTCTTCTTTATTACCTCGATATGCCGGTTCGACTGCAGGATCTCGCGGGAGACGTTCAACGGCAGGTCAGAGGAATCCACCACGCCTTTGACGAACCGCAGGTACTCCGGCAGCACTTCCGCGCAGTGGTCCATGATCTGGACGCGCTTCACATAGAGCATCGGCCCGATCTTGAAATCCCGGTACAGGATACCGTAGGGAGCGTGCTGGGGAACATAGAGAAGCATGGTGAATTCCGAAGTGCCTTCCGCCCGGTAGTGAATAACTTTGGCGGGATCTGTAAAATCGTGGGACACATGCTTGTAGAAGTCGTTATATTCCTCGGGCTTGATCTCCGACGGGTCCTTGAGCCAGATCGCCTTGCGCGAGTTGAGCGTTTCCTCTTCGGTCGTCTTGATCCGCTTTTCCTTGTCAGCGGGGTCTTCCTGTTCCCGCGTGATGTCCATGACAACCGGATGCTCGATGTAATCGGAATACTTTCTGACCACATCCCGGATCTCCCACTCCTGCAGGTATTTCTTATCCTCCTCCCGGAGGTGCAGGATCACATCAGTGCCCGGCCGGTCCTTTTCCGCATCCCCGATGGTGAACGATCCATCTGCGATCGACTCCCACTTGATGGCACTGGACGTCTTTTCCGTTGCTTTGCGCGAGACCACGACTACCTTGTCAGCCACCATATATGCTGAATAGAATCCCACGCCGAATTGTCCGATCAGGCCCGGCTTGTCCTTTTGCGAAGCATCCTTGAGCGCCTGCATGAACTCCCGGGTGCCCGAGTGGGCGATGGTTCCGAGCTCCGCCACGGCCTCGTCCCTGGACATTCCGATGCCGTTGTCCCTGATCGTCAGCGTCCCGGCTGTTGTATCGGGAATGATCTTGATCTTCCACTCACCGCAGGCTTCGATAATCTCTTTGTTCGTGAGCGATTCGTGCCGGGCCTTGTCGATCGCGTCCGAGGCGTTCGAGATCAGCTCCCGGAGGAATATCTCCTTGTGGGAGTAGAGGGAATGGATCATCAGGTTGAGCAGCTCTTTTACTTCGGTTTTGAACTCCATCTTTTGAACGGACATGGCGGCACCTCGCAGGATTGTATCGTTTCGGGAGGATAATCTAGCAAATTAAAAAGAGGATTTCAAGAGCGAAGAACCGGATGAAGAAGCGGCAGCTGAAAATCCCGCAAAACCCGGCCGAACGGACAGGAAATGACAGCTAAGGCAGGGGAGCAGCATCTCCCCCCCTGCCTCAGCCGCTGAAATCGGGGCGGTTACCGCAGATCAGACAGACGGTTATTTCACGACCTCGCCGGTGGGATTAAGTGACGCGCCTTCCCTGCTGAAGCGCGCCATCTTGCCGCGGGACGCCTCGGCCGCGTCCACCAGAACATCCCAGGTGAAATTGGCTATGCCCGGCGTATAAATATCGCTATGCGCCTTGCCGCCTTTTGCATAGGGAACGTAGCGGACCATTTCGGTCGCGTCAACGATGGATATCGTCGTTGGATCGGCAAAGCTGTCTTTCCACGGCGCTGCTGTGTTGCCCGCAGGCACCACCGCGGGAAGCGCAACGCCGCGATACTCAAGGTCCTCGCTGTTGTGTTCGCAGAACTCGCCATCGCACTTCTTCCCCTGCCGGACATCCGCCTTGATCGCGTACTGCGCGAACGCCCGGTTCCCGCAGGTGGCTTTGTAACCGCTCCGCCCTCCGATGTGACGGGACCAGAAAGCGCTCGTGTTCGCAGTGTCATGCCGGCTCCAGGTATACACGAACTTGTTCGCATATTCCTTGAAATCACGGTATGGTCCGCCTTCGCCGCCGACCTCCTGCATGAACCGTTTAACGGAAAATGCGCCCTGGAGACCGATGACCAGATCGACATCCTTCGCTGAATGGTCCTTTGTCGCTGCGCTGGGATATCCGAAGACCCCGCTTGTTATCGCACGGGCGCCGAAACTGTGGCCCACCATGATGATCGGCAGCTCATGTCCGTCCTTCTGTTCCTCCTGCTTGAGGGGGATGAGAACCTGCCGAAGAAGCTGGCTTATCCAAACCATGCCGACCTCGTCGGCGTCATTGGCCTTTGTTCCGTAGCTGATCAGTTGTCCCAGGGTTTCCAGGACCGGCCAGTTCCATTCCGACGGCCAGGAAATGCCGATGAAGAGCGGCTTGAAGGGCCGGCCGTTCCGCTCCTGCAGCATCAGGTACAAGAGGCTGTTGTAGTTCCGGAGCGCTTCCTGCTGATCGGTGTTCCATCCCATGGAGTAGACCATGATGTGGGTATAGGGCTCCTGGGTCCGCGCCGCCGTCAGCCTGTTCCGGATGTTCTGTTTGAGCTTCGTGAGCAGAGCGTACTTCCCGGCATCATAGGCCTGCTGGTCCAGCAGTGTCCTGTCGTAGGCATTATGAATGAATTGCTCCCGTATAAAGGGCAGACCGTGGAGGTCCTGGGCGAGCTCATACTGGACGATGTGGCTGACAAAACTTCTTTTGCAATCATCGAGGATGCCTTTTACCTCCCCATAATATTCATCGTTCCCGTTGAAATAGGAACGGTCAAGACCGTCCGCATCCGCTGTCGCCTTGCGTTGATACCATGCGCACTTTCCCGGCATGCCGATCTTGCTTCGCTTGGCTTTCTCGATCCCGATCAAATACCCGGGAAAACGCAGCCCGAGACCGCCGTCCCCTTCCATCGTGCGGTGAAATACGGACAGGGCTTCTGAATCAGTGCCATAGCGTTCCTCCGCCTGCTGCAATTTTCTTGGCCCTGCGCAGCCGGAAAGAATGAGTGCTGGCAAAACAAGAAAAACCATGACGAACCGATGATACCTGGAAAGACCCATGTGACCTCCTTTGATCCGATAAAAGGTTAACCGCAGAACGTAGCGTTCCTGAGCCTGTGCTTCGCGCTGCCGGTCCGCAGGATCTCCCTGCGCTCCCGACCGCGGCAGTTCCCCGTGAACACCCGACGCCAGAGGATGCGGGCATGCAGGATACGCTCGTTCTCCGCGCATCGATCAAGGCAGCGGGTCGCACGCACGGCCGTGCGTTCGCGCTGATGATCACCAGCGGATCGGACACCGATCGTTCAGCAAAAACCGCTGGCGAACAAGTTGACCACGTTCTTACGTTCAGGGGGTACTGCAGGTCTTGCAACTTCGGAAAGGATGGGGCGATTGTAGTGAAACTTCGGGGTGATGTCAAGCGGAAAGATCGGGAGGCGTTCCATTGATCATATCCGGTGCAGCGCCTCCTTCGCACGGATCAAACGCACGATCACCTCGTTCGCCGGTACAGAGACGCCCTGCTCCCGGGCAAGCCGGACGATTGCTCCGTTCAACGCGTCGATCTCGAGGCGTTTCCCCGCTTTCATGTCATGATACATGGATGGATAGTGCACAGCCGTCGGCGGAACGAGCCTCCCGTAAAAATGGACGCGATAGTCCTCGGCTGAACGCCAGTTGAGGCTGATCCCCTGCGCGCCGGCGACCAGAAAGATCTCGTCGATGACCCGGTCCATCAGCAGCCTGCTATCCTGGTTTTCGGCAAGCTGACCATACGTACATTCGAGCAGAGCTCCCAGCGGGTTCAATGCCGCGTTGTAGAGGATCTTGTCCCACAGGATCGCGGTTATGTTCGCGGCATATTCCGCAGGGATGCCCGCGCTGTTGATCACGGCGGCGACCTCCCGCACCTGTGCTTCAGGAACAGCATTGTCCGGCTGACCGATGCGCACCGCGTCGGCGATCACCGTCACCTCCGCGCTCGCCAAGGCAAGGAGCTTCACGCCGAAGATAACGCGTGCCAGCAGCGCATGTTCCTTGCCGACCGCTCGCGCAACGGTCTCGTAGTTGCCATAGCCGTTCTGCGCAACCATGACCAGCGTATTCCTGCCCACGAGCGGCTTCAGTTCGGCGATTGCCTCGGCCGTGTCGTAGGATTTCACCGTGAGCACGACAAGGTCAAAATTGACGCTGCGAAGCGGCTCGATCGAGCTTTCGACCTGGTCCAGCACTGCCTCGTGCCCGCCCCAGATGCCCGTCACCGCGAGCTTCTTCCCCTGCAAGGCGGACAATTGCCGGTCTTTGGCAAGGCCGAATACAGAGTGACCCGCATCTTTCAGGAGCACCCCGAACACGGTCCCGAGCGCTCCCATGCCGCAAATGAGAATATTCATAATTTCAGCAACCTGCTGAAAGATTTCACCGCCGAAGACGCAGAGGGCGCGGAGAATTCATTCTTCATGCCTTGCTTTCCTCCGCGTCCTCTGCGGTGAAAAGGCATGCAGGTTTTTCTACTCCCAGTCCAGCAGCCGCTTGTTGCCCGTCAGCTTCTGGATCTCCGTGATATCCTGGCTCACTTCCAGGCAGCCGCGATAAACCCCAGCCTGGTCGCGCACGGCAAAGTATCGGATATGGAGCATCCTGCCGCGCATCTGGATCCAGAATTCGGCGCTGCTCTTCGTACCGGCTTTAAAAGACGCCAGGATCTTTTCGACCGTGTCAACGCTCTTCGGTGGATGGCAGTTCTGGACCTTCCTGCCGATGACCCCGGGGCTCCGGGGAAAGATGCGCTCCGGCGATGCGGAATAGTAAGCCACCTCGTCATTCTCATTTACAAAGGAGATGTCGACCGGCAGGTGGGTCAGGATCAGGTTCACCTGGTCCGGCGTGAGCTGACCTGTGTCCAGGTTCAGGCTGCCGGTCCTTTCAGCCAGCAGTTGCGGCGGGAACGATTCCGCGACCGGCTTCCATTTTGAGTCCGGCTTGATCCACGCGTAGCCCGCTTCTTCCTCGCCTTTCGCGGCCTTGACCCATTCCTCCTCGGAAAGTGTTTCAAGCGCCATGGGGAACAGGATGTGTTCTTCCTTATAGATCATGTCGTTCACCATCTTGGCAAGCGCCTGCCGCGCAACAGGCTCCATGTTCCCATCCAAGACCCGCTTGCGCACATCCTTGATGAAGCCCCGGATATCGTCATGGAGCGCCCACATGACCTTGGAAGGCCCGGTCACGCCCTTTTGCTCAAGTATCGGAAAAAGCTGGTTCTCCTTGCGCACGAAATGTTTGTCGATCTCGGCAAGTTTGTCCAGGAGCTTGAGCAGCACATCCTTCTCAGCGCGGAAGTCGGCGACCTTGTCGATCTCCGCAAGGATCGCTTCTGCTTCGCGGTTCTCAAGCATCAGCGTGTGCACCGGATGGCCCGCAGGCAAACCGGGAACGGTCTTGTGCTCCAGGGCCTCCTTGAAGACCTGCACATGGACGTCGCAGAGGCTCTTGATCTCGGTTTCAGGCATGCCCTCGGCGATCAATCGCTGCTCCATCTGGGCGATCTCCCAGGGCGCCACATCCTTGATCAGCTCCTGGAACTTCTTCTTTTGGCTTTCCACATCCTTGCCCGCATGGAGTTCCTTAATGATGTTCTTCATGGTCTCGATGCGCGCAGCGTCCTCATTCACGCCGCCTTCCTTGACAGAAATGGCAACGGTCTCGCCGGTCTTTTTCTTGATCTCCGCGGCAATGCCGTTCAGCAGATCCCTCACGTCCATGCCGCCGATCATCGCGACCTTGCCGAGCGAGGCGATCCTGCCCACGGTCTTGCGCATGAAAGGATTGTCGAGCATCTTGAACTCGGGGTTCAAACCGACAAGGTAGTCCTTGAGAAAGGGGTAGCGATTCAGCAGGTCGTTCACTTTCGATGAAGCATTCAACTCCATGGCCGGCCTCCTTAATGAAGCATGAAATTCATCAGTGCATATGCATCACATTGCACTCTTCAGCATTATACCATAATGTATCTGACTGAATATATGAGTGTCGATCCGGGGAAAAATCGAAACAACTGGTGTGAAACTTACTTATAGCTCGGAGGGAGCAGGTCCAGCACGGTCATGATGAGGGATTTGGGATCCACCGGT
>JAOUEV010000023.1 GCA_029858565.1 Nitrospirota bacterium | reverse complement strand
TCCATCCGCTTGAGGACCACTTCGATCTCCTGCCCCACCGAGAGAACATCGGAGACCTTCGCGATCCGGGTGTAGGACAGTTCTGATATGGGCAGCAGGCCCTCGATGCCTCCGGCCTGCACAAAAGCGCCGAAGCTCTGGATCGACGTGACCTTGCCCTTGAGCCGCATGCCTTCCTTGAGCGATTCCTGCAGGGCCGCCTTGCGGGTCCGTTCTTCCTCTTCCAGGATCGGACGGCGGGACAGCACCACGTTCCTGCCGTTCTCATTGTATTCGGCGATCACGAAGCGGTAGGTCTGGTTCAGGCAGGCGGTCTTGTCGTCGGTCCTGCGCAGCCCCATGAGCGAGAAGGGGCAAAAGGCCCGGAGCGCGCCGATCTTGACCTCGAACCCGCCCTTGACCTCCTTGGCAACGGTGCCTTCCACGGGCACGCCGCTCTTCCACGCGTCTTCGAGCTGGTTCTTGACCGCGGGGCCGGAACCGATGCGCGTGGTGAACACCATGTCGTTGTTCTTGGAGGAAAGGAAATAGGCGCGGAGGATCTCGCCTTCCTTCACCGTCGGCTGGCCGGACTCGTCCAGGACCTCCTTCTTGTCCAGGTAGCCTTCGCCCTTGCCGCCCAGGTCGAGGAAGACCCACTCGCCGGATATCTTCACGATCCTGGCCTCGACCATCTGGCCGGGTTCCAGCCTGCTGCGCTTGGGCATGCTCTTCTCGAGCATTTCGGCGAAATTCTCTTCCTCCGGCTCAACTGCTTTCTGCTCTTCGGACATCGTAATCCTCACTTGACCAATGTAGTCCATTCGCAGGTCGCCTGCGCTGGCTGATAATAAATCACGGACATGCAAGATACCCGATTTTGAGCGATTTGTCCATGGTTGGCGGCAGATTTGATCGAGAAGCCGTGGTAACGTCGAGGCATGGAACCACGGGTCCCGACTGCGCCGGGACACACGGATGAAGGCAGGAACGAAGAAAACAGGAATGCGGTGTTGACGTCATCAGTGTGCGGCGAAGCCGCCCGTGGTTATAACTGTTTCGCTTTTATTTACCCGTTGAAGGACGCAGAGCCATCGGCGGTTCGGACTGGAGGGTCATTTCGCGGCCGGTTGTGGGATGGCGAAAGCGGAGTTCGGCGGCATGGAGCAGATACCCCGGGTCCCCGGGCAGCGCGGCCGAGCCCTGCAGGGGAATGCC
This sequence comes from Nitrospirota bacterium, assembly GCA_029858565.1. Lineage (GTDB taxonomy): Bacteria > Nitrospirota > UBA9217 > UBA9217 > UBA9217 > JAKAHZ01. The sequence continues at coordinate 47,170 of JAOUEV010000023.1, read as the reverse complement.
GCCCGGCCCATAGAGCGGATCGCCCACCAGGGGGTGGCCTGCGGAGGCAAGATGGATGCGGATCTGGTGGGGCCGGCCCGTGGCAATATGCACGTCGCAGAGAAAACAATCGCCCCGTTGTTCAAGAACGATCACCCGGGAGAGCGAGGGCCTGCCGGTTGCCGATGCCGCGTGGACCGAACCGAGCAGCTGATGAGGGACCGGGCCGATGGGCGTCTCGATCGCAAAGGCATCCAGTCCGGGCAGTCCGCTGGCAAGGGCGCGATAGCGCTTGCCGACCTTCTTTTCCGACCATTGCCGGGTCAGCCCGGCGCCGGCACGAGGGTTCTTTGCGAACAACAGGAGGCCCGATGTCCAGCGCCCCAGCCGGTGGAGCGGAGACGCTTCAGGCGCTCGCTCGCGCACCAGATGGAGCAGCGTTCCCTGCAGGAAATTGCCGCCGGGAAGCGTGGGCAGGCCGGCGGGTTTTGCCACGGCAAGCAGGTCCTCGTCCTCAAAGAGCACGGCAAAGGACCTGGGCGCAGCAGGTTCGATCCAGGGCGGCCGTTTCCATACCAGTTCCGATCCCCGGCGCAGGAGCGTGTCCGCGGGAACAGGCATGCCGTCAATGAGCACGCGGCCCGAGGCAATGTGTTCCAGCCATGTGGTCTCCGTGGAGTGGCGGTAGTTTCTGACGAGATAGTCCAGCAGCGTGAGGGAGTCCGCGGCCGGTCCGAGCTGTTCCCGGTAGGTATAGCCGTTGTTCAAGGAGGGTGCTGCTGATCCGGGTAATGATGGCGAGGTCATGAGTGGTCTGCCTGCTGCGGCCGCGTGAAGTGAAGATGCCGGCCTAGTGGGAAACGGCAGGAGCAAGGCCGGACCTGACCTTCAGAAAAGCGAGCTCCGGCCTCAGGACCATCTCGTTCAGCATGAGCGTGCTCTTCCAGAGACCGCGCCGCGAACGTGCGCCGAGCACCGCGGTGATGAGCGGCCCTCGGTCCGTATTGATCGCGCAGACAAAGCAGTGCCGCGCATTTCCCGTATACCCGGTCTTGCCGCCGATCATGTTCTGATCGTACCACAGGAGATCGTTCGAGCTGTCCACCAGGATGTCACGGCCCGCGGCCGTTCTGATCAGCGCTTCCTTCCTGCCAAGGATCTCGCGGATGAGGGGATAGGCAAGGGCGGCCTTCATGATGAGCGCCAGGTCGTTCGCCGTGGTGTACTGCTTCCCTTTGGGCAGGCCCGAGGCGTTGGCAAAGAGCGTGGTGTTCGCGCCGATCTCCTTTGCCTTGATGTTCATGAGCGCGGCGAACTCGTCTTCCGTGCCTGCCGCTGCCTCGGCCAGGGCCACGGCAGCGGAGTTGATGGATTTCATGAGCGCCAGATGGAGCAGGTCCGAGACCGTGAGCTCTTCCTCGGGGCAGAGCCGCGGGGGGATGGTGCGCACCCTGCTCGCCTTCTGGCTGATCGTCACCTTCGTTTCCGGGGCCAGGCGGTCGAGGACCACCATGGCGGTCACGAGCTTTACCGTGCTTGCCGGCGCGAGCTTGGCGTTGGGGAACTTGGAAAAGAGCACCGTTCCCCCGGCGTCCATGACCACGGCTGCCTTGGCGGGGACCCGGTTATGGGGAACTGCTTCGGCAACCGACAGGCTGGCAAGTGTGAGAATGGAAGCTGCGCCAATAAAGAGAAAATGTCTTTTCAATCCGTCCTCGCTCATCATGAATTCAGCATGCAGCGGCCGTCCGTTGCCGCCCACTATAGCACAGTCCGATCAGGCTGAACAACAGTTTTCTCGCTCCGGTCCTGTCAGCAGCGCACGAGTTTGGTCTTGACACCCGGCTCTTGAGAAGTGTACAAAGGTGCCTAACTTTGTATCGGAGGTTTCCCCTTTATGGCAGCGGAAGCGAACAAGATCATCTATTCCATGGTCGGCGTGGGCAAGCTCCACGACAAGAAGCCCGTGCTGAAGGACATCTACCTGTCCTATTTCTACGGCGCCAAGATCGGCGTGCTGGGCCTGAACGGTTCGGGCAAGAGCTCCCTGCTCAGGATCATGGCGGGTGTTGACAAGGAGTTCCAGGGCGAGGCGGTCCTGTCCCCGGGCTACACTGTGGGGTTCCTGGAGCAGGAGCCGAAGCTTGATCCGGAGAAGACCGTGCGTCAGTGCGTGGAAGAAGGCGTGCAGGAGACGGTGGACCTTCTGGCCGAGTACAACAAGATCAATGAAAGTTTTGCCAATCCCATGTCCGACGACGAGATGAACAAGCTCATCGAGCGCCAGGGCAAGGTGCAGGAAAAGCTGGACCACCTGAACGCCTGGGAACTGGACAGCAGGCTCGAGATGGCCATGGACGCTCTGCGCTGTCCGCCGGGCGACACGCCGGTCAAGAACCTTTCGGGAGGCGAGAAGCGGCGCGTGGCGCTCTGCCGCCTGCTGCTCCAGACGCCCGATATCCTGCTGCTCGATGAACCCACGAACCACCTGGACGCCGAGTCCGTTGCCTGGCTTGAGCACCATCTCCAGCGCTACGAGGGCACGGTGATCGCCGTGACCCACGACCGCTACTTCCTGGACAACGTGGCTGGCTGGATCCTGGAGCTTGATCGCGGCCAGGGCATCCCCTGGAAGGGGAACTATTCCTCCTGGCTCGAGCAAAAGGGCAACCGCCTGAAGCAGGAGGAAAAGGCCGAGAGCGAACGCCAGAAGACGCTGGCCCGCGAGCTCGAATGGATCAGGATGTCCCCCAAAGGACGGCACGCCAAGTCCAAGGCGCGCATCAGCTCCTACGAAGAACTGCTCCGGCAGCAGACCGAGGCGCGCGGCAAGGAGCTGGAGATCTACATTCCGCCGGGTCCCCGGCTCGGCAAGATCGTGATCGAGGCGGACAACGTGACCAAGGCCTTCGGCGACAACATCCTGGTCGAGGGCATGAGCTTCATGCTGCCTCCCGGCGGCATCGTGGGCGTCATCGGTCCGAACGGCGCGGGCAAGACCACGCTCTTCCGCATGATCACGGGACAGGACAAGCCGGACAAGGGAACGATCCGGATCGGCGACACGGTGAAGCTCGCCTACGTGGACCAGAGCCGCGACGTGCTCGATCCGAACAAGACCATCTGGGAAGTGATCACCGGCGGCCAGGAGCAGGTCCAGCTCGGCAAGCTCCTGATGAACTCCCGGGCCTATGTGTCGCGGTTCAACTTCGGCGGCACGGACCAGCAGAAGAAGGTGGGCGTGCTCTCGGGCGGCGAACGGAACCGGGTGCACCTCGCGCGGATCCTGAAGGAAGAGGCGAACGTGCTGCTCCTGGACGAGCCCACGAACGACATCGACGTGAACACCATGCGCGCTCTGGAAGAAGGTCTTGAGAACTTCGCCGGCTGCGCCGTGGTGATCTCCCACGACCGGTGGTTCCTTGACCGTATTGCCACGCACATTCTCGCCTTTGAAGGCGAAAGCAAGGTGGCGTTCTTTGACGGCAACTTCACGGAGTACGAGGAAGACCGGAAGAAACGGCTCGGCGCCGAGGCAGACCAGCCGCACCGGATCAAGTATAGGCACCTTACAAGATAAGGCAGGATTAGATACGGCAGGATTAGATACGGCAGGATTAGATACGGCAGGATTAGATACTGCAGGATTAGATACGGCGGGATCAGGTGACGCAGGATTAGGCGCGAGTCGGTAATCCTCTGATCCTTTAATTAATCCTTTTTTCGAGGAGTTACCCATGTCGGAATTCAAGAACGTGACGGTGGTGAAAAAGGCGAATGTCTATTTCAACGGCGGGGTGGTGAGCAGGACCGTGCTGTTCCCCGACGGGACCAAGAAAACCCTGGGGATCATGCAGCCGGGCGAATACGAGTTCTCGACCGGGGACAAGGAGATCATGGAGATCCTGTCCGGGGACATGGACGTGATGCTGCCGGGCGCAACGTCGTGGCAGAAGGTCACCGGCGGCCAGTCCTTTGACGTGCCGGCCAACTCCAAGTTCACCATGAAGGTCAAGACCCTGTCTGATTACTGCTGTTCCTTTGTGAAATAAGAAGGGCGAAGCAGAACATTTAACAAGAGCCGCTGGATAAATATCCGGCGGCTTTTCTTTTCCTTGGATTGACATGCCATGGCGCCGGGCGTACTATTGTGAACAATGGAGAACAGCCGCAGAGAGTTCATCAAAAAGGCCTTGTATGCCGTCCTTGCGGGATTCGGCATCCTCTTTCTTCTCTCGATATTCAGGACGCTTGCGCCATCCCGGAAGGAGGAGAAAGAGCTCTCGTTCTTCCCCCTGCTTCCCGAGGAGGCGGTTCCTCGCCGTGGCGTTAAGAAGACCGAGCTGGATTACCGCATCGGGGGCAAAGAGCGCAAGATGCGGGTGTTCATCGTCGCGTCACCGGAAGGGCTGACGGTCTTTTCCGCGGTCTGCAGCCATCTGGGCTGCCTGGTGAACTATCACAAGGACAAACGCGAGTTCATCTGTCCCTGCCATGGCGGGAAATACGATCTGAACGGAAGGAATATCGCGGGCCCGCCGCCGGCGCCGCTCACGAAATTGCCGGTGAAGGTGGAGAACGGGGTTGTGCTCGTGGGAATGAAGGTTTGAAATTGCTGATCGCAGAATAAGCTACTCAGTTCGGACACAGCAGAAGCAAAGAGTTTTGACAGGATTGCAGGATAACGACGGATAAGCCGAGAACGCGCAATTTGCCACGGATGTTCACGGATTGACACGGATCTTGAATAACGTACGCTGAGTTCGAGAATCACCCTTAGGGTAAATTTCTATACTTGGGGTTTCGTCCGGCTTTATCTGAATTTACCTGTGTTCACAAGTGGCCAACCGCCGTTTCTCGGATAAAAGCTGTTATAATCCTGTTGATCCTGATATCCTGTCAGAAAGCACGTATCGTAGTTCATTTTTATTTAGGCTGACATGCAAATTCTCGATTATCTCAACGATCGCCTGGGTTTCACGAACAGGCACCGCCGCGTGCTGGACAAGCCGGTGCCTGAGTGGATCAACTATTTCTACTGCTTCGGCGGGATCACCTTCACGCTCTTCGTCATCCTGCTCCTGACCGGCCTGCTGCTGTCCATGCACTATTCACCCACCGAGGCCGAGGCCTACAAGAGCATCCAGAAGCTGCACCGCGAGGTGCCCCTGGGCGCGCTGCTCCGGGGAGCGCATCACTGGGCAGGCAATCTCATGGTCGTGACGATCCTGCTGCACATGCTGCGGGTCTTTGTCACCGGGTCCTACAAGAACCCGCGGGAACTGCACTGGGTCGCGGGATCGTTCCTGTTCCTGGTGACCCTTTCCTTCGGGTTCACCGGTTATCTTCTGCCCTGGGACCAGAAGGCCTACTGGGCAACGGTCATCGGCACGAACATGCTCGGGTCCGCACCGCTCATCGGCCAGTTCCTGGCGGACCTTCTGCGGGGCGGGCCTGATGTGACCGGCCGCACCCTGCTCCGGTTCTACAGCATCCATGTCCTGTGGCTGCCGCTCGGCGCCGGCCTTTTCCTGTGGATGCATTTTCACATGATCAAGCGCACGGGCATTTCGGGAAAGCTCTAAATAAAGGTGTAAAGCGGTAAGGTCTAGATGAAACAGCGGTAAGCAAGACCAGGGAAGAACATAAGCGCACAGGCAAGCGGTGCTGCCTCAATTCGCATTCAACAGTTCAGACGAATCCTTCCTGCCCCCATTCCTGCTATAATTGATTTACCAACATCGCATTGATCCTGAAAGAGGATCTTTGCCGGGATTTCCATGTCATACATCTGCGGAGTGAAAAAATGAAGGTCCTGGTCACCGGCGGTACGGGTTTCATCGGCAGTCATCTTGTTGACCTCCTGGTCGAAAACGGCCACGAGGTCAGGCTGTTGTCGCGCAAGGCAGAGATGCCGGGACGTTGGAAGGGCAAATGCGTCAAGGTGCTCCCGGGAGATCTGCGGCATCCCGAGACCGTGGTGGACGCCATGACCGGAGCGGACGTGGTGTTCCATATCGGTGAGATCAAGAACACGACCAACGCGCGGGCGAAACAGAATGCGGAGCTTGTGCGGAAAATGGTCGCTGGACTGGGCAACGCAGGCGTCAGACGGTTCGTGTTCGTGAGCTCCCTGACCGTCGCCGGCATCCCTTCCGCGTCGCCGGCAGACGAACGTACCGGGCCGGCGTTCAAGCTCAATGACCAGTACACGGCGTACAAGGCGGCAGCGGAGGAGATCATCCGGTCCGCACCGTCGCCGGTCGAGCACATGATCCTGCGGCCGGGGATCGTCTATGGTCCGGGGTCGCGGTACCTGGGTTCGATGCTCAGGCTGGTGAAACAGGCCGGTCCCATCGGCATTCCCTTTTTCAACAGCGGCAGAAGCATCGCGCCGTTCATCCACGTGACCGATCTTGCCCGGGCATTGTATCTCGCCGGGGTGAAAGCGGAGGTGAAGAACGAGACCTTCAACATCACCGACGGCATGGACCGCACCTGGCAGGACTTCCTGTTCGCGATCGGCCGTGCCTATGGCAGGTCAGTACGGATCCTGCCGCTCCCGGCATTGCTGTTCCGGGTTCCCGCGGTGTTCGTTGATCTCTTTGCCGGATTCCTCGGATTCGCGCCGGACATGGGCCATTACATCGACTATCTCAGCCGGAACATATACTTCGGGAACAACAAGGCGCGGACCCTGCTGGACTGGGAGCCGCAGATGACGGACCTCGATGCCGCGGTTCGCAAGATGACGGAGTGGTATGCAGGCAACAAAAAGACGGATATTTGACGGGAGAACAGGAACAACAGGATTCAGCAGAGCCCTTATCCTGTAATCCTGTCGAAATGATCCTGGTCCTGATCTGTTGGTCAGCGCAAGGGAGGCAGAGGACATGGATACCATGGAAGCGATCTTTTCACGCAGGAGCATCAGAGTATACACGCCGAAACCGGTCCCCGGATCCCTGGTCACGGAACTGCTGCGCGCTGCAATGGCGGCTCCGTCGGCGGGCAATGAGCAGCCCTGGCATTTCATCGTGATCACCGAACGGGAGTTGCTCGACGCGATCCCGAAGTTCCATCCCTATTCGGCCATGCTGAAGCACGCATCCGTGGCGATCCTGGTGTGCGGAGATCCTACCAAGGAAAAGCATAAGGGTTACTGGGTGCAGGACTGCTCTGCCGCAACCGAGAACCTGCTGCTCGCGGCAACGGCCAAAGGCCTCGGAGCTGTCTGGACAGGGATCTATCCCACGGAAGACCGGGTCGCAGGCATGCGGAAGCTGCTGAACCTTCCGGAGCACATCATTCCCCTTTCGCTCGTTCCGATCGGCTATCCTGGTGAGCTGAAATTACCGGACCACGCGGACCGCTTCGATCCCGGCCGGGTGCATAAGGAGAGGTGGTAAGATAGGAAAGATGTGCGTGTTGAGGAGAGAAGAGTTCAGCTATTCTTCATCGACAGGTAGATGAAATATGCCTTTGGCAAGTAGCGGGTGGGCTCGATAATACTCTTCTATATCATTTTTTATTTGCACGATTGTCTCGGAACGCTGGCGACATTTGGTGGCCCAACTCCTGCCAGGATGTAAGACATCCCAACGCGAACAAAGCCCTTCATATCTTCCTTTGCCGGGATCGTGGTTTCCAAAGCCGTCTATAAGCTTGTTCCATAACGGCGAAAACTTTGCAATTAGCAGTGATTCACCTAGTGGAATCCAAATATCATCAACGACCAAAAAACGGCAATGAAAATCTTCAATTTTCAAATTATCGGCAACCTTTATGCTTTCCGCGTGCTCAATAAGTCGATTATGCAGCGCCTTGGTTTTCATCTCACTGGTGTTGAAACCACCTTTCCGCGCGCCGGGCGGAACGGCTTTGCCAACATAAATGGGTGCTTGAAACTTGCCCTGTTTGTTTAATTTCGAAATCAGGCGATAGCTCTCGAAATTACCCGTATAATAAATAACATAAACACCCGCCCCATTAAACGGTTTAAGCGAGCTAAGTGGTAGGATATCCCTTGACAGCAACGCTTCCGCGACAGATACTCCAAGGTTCTTCTTGTCTAAGGGATTATATGGTTTCTGCAAGCTCAATTGGATGCTCCTGTAAATTGCTGGAGGAATATATCTGTCTGACTTTCGACAAGTTTCGCAACCACGCTGGTCGCAACGATTTGCGCTAAGGCAACGGGTACAGCATTGCCGAGTTGGCGCATCGATTCGGTCCATGTGCCATGGAATACATATCCATCCGGGAAGGTTTGAATGCGTGCAGACTCCCGAACGGTAAAGTATCTGAACTCGCCATTGTCCTTAATCATCATATTTTCGCCGCCGGGCACGCCATGATCGCCAGCTTTTAGTGTCTTCGCGGGTAGGTCCAGGTGGCTGCCTGTGTGGCCAGGATATGACTTAGCCCCTGATTGAAAACGGTGATTAAAATAGACCGTTTCAGATATTTTCTCGGGGTTGGGTAACCCTATTAAGGCATCGCGCACGGTTCGCCAAGGCTGTAGCTTGGGAGCGTCAACTTCACGCAGTCGCTTGATACGTTTTTCGTAAACCAATGGGAGGGAAGCGCGCCTTCGTTTTGATATTTCATGTCTATCCCAGTAGTGTCCCGTTACCCACTGATCGAATAGTAACGCGTCCAATCCGTGCGTTTCTCTTGGGAAGCTCCATTGTATGCCTTGATTATCGCGGAAGCCAACAATGAAAACACGCTCTCGTTTTTGGGGAATACCATAGTCTGCGGCGTTAACGAGTGTGGGGACGACGTTGTAGGCCAGATGACCGCCGTTATGAAGACGACCGCTAGTTTTTTCGGACTGCAAACGTCGATAATGATCCTGCCAATCTTCATTCTTGCGTTTCGAGACTTCGGGGAATTCCAATTGCAGTAGGATATATTGATAATAATTGGCGAATGATGGCCGCGTCAGGCCCTTTACGTTTTCAATAATGAATGCGCGTGGTCTTAATCTGCGAATAACATCAATAGTTGTAGGAAACATGTCTCGATCGTCAAAGTATGCTTTGTGTTTTCCTCCCATCGAAAAGGGCTGACATGGCGGACCGCCAGCAACCAAATCTATTCCCTCTGGAATTCGTGAAAAGTCAAAAGATCTTACGTCTGTTTCCGTAAGCGCCCAATCCGACACAAGGGGATAGCCTCTTGCTTGATTTTCGCGAATCGTGTCGCAGGACCACTTGTCCCATTCCACGACCGCAGCATGCTCAAAACCAGCGAGACTTATACCCATGCCAAGTCCGCCGGCACCGGCGAAGAGTTCCACTGATCTCATTTTTTCTCCTGATTAAGAAAGTCGACTATTTTATTTATTAATTTATTCACGTTGGCCAATTCACATTCCCAAATGACCAGTACTTTCCAGCCGAGACGGCGTAAAGCCGTTTGTTTGGTCTTGTCTCGAAGTTCGTTGCTCGACAATTTGGGGAGCCAAAAATCCAATTTTGATTTCGGCAGTCTTGCTAACTTGCAGCTTGCTCGGCGATGACGATGCCAGAAGCATCCGTGTATGAAGATTGCTTTGGATTTGGATGGGAATGCTATATCTGGTTTACCAGGTAAATCTCTCCGATGCAATCGGTAACGATAGCCTAAGCTAAATATTAAACGTCGAACTATAAGCTCAGGTTTTGTGTCCCTACCTTTGATGAGGGACATTCTTTTACTTCTTTCCGATTTTGATAGTGTATCCACAGCTAATTCCGGATGCGGACTAGCGGTGCTCTGCCCTGAGATTCGTCCATCGAGAAGTGCGTTGGTGCATACCGCATTATTGCTTAGCTTGATCTTTTTGTCAATACTGTTGGATTTGTATCAAGACACCACAGATTCCCTCACGCCAGATCAGCGGGCGTGAACACGGTCTCGTCTCGGAAGGTCCGGATGAGATAGACAGCTTTCATCAGCTCCCGGTCGCGGACATCGAGAAAAGCCGCCGTAAGTCCGGCGCCGGCAAGGTAGGTAAGGAAGGACGAGGCCACGAGACTTCTGGTCTTCTGAGGAAGGCCCGCGGTGACGTTCGAGACCCAGACCGTTGTGTTGATCGGCGGATCGATCAGGGAATGGAGCGCGTTCAGGGACTCGTGGGCGTGCTGAAGGTGCTCCTGGCCCGAACCGCCGCCGATGTGGACGACCGACGGGTCGGCATAGAGCCGTTCATTGGGAATGTCCGCGGCATTCGCCTGTTCCAGCAGGTTCTCAAGGATCAGGAGCCGTGCCTCGAGCGTCACCGGGACCGTTCCCTTTAACGCGCGAAGCACGAGGGAAGATTTCGATTCCCGCACGAGCCTCAGGATGTCATCGCTTTTCTTCTCGTCAGCTGAAAGATAATTGATGAGCGGAGGCTCTTTGGTCACGGAGACCGCGCGCCTGAGCGCCTTGAGGTTCCGTGAGTCCAGGCAGAGAGGCAGCGCGGTGTCGTGCTGGAGCGCTTCCACGGCAAAGGGGAGTGCGTCCTCGTCACCGCTTCCGTCGGAGGACGTCTGGACGCTGATCATGTCCGCGCCCAGAGCCGTCAGTTCTTGCGCCAGGGTCTCGATCGCCTTACGGTCCTGCTTCTTGAGCGCTTCCCGCCAGACCGCGTTCCGCACGTTCAGGTTGTCGGCAATGACCAGCATGGTACCCCCCTTCCCCGGATTATAACACACCTCAGCATCGAATCAAGCAGGGCTCGTTCTTCGCAGCAGATACTTCCGCGTTTCCTCGGCCGCGAGCAGCAGCACGGCAAAGGGCGCGAGCACCAGCCAGGTCCCGGCGGGAAGTGGGGCGGTGGAGAAGATCGCGTTGCCCACCGGGTGGTACACGATAAAGAGCTGGAGCAGGATCTCGACGCTGATGCCCAGGAAGACCAGCCTGTTGTTCGTGATGCCGATGGTGAATATCGACTCGCGCAGGGACCGGCAGGCGAAGACGTTCGCGATCTGCGTCACGATGATGGCGGTGAGGCAGGCTGTCGTGGCCTGAAGATAGAGCGGGTCCAGCGAACTGATGTCCCTTCCCCAGTCCCATCCGCCGCCCCGGAGCACCCAGAAGAAGCCGAACATGCATGCCAGCGCCTCGATGGGTCCGAGGAAGAGATAGGCCCGCGCCATGAGGCCGAGGGTGATCAGGCGGTCCGTCGGCTTCCTCGGCGGCTGCTGCATCACGCCGGGCGTGGGGCGCTCGGAGCCGAGCGCGAGCGCGGGAAGCATGTCCGTGCCGAGGTCCACCGCCAGGATCTGCATGATCGTGAGCGGCAGGGGAATGCGGAAGATGATATAGGCGAGATAGGGCACGATCTCCGGGATGTTGGACGCGAAAATATAGGTGATGAACTTCTTGATGTTCTCGTAGACCGTGCGCCCCTCTTCCATGGCGTTCACGATCGTGGCGAAGTTATCGTCCAGCAGGACCATGTCCGCGGCCTCCTTGGCAACGTCCGTGCCGGACAGTCCCATGGCGATGCCGATGTCGGCGCGTTTCAGCGCCGGCGCGTCGTTCACCCCGTCCCCGGTCACGGCAACCACCTCGCCCTGCTGTTTCAGCATGGAGACCACGCGCAGCTTGTGCTTGGGCGTCATGCGCGTGAAGAGCAGTTCCCGCTCGCCGAGCTTCTGCTTCAGCTCCCGGTCGTTCAGCAGGCTGAAGGTCTGGCCGTCGATAGCCACGGGACGCTCAGTTGCCAGGCCGATCTGCCTGGCAATGGCGACGGCGGTCCTGGTCGCGTCGCCGGTGATCATGACAATGCGGACCCCGGCCTGCCGGCATTTGGCAATTGCCGCAGGCACCTCGGGCCGCGGCGGGTCCTGGAGCCCCATGAGGCCGAGAAAGACAAGGTTGTGTTCGATATCCTCTGCAGCCGCGTCAGCCGCCGCGTCGCCGGTCACCGGCCGGCATGCAAAGGCCAGCACTCGCAGTCCCATGTCCATCAGCACATGATAGGCGTGGGTGATGTCATCCCGACGCTCCGCGGAGAGCGGTTCGCTGCGCCCGTTGTCCATGATGGAAGTGCAGAGCGGCAGCACGCGCTCGAGCGCGCCCTTGGCCAGGACAACCGTGCCGTGCTGCAGCGCGTTCATCGTGGACATCATCTTTCGTTCCGCGTCAAAGGGGACCTCGTAAAAACGCTTCGCATCGAGCCCGCCAAGCGCTTCGCGGCTGGCGCGCAGCAGGGCGGTCTCGGTGGGATCGCCCCGGTACTCGCCATCGACGAACCGGGCGTTGTTGCAGAGCCCCGCGGCCGTGAAGAGCAGGCGGTGCGTTTCGGAGCCCACGGGTGCCGAAGGCTCGACCAGCTCTTCGTCGACCCAGAGCTTGGCGACCGCCATGCGGTTCTGGGTGAGCGTGCCGGTCTTGTCCGTGCAGATGACCGTGACCGACCCGAGGGTCTCGACCGCGGTGAGCGTGCGGATCAGGGCGTTCCGCTTCGCCATGCGCTGGCTGCCCATGGCCAGGGCGAGCGTGACCGTGGGCAGCAGTCCCTCGGGAACATTGGCCACGATGATCCCCACGGCGAAAAGGAAGTTCTGCCAGAAGGGCCTGCCGGTGAAGTGGCCGCCCGCAAAGAACACCACACCCATGACCACGGCGATGGCGGCAACCACGCGGGTGACCCGGGCGATCTCCTTCTGGAGCGGTGACAGCCCGGGAGAGACCGAGCCGGTGAGCTGGGCGATCCTGCCGAACTCGGAGCGCATTCCCGTGGCGTAGGCCACGCCCGTGCCGCTGCCGCTCACGACAGCGGTGCCGGCAAAGGCGATGTTGGTGCTGTTGATCGGGTCGCCGGGAACGGGGTCCGTGCGGCGGCCCACGGGCTCGGACTCGCCGGTAAGCGCGGAGTTGTTCACCCGGAGGCCGCTTGCCTCGATCAGGCGGATATCGGCCGGCACCTTGTCTCCTTCGCTCAGCCGGATCACATCGCCCGGCACCACCTCCTCGGCCGGTATCTGCAGTTCGCTGTTGTTCCGCAGGGCCGTGACGCGGAAGGGGAGCATGCGTTTCAGGGCCTCGAGCGCCTTCTCGGCCCGGTATTCCTGTACAAAGGTGAAGACCGCGTTGATGACGATGACCCCGATGATGGCGAGACCGAGGGTCAGCATGCCCTCGGCCGGGTTCAGGTACTCGGAAAGGAAAGCAAGGCCCGCGGCAAGCCAGAGGAGCAGCGCGAGAAAGTGGGTGAACTGTTCAAGGAACCGCAGCGCGAGCGGCCGCCGGTGCGTTCGGCGGATGGCGTTCGGCCCGAACTCGGCCAGACGCCGTTTTGCCTCGTCGCTGTCAAGACCGGCGGGGGAAGTAACGAGGTTGTTGAAGACCTCTTCGCGGGTGAATTCGTTGATCTTCATAGAAAGAAAGAGAAGGTGTAAGGGGTAAGAGGTAAGGGGTAAGATGCAAGGAGCAAGGAGAGGCGCGATCAGAAATCCTGTTGCAACGCATCTCTGATTCCCGGCTTATCCCTCTAGCCCTGATTCATCTAGCCCTTGTTGTTCTCATAGCCCGTCTTTAGCTTCTTAATCCCTGGTTTTCAGAATGATGAGGTTGCACGGGGTCTCCCGGAGCACGTACTCCATGGGATTTCCGCGCAGCAGGAAGTCAATGATCCCGCGTTCGCTGGCTCCCATGATGATCAGGTCCCTGCGGCGGGATGCCGCTTCGATGGTTATGCTCTTTCCTGCCACGCCCGGCGCGAGGTGCCGCTCATGTTCCACGTGATAGCCGTCAAGGTGGTTGATGAAGCGGGAGAGATCGGGTGCGAGCTTCCCCTCCTCTTCCAGCGGCCGCAGGTGCACTTCACCCTGGAAGAACGTCCGCAGCGGCCGCATTACGTGGAACAGGTGGACCTTGGCGCCGAAGGCCTTCGCGGTCATGGCGGTGAAGAAAGCGCGGGAGGGGATGTCCTTGATGTGTTCCTTGAGGGGGACGAGGATCTCGCTGGGGTGGGTCCTGCCCAGGTGCACCACATGGACGAGCGCGACCGCGCAGGGAAGCCGGAGAAGCACGCTGCGGGACCGGAGGGATCGCGCGTTGAACTGCCGGCGCACGTCCTTGCGGCGGGTTGCGACGACCGCGAGGTCCACGCCTTCGGACCGGACCACGGCGCTGATCGCCGGCAGGGGTCGTCCGCCGGTGAAGATGGTTTCGGCCTCGATGTCCAGTTCCCGCGCCCGGTGCTGGATCCGCTTCGCAGCTTCGCGGGCAAGGTCGAAAGAACGCTCCGGCTGGCCCGGTTCCCGCACCGAGCAGATCAGCAGACGCGCGCCGGTGATCCGGGCGAGGTGCTTGGCATAGCGCGCCGCGACCTCGGAATTGACATGTTCGTTCACCGCGGTCAGGATCTTCCGGTACATGATTCAAGGATAGCAGAAGCGGAAAGGCAAGGAAAGGGATGGTGAAGAAAAGGCGGAATATAAAAGCTACAGAAGGGCTAAAAGGCAAAGAAGGATCAGAAAAGGCAGTGCCAGATAAACAAGGGCTATGAGACCAGTGATAAGCGCTAAGCTGTAAAGCGGCAGAGTACAACGTTTTACGAATGTTCCGAGAGCCAGTCTTTTGCCTTGTCCAGGGTATCGAAGGCATGGAGTTCGCGGCCGCTGAACTTCATGACCGCGTTGAAGATGATCTGCTTCAGCCCGGTGACGCCGACCACGGCCGAAGCAACGATAAAGGGCTTGTTGTGGGTCACGAACTCTTTCATCGAGTCGGACACTTTGGTGTTGAAGCCTGTTTCGGTGACGTCCGTGAGGGTGCAGAGGGACTTGGGAGGCTGGGCCGCGATGACCGGCTTTGCCTGGTCGATGATGGACAGGACCTCGTCGGGCTTGCAATGGGAAAAGTTCATATGCAGGATCTTCTTGCCTTTATGTTCGATGAACTGTACGCGGCTCATGGTCCCCCCCCTGTGCGGATCTGTTAGGGTTCTTGTAGCATATTTCAGCATAAGTTTCAAGGTCCGCCCGGCCGGGATGTGAGAAAAAGCTTTGCCAAGAGCAGAAAAACACACTATTATTCACTCTATGCAGCGCGAGCGCCTGGGACTTCAGCACAAGGATCTTCTGTTCAAGCGGCTCCGGGACATCTCCGAGCCTTTGTCGGAATACAGCTTTGCAAACCTCTACCTCTTTCGTGACAATCACGAGTACGATGTGGTGCTCGGGGACCATGTATTCGTGCGCGGCAAAACCTATGACGGCCGCACCTATGTGATGCTTACGGAGCATGTTGATCGCATGGGCACGGCCTGCATCGAGGACCAGCTTGAGGATGCGGATTTCCTCTTTCCGATCCCCGAACCGTGGCTTTCCAGCTTTCCGCAGGACCGGTTCGAAGCGACGTTCCTCGACGGCGATGCCGACTACCTTTATACGGTGGAGAAGATGAGCTCCTACGCCGGACGGAAACTGCACAAGAAGCGTAACCTGCTGAAGCAGTTCGTTGAGTCCTACTCCCATGAGGCCCGTCCGCTCACCAGCGACCGCCTGGCTGACGCCCGGTATGTGCTGGACGCGTGGAGGGACGAACTGGGCGTCGATCCCGCGTCGACCGACTACGGTCCCTGCAAAGAAGCCCTGCAGTTGTATGACGAGCTGATCCTGTGCGGCGGGATCTACTACGCCGAGGGCGAGCCTGCCGGGTTCGTGCTCGGCGAGGAGATCAATGACGAGACTTTTGTGCTCCATTTCGCCAAGGCGCGCACCAGGTTCAAGGGTGTATATCAGTACCTGTTCAACAACTTCGCCAAGATCCTGCCGCCGAAGTACAAGTACCTGAACCTGGAGCAGGACCTGGACAAGGAGAACCTGCGGGTCTTCAAGTCATCGTACGTGCCCGACGGGATGGTGAAAAAGGCGCGGGTGAGCCTGAGGAAGTGACGAACGTCAAAGGCATGTCTCTCACGAAGGCACAAAATCACGAAGGTTAGGCGTGCTTCTCGATTCAAGAATCCTGCGCAGTTCTTCGTGCTCTTCGTGGCTTTGTGCGAGAATGAAGTGTTTGTAATCAGTTTGACTTTGATGCATCCAGGGGAGGATGGCATGAGCTTATCAGAACAGGAACAGAAGCGTTACACCAGGCAGATGATGATGGAAGGCTGGGGAGAGGCGACCCAGAAGAAGATCAAGAACTCGACGGTCTTCATCGCCGGAGCGGGCGGCCTGGGGTCGCCGGTCTCGATCTATCTCGCGGTGGCGGGGATCGGGAACATCAGGATCTGCGATTTCGATTCGCCCGACTGGTCGAACCTGAACCGCCAGATCCTGCACGATCACACGCGGATCGGCACGAACAAGGCCGTGTCCGCAAAGATGACGCTGGAACGGCTGAACGGCGACATCAACGTCACGGCGATCACCGACAAGATCGTTGCCGAGAACGTGGACGAGCTGGTGGGGAACGCGGACCTGATCATGGACTGCATGGACAATTTCCCCACGCGGTTCCTGCTGAACGAATGCGCGATCCGCAAGAAGATCCCGCTGGTCTACGGCAGCATCTGGGGCACCGACGGCAGGCTCTCCTTTGTCCAGTCCCCGGAGACCCCGTGCCTCCAGTGCATTTTCCCGGAAGCGCCGCCCAAGGAGGTCTTTCCTGTTCTCGGAGCCACGCCCGCGGTGATCGGTTCGCTCCAGGCCCTGGAGGCGATCAAGTATCTGGCAGGCACGGGCTCGAACCTGAAGGGCCAGCTCCTGGTCTGGGAGGGGGCGACCACGGATTTCAAGAAGTACAAGATCCGGAAGGACCCCGAATGCCCGGCCTGCGGGAACGGGAAGAAGTAATTCAACAAATCAATTCGCTGGATAATTAAAGAAAGCTCTGATCCGCAGATTGCGCAGATGGACGCAGATTGCCTCATAAACCAACAGGCGAGTTGGATCTATGATCTGTGAAAATCCGCGCGATCTGCGGATCGTTATTTTAAGCTGTTCCGTCATTGGACTTTTCCCGCCCCCTTTGCTATCCTCCCTTTATGAACTGTTTGCACCCATCTGAAGCGATCTAAGAGGAACAGCCATGAAGAACAAGGGATGGACCGTGACGTTCGCGGGCATGGGGATCAATCTTGCCCTCGGCGTGCTCTACACCTGGAGCGTGATCAAGAAGGCGATCCCCGCTGAATGGGGGTGGACCGACGCGGACAAGGCGCTGCCCTACTCCATCGCCTGCATCGTCTTCGCTCTCGTGATGGTTCCCGCCGGCAGGCTGCAGGACAAGATCGGGCCGCGGTGGGTTGCCACCGCAGGCGGGATCCTTACGGGCATCGGCTGCATCATCGCCTCCTATGCGAACACCGTGCTCTGGTTCGTGATCGGATTCGGCGTGTTCGCCGGAGCCGGCATCGGTCTGGGCTACGCGTCGGCCACGCCGCCGGCGGTCAAATGGTTCTCCGCCAGAAAGACCGGCCTCATCGCGGGGCTCGTGGTGGCGGGGTTCGGACTTGCCTCGGTCTACATATCGCCGATCGCGAACCATCTCTCGGGATTCACGCTTACCGGTCAGCCGATACCCGCGGTCGTGGAACTGGCACGGGCCAAGGAGTTGGCTGACAGGGACTATGACGCGGCCCGGAAGGTCATGACGACCTCCCAGGCGGAGTTCGGCGGCGCCGATATTACCCACTTCGCCCAGGAGCTGGAGGCAAAGGACATCGCCCGGAAGGGCGCTGCGGCGCAGCTGCTGGCGCTGAAGGAACGGAATATTCACCGGACCATGTTCTATTTCGGCATCGGGTTCATGATCATTGTCACGGCGCTGGCCCGGTTCCTGGTCGCCCCGCCGCCGGGGTATCAGCCGCCCGATGTTGTTCCCGGCGGGCATCGGGCCGCCGACGCTCCCGCGTCGAACCTGGGGCCCCTGGAGATCCTGAGGACGCCGCTCTTCTATCTTCTCTGGACCATGTACGCCTGCGCTTCGGGCGCCGGGCTCATGATCATCGGGAACATCACGACCATAGCCAAGATCGGGAAGATCGAGGCGGGATTTATCCTTGTGGCGCTGCTGGCCATCGGGAATGCCGCGGGCCGGATCATCGCGGGCATGCTCTCCGACCGGATCGGCCGCATCTGGACCATGTTCATCATCTTCCTGTTCCAGGCGGTCCTGATGATGGTGCTGCGAACGGGCCTGCATGACATGACGGCATTTATCATTGTTTCCATGCTGCTGGGCTTCAATTACGGCGCCTGCCTTTCCGTGTTCCCCTCGGCGGTCAAGGACAACTTCGGGCTGAAGAACTTCGGCATCAATTACGGACTGGTGTTCACGGCATGGGGCGTCGGCGGTTTCGTGTTCCCGCTCCTTGCCGGGAAGCTGTTCGAGGCCGCGAAGAAGACATCGGGGACCGGCAGCTACGATGACGCCTATCTGGCAGCGGCCGCGGTACTTGTTCTTGCCGCGGGGCTCACTTTCCTGTCGCGGGGCGTCGAGAAGAACCACAAGATGAGGCTCGCAGGAGCGGTCCCTGCTTGATATTCATGTCACGCAGGCGAAAGGGGAGAGAATGAGAACGACCATGAGAACGATCGTGCTGATGATGTGCGTTGCAGTGCTGTTCACGCTGGCAACAGCGGCCGGGGCCGAGGACAAGAAACTGGAGATCCGGCCGGGAAGCACCATGGCAGAGGTGCTTGGATCGCTCGCAGGAGCGTCCGTGGACCTGACGCTCCGCTCGGGAACGACACTGTCCGGCAAGGTCGGCCCGGTGCACCAGAACGTGATGGTACTTGCAGAGCTTCGCGGCAAGGAATTCTACGATGCCGTGGTGCGGATCGATGACATCAGCGCGGTCAGCGTGCGGGTGCGGTCGAAATAGCATGTTCCGGGCGGCGGGGCAGGCACTTCCTGTGCGGCCCCCGTCACCCCTGCGTCACGGCAGCTGACCAGCGGACAGGCTTCCCGCAGAAACGCTTTTCTTCTTCCCGCGGTTCCGGTACAATGTGATTACCATGGCTGCCGTCCTTGAACTGCTCGCGCTGCTCGCTCTGGTCGTCACGATCATCGCCGGGCTTCTGCAGATATCCGACTGGCTCTCGAAAAAGTACCGAAAGCCCGACAACGAGTGAACCAATACGTGCCGGGGTCCATGCGCCTGTTCAGGCTTTCCCGCCCTTTTCCATGGTCCTTCCGATGATAAATATGTTATGATGCGCCACTATGACCGAACCTGCCGGCATCAGTGTTGTGATCCCGAACTACAACGGGACAACGCTGCTTAAAGATAACATTCCCTCGATCATCAATGCTTTGAACCGCTGGGGCGGGCCGCACGAGATCATCATTGTCGACGACTGCAGCGTGGACGAAAGCTGCAAGGTGATCATGCGGGAGTTCCCGGCGGTGAAGCTGATCGTCAACCAGGCGAACGCGGGTTTTTCGCGCACCTGCAACCGCGGATTCGCGGAAGCGCGTTATCCCATTATCCTCTGCATCAACAACGACGTAAAAGCGGAGCCCGATTTCGTGGCGCCCCTGCTCACGCACTTCAGCGACAGCGGCGTATTCGCCGTGACGCCCAACATCCTGGCGGAGCGGGACGGAAAGAACCAGGGCATCGTGTCCGGCGGCTTCGGCAAGGGATTCATCCGCGGCGGTTTCGCGCCCCTTGATGCCCGCGGGGGCGTCCGCGAGAACCTTTACGCCGTCGGCGCCTGCGTGGCATATGACGCGGCAAAGCTCCGCGACCTGGGCGGCTACGCCGAGATCTACTGCCCCTATCTGTTCGAGGATGTGGACCTGTCCTACCGCGGATGGAAGCGCGGGTGGAAGAGCCTGTACGAGCCGGCATCAACGGTCCATCATTTTTCAAGCGCGACCATCGGCAGGACAAAAAAACGCGTCAAGCGTACGATCTACTTCAGGAACCGCTTTCTGTTCCACTGGATCAATCTCACTGATCCGTCCTTTCGGGCCGCGAACTATATCCACACCGCGCTCCGCCTTCTGGTCAGTTTTCTCTGGCTCGACCTTCCCTATTACGCGTCCTTTTTCGGGGCGCTGCGACGTCTGGGCGAAGTGAGGAAGCTCCGCAAGACCGTGCTCGCGACCCTGGCGACCGGCGATGCCGAGATCGTCGCCCGCACCGGCACCCCGCTCCGCGACCGCTGAAACAGCCGGTACGGCAGCCCCTGCCGTCACGAACGGCGTCTGTTCCATCTCCTTTTCCCGTCAAATTTTTCTTGCCCTCGGACCGTGAACTTATGCTATGATGGTTTCGGGCTAGGAGAGGGGAGCGCATGACGATGAACCCGAAACCGAACATCATGGTCGTTGATGACGATGTCTCGATCCTGGATATCCTCAGGCAATCGCTGGTCATGGAAGGGTACAGTTGCGACGCCTACACCCGCGGCGAGGACGCCATCGAATCCCTGCAGCGCCTGTCCGTCGACATTCTCCTGACCGACATCGTGATGCCGGGCATGCGGGGCCTGGAGCTGGTGAGCAGGGCCAAGAAGATCCAGCCCGAGCTGACGGTCATTGTCATGACCGGTTTTGTGGAGGAGTTCTCCTACGATGAGGCAGTGCGGGCCGGCGCTGTGGACTTCATCAAGAAACCCTTCACGATCCATGAGCTGGTGGTCAGGATCAAGCATGCCAAGCTGCAGGAGCATCTGCGGGAGCTGTCGATCACCGACGAGCTTACCGGCCTGTCGAACCGCCGGGGTTTTTTTGCTTTTGCCCAGCAGCAGATCCGCCAGGTCCGCCGCACGGGCGAGCGCATGGTGCTGCTCTACGCCGATCTGGACAACCTCAAGACCATCAACGACACCCAGGGTCATCTCGCCGGGGACCGGGCGTTGGCCGACGCGGCCCAGATATTCCGCGAGACCTTCCGCGACTCGGACATCATCGCGCGCATGGGCGGCGACGAGTTCGCCGTGGTCCTGGTGAACGCGACAGAGGAGAACGTGGAGGCCGTGCAGAAGCGGCTGCGGAAGCGGCTGGATGAGCATAACCAGCGGCGCGACGGGACCTATCGTCTTTCGGTCAGCATGGGCCTGTCGGTCTTTGATCCCGACCGCCCCGCGTCGGTCGACGAGCTGATCCGCGACGCCGACGCGCAGATGTACGATGAAAAGCGGAAGAAAGCAGCGCAAGGTTCCTGAGCAACGGGCAACGGGATGATCTCGTTGGCCGATCCGCGCCGTCCATGTCACATCTGTTTCTACCGTTTGACTTTCCCTTCATTCCTTGTTAATCTGTCGTCCATTTTCAGATTCCCGGTCAGAAAGAGGTCTCTCCATGGAGAAGATCGTATCGTATTCACCCGGTTCAACGGTGACGGCAAGGAAATGTTCAACGATATCTATATGATCGGTCCGGACGGGAAGAACGAGGAGCGGCTCACGATGAATCCCGGCCCACAGGGGGAGTACACGGACAACGCCGCGCCCCGGTACAACAAGGACCACAGCATGATCGCTTTCGTGAGCACGAAGAACCATCCCAAGGGCCTGTACAACATCTTTTTCATGGACCTGGCAACCAGGAAGACCGCCCAGATCACGACCGGCGATCTGAACATCCGCAGCGTTGACTGGTCGTCCGACGACAGCAGGCTCGTGTTCTCCGGCAATGACGGGAACGGGAAGGCCCAGGTGCACGCGGTCGCCCTGGACGGCACGGGATTCACGCAGCTGACACAGGGCCCTTCGGAGCACCTGAACCCCATGTGGTCGCCCCGCGGGGACCTGATCGCCTTTGTCGAGTTCCCTCCTGACACCGAGTCATCGCACATCTGGGTCATGGACCCGGCGGGCGGGAACAAACGGAAACTGACCACCCATGACGCGTCCCACGCCAATCCCTCCTGGTCGCCGGACGGGTCCTGGCTCATCTACCGGTGCGACGCGGGAAAGCCCCATCTTCGCAAGATCAACGTGGACACCGGCGAATTGGTCCTGTTCCAGCCGCCGGCGCAGGGTGCGGATTCGTCTCCGGTCTGGTCCCGGAGCGGAATCGTCTTCTCGAGCAACTGCGACTGGGAAGGCGCTGAAGCGCTTGCGAACCTCTATCTGATGTCGGAGCGGGGCGAGCTCCAGAAGCGGCTGACGAAACTGCAGGCCTTTGACTACTGCGGGGACTGGTGAGCCGGGTCGGGCAGGAGTAAGATACGAGGGAGTGGAAGACCGGAGCGGACACAACGGGAATATCAGCAGGTCAGCGAGCCGGCGACGGTACGGGAGAGGTGACAGGGATCCGCGGACCGGCCCCCAGAATATCGTTAATAGTTCGCCCGCAATTCTCCTTCGATAAGCGCCTGCAGCTGCTCGTACCCGAATCTCACCAGCGGTTTCCCGTTGACAAAGAATCCCGGCGTTTTCCGCACGTCCAGTGCCCGTGCATCGGCCATGTCCTGCGCGATCAGCCGGCTGATCGCGGGATCGTCCAGGTCCTTTTTGAGCTTCTTCAGGTCCAGTCCAAGGCGGGGCAGATACTGCCAGATCCGGTCGGGCTGGGGGTTATGATGGTCAGCCCACTGCGGCTGGGTGTCATACATAAGCTGCAGGGTCTCCCAGTACTTTCCCTGTTTTCTCGCCGCTTCCAGCACCGCGCACATAAAGTCCGCTCCGTGATGAAGGGGCGCGTACCGGATGACGAGCCTGATCTTGCCCGGATAGGCCGCCATCATCTGCTTGATGAAGGGATCGAAGGCGCGGCAGGTCTCGCAGCCCGGGTCCATGAACTCCACGATCACGACCTTCGCGTCGGGGCTCCCGGCTGTCTGCGAATGGTCCCGCACAAGCGCCTCGGCGTTCTTTCGCGCGAGGGCGCTCAAGCTGTCCTGCTGTTTTCCCTTGACCAGGAAGCTGCCGAGAACGAACAGCATGAGGAGCAGCAGGGCGGAGATCACGACAATGTGGGTCTTTTTCACGGGGCAAGCCTCCTTCGGAGCAAGTAGAGCAGCGCGATGATGGCGGTGAACGCCAGGAACGACAGCAGGGGAATGGACAGGAATCCGAGGAGCTCGATGTACTTTTCCGTGCAGGGCACGCCTTCGCTGCAGGGCTGGATGCTCTTCGGGATCACGCCCTGGTAGAGCAGGGTATGGTACAGCGCGATGCACCAGCCCGTGATGGCCAGGGGCAGGGAATACTTGACCACGCCCGCGTCAAAGGAAAAAAGCCCGACGCCGAAGATGAGCACGAGAGGATAGATGCATATCCGCTGGTACCAGCAGAGCACGCAGGGCGCGAATCCCATGACCTCGCTGAAGAACAGGCTCCCCAGTGTCGCGACGCTCGCAACGATCCAGCAGAGGAACAGGATGGTCCAGTTCCTGTTCGCGCCATGGTCCGTTCCGATCTTGTTGTTCGTCATGCTCCCCCAGCTCCTGCCCAGGTGCAGCGTCCACGGCACCTGGGGGACTATACCAAATGCCCGTTTCGCTGACAACAGGTAACGACCGGGCGATGCTAGCGGTTCCGTTCCTTGACCAGGCGTTCGACTTCGCGCTTCGATTCCTTTTCCTTGATAACGTCACGCTTGTCATGGGCCTTCTTGCCCCGGCAGAGGCCGATCAGGACCTTGGCCTTGCCGCGGAGGAAGTAAATCTTGAGGGGGATCAGGGTGTAGCCCTTCTGGGTCATCTTGCCCAGGATCTTCCGGATCTCCTCCTTGTGCAGCAGGAGCTTGCGCGTCCGGAGCGGCTCATGGTTCATGATGTTGCCGTGGGGATAGGGGCTGATGGTGGCGTTAAGCAGGAAGGCTTCCTCGTTCTTCACGAGAACGTAGCTGTCCGAGAGGTTCGCGAGCCCCGAGCGCAGGGACTTGACCTCCGTGCCCTGGAGCGACATGCCCGCCTCGATGGTCTCCTCCACGTAATAGTCGTGGAAGGCCTTGCGGTTCGACGCGACGGCGCTCTCTTCCTTCTTCTCTGCCATGGGATGAATGATACACGGCCGGGGATGCCGAGGCAAGGACGGAATGGCCGTCCCGATCACTTCACCTTGATCCTGCGGTCTCCGTATCCCACGACCTGGCCTGCGCGGACCTTGCATCGCCTGCGCAGTTCCACCCTTCCGTCAACCGTGACCAGGCCTTCGGTGATCGCTGTCTTGGCCATGCCGCCGCTGTTGAACAGTCCGGAGAGCTTGAGCAGGTCGTTGAGCTCGACAAACTCTTTGCCTTCCAGCCTGAACTCCATCGCGCTCGTATCCAGTCGGCCCCCGGCCTGTTCGTCCATGCGGTCCCTTCCTACTGCTCATGCACCATCTGCTTCAGTTTAAGGATCCGCTCCCGTATCTTGATGAGCCTGCCGAACCCCAATTCGCTCACATAGGGCGTCAGCGCCAGGGTGATCGTCGCAGAGGTCAGCCGCTCCTTGGGGATCTTCTTCAGCACGTCGGCAACGATCTCCTTGACCCTCCGGTCGTAGAGCATATCCGCCGCGCTCTCGCCCGCGGAGATCGGGTCCTCGGTGGCGGCCGAGATCTGCTGATGCAGCTCGGCCCGGTATTCCGGGGTGATCATGCCGGTATATTCGAAATAATCGAG
This sequence comes from Nitrospirota bacterium, assembly GCA_029858565.1. Classification (GTDB taxonomy): domain Bacteria; phylum Nitrospirota; class UBA9217; order UBA9217; family UBA9217; genus JAKAHZ01. The sequence goes on along the minus strand of JAOUEV010000023.1, from coordinate 22,690 downwards.
CGCCTTCCGGACCTCCCGGGAGGGTATCCGGTTCTTCCGCACATGGTCGATGATCAAGGCGGTGTTCTTGCTGAATACCGCCTCGTAGGGCAGGATGCCCTTGTCCAGCTCCTGCCGCCGGTCGATCACATTCTCGACCTCGTCGGCCATGAGCCCCAGGTCCTCCTCGGTCCTTCCCTTGAGCTCCTCGGGATACTTGACCAGCGCGATCAGGTCGTTGTGGAAATCCTTCATCCCGTAGGCGGTCCCGTCCCTGCGGCACGCCCGGTACTTTCGCGCCATATTCCCGAAGGCCGCGGGGTCGTTGTCGCTCCGGTGCACCAGGAAGAGGAACTCCAGCCGCGCCGGCTCCTCAATGGGCCGGAACCGCTCGCGGCCCGTCAGGAGGAGCTCGATGCCGCTCCGGGCATGGCGATAGCGCAGCCCCGGAGAATCCTCGGCATCGATCCAGTTGTCGGGATTGTCCACCAGGCTGGGAACGAAACCGAGATCAACAAGGGCATCAATGTTCTGCTGGCCCCGGACCAGGACCGTTTCCCCGCTTTTCGCGTTTTCGATGGTCGAAACGATGTTCTCGAGCTTGCTCTCGCGGGCCATCCTGATCTCGGCGCCTGCCCTGGCTGACGCCTCGCGCATCTCTTCCCGCCGGTATTCATCGGCAACGCGGCGGAAAGCGTCGCGTATCGAAAGGCTGTCGGCCACCAAACGCGCAAGCGGCTGCTCCCGTGTGTCGAGTAGGTCTTCCATGGACTGCAGATAGGGCGTTACAACGACCAGGACCCCGCCGAGCTGGCCCTTTGCGCGGACGACCCGGAACAGGGAGCCGTCCCGGAACTTCAGGAGGTCCTTCTTTCCCTTGGCAACGGTCTCGTAGGACAGGGTTTCGTTCCGCCTGCTCAGTTCGCCCCGGGTAAGTTCGTAGAGTATCTGGGAGAACTCCTCGGGCGTTCCCTGGAGCGGCCCGCGAACCGCGTCCCGGGCCGTGAGGAGCTGCATAAAGGCGTTCTGGTTGTGGCCGCCGAAGAGGTTCCTGCGCACTTTTTCGTACAATTCCGTGTTCATCAATATCCCTTTGCGTAATGCAGCTATACGCTGGAAAACGATAAGCAGGCTTGATGTCACCGAACTTCCAGCTTACCGCTTCCTGCTGACAACGTATCGTTGATATGACTATTCACTCCGGCAGCTGCACGGTAAATGTCGTGCCCTTGTTGACAGCGGTCTCTACATCGATCCTGCCGCCGCAGGCATCCACCAGCTCCTTCACGACCGAAAGCCCCATGCCGATGCCCGAACCGGTGCCGCGGAAGAACCGTTCATAGATATGCGAGAGATGGGACCGCCTGATCCCGGTCCCCGTGTCCCGGACCGAGAAGACCACACCGGCGTCCTTGCGGGCGGCGGCCAGGGTCACGTTCCCGGAGCCTTTGATGGACCGCGCGGCGTTCTCCGCGATGTTGCCGATGATGCGGCTGACGCATCCCTCATCGCCCTGCAGGATCAGCCCCGGCTCGCACTCAAGGGAATAGGTCACGTTCCTGTCGGTCACCGCGAGCTTTGTCCGCTCGATGACGCTCCTGAGCAGCGGCTCGACCTGCACGGGCTCTTTTTTCAGCGCCCGGGCCATGGCCTGGGCCTGGGACAGCTGCTCCATGCTGTCGATGATCTTCCTGAGCCGGTCGGTTTCCTCGTAGAGCGACTGCATGTGCTCCTTGTCGGCCGGCGCGTCATCCTCCAGGATTTCCTCGATTTCCTCCTGGATCATTTCAACGGAAGATCTGAGCTCTCCCGCCGTGTCGGAGATGATCTCGCCGGGCGCATCTTCTCCGGCATGTTCACCAACAGTCGCTTTTTTCTCCGCTGTCCGGTCGCGCTTGCGAGCGGCTGTGCCGGAGCCCTGGGCCCGGAAAAGCTTGAACAGCAGCATCAGCGCCAGGCCGGTTACCAGCGCGAAAGCAACGGCTGACCGCGCGACCGACCTGCCCGACAGGAGGTCCTGGCCGGCCTGCGGGAAATCCCTGAGCATGAGGGCGTTCAGGAACAGCGCCACCGCTACAGCGGTGACCACCGCGCCGATGATCAGCAGGATGGTGGAGGATCGGGGAGTTTCGTGCATAGCGCTCGTTTCCTGATAGTGGATGGACGCGGCTGCTGGCGGATGCCGGACGGCGCAGGCATGCTGTCCTTCTGCGCCCGCCGAACAATATAGGTCACAGATGACCTATTGTCAATTATTGAATGGGCAGAAGCCCGGCTTCCCGGACGGGCAGGAGATCTGCAATAAACCGTCCACGGAAACCTATGATGGCTTCCGGGGAGCGCAGGTGCCGGACTTTCCGCCGCACATGGGGTACCAGTTCTTGAACCCGTAGTAAAAGGCTATGGCGGCATAGATGTAGACGGCTGCGGCTGCGGCAGCTATGATCAGGAATATCTTCATATCAGCGTCCCTCCCGGAGAGGTAGTGTCAACGGACAGCGCGAGCTGACCCGGTCTTGCTTAATTATACAACTGCCGGGGTCTCCTGCCCATGCTCTTTATGCAGGCGGTGGTCCCCTCCTGGCGCGGGAATATGCTATCTTTACCTTCGAAAGCTTGTTCCGGCGAAAGGTTTCGCAGCGACGCGCGCCCGGAACCGGCGAAACAGGGAGACCGCCTGCCATGGATTCACTGTTCACTCATCTGCGGGGCATTCGGCGTCTGATCGCCATCTGCCTCATCCTGCTCAGGCAGGTTATCGCGTACGGTCCGGCCAGGCTGCTGTTCGGATCCCGGGAGCATCCCCGCCGGGCCGTAAGCAAGTACCTGGCGCCTGACGTTCGCAGCGCGAGCCCGGCGGAGCTGGCGCGGGAAACGCTCCAGAAACTGGGGCCCACGTACGTGAAGTTCGGCCAGTTCCTGAGCATCCGGCCGGACCTGGTGCCGCCGGAGTTCTGCGAGGCATTCAAGACCCTGCAGGACCGCGTCCCGCCCTTTCCCTTCAACCAGGTGCGGCGCGAGGTGCGGCAGGAGCTGCAGCGGGACCTGAGCGAGATCTTCAGCGAGTTCGATGAGACCGCCACGGCGGCGGCGTCGGTGGCGCAGGTGCACCGCGCCCGGCTCCGCTCCGGGGAGGAGGTCGCGGTCAAGGTCCAGCGGCCGGGCATTCGTCAGGCCATGGCGGCGGACCTCTTCATCATGCTGCGCTTCGCCCACCTGATCGAGCGTTTCGTGCCGCGGATCAGAAAGAACCGGCCGGTCATGCTCGTGCAGGAATTCACGCGCTGGACCGACCGGGAGCTTTACTTTCGCCAGGAAGGCAAAAACTCCCTGCACTTCGCTTTCAATTTCCGTGACTATCCGGGCGTGCGCATCCCCAAGGTCTACCGGGAATACACGACCCGGAGCATTCTCGTGATGGAGCATATCCCGGGCGTCAATATATTCCAGGCCGGCGAGCGGAACATCGACCGCAGGGCCGTGGCGCGGCTTATCGCCGACTCCATGCTGAAGCAGATATTCATCGACGGGTTCTTCCACGGCGATCCCCACGGCGGGAACATCATGGTCCTGGACAATGACACTATCGCTTACCTGGACTTCGGCATCGTGGGTTATCTGGCCGAGGACATGCGGTCGTGGATCTTCGATATCGTCTACGGCATGTCGGAGCGGAACGTGCCGCGGGTCCTCGGGTCCTTCTTCGAGCTCTGCGGCGTCCGGGAGGAGGACGTCGCGGACCTGGCGGGCTACCGCCGCGAGATGAATGAGATCCTTTCGGACCTGCCGATCTACGAGGTTGCCGGCGTGCCTTTCACCCAGCTGCTGGAGCGCTTTCTGAACACCAGTCTGGCCTATGGCATCCCGGTGCCCCACGATTTCGTGCTCGTGTCCAAGGCGCTCACGACCTTTGAGGGCACCTGCTTGTCCCTGGACCCGGAGATCAGGATCGTCGATCACCTGCGGTCCTTTGTCCGCAAGTACACCGCAGCCGCGTTCACCTTTGACGAGCTGGTGAAGCAGATCAAGGCCGGGCCCTACGAGCTGGGGAAACTGAAGCGATTGGTCCTGAAGCACGGCGCCAGGGCCCTCAAATTCTTCGATGACCCCACGGTGCGCATCTCCGCGCCGGTAAGCGGCGGTCTGGGAGGCGGCGATGAGACCGGGGTGAACATCGCCTACGGCTTCATCATCGCGGCGCTGATCCTTTTTTCGGGTTTCGTGGGCAATGGCAGCGACCTGGAGCGGTGGCTCCGGACCGTGGCCCCCCTGCCATCCTGGCCGGTCCTGCCGCTCGCGAGCCTCGGCTCCGCTGTTGTGATGTTGGTCGCTCTGGTGATCAGGAACCGGAGGAGACGTTAGGCGGCGGCATGCCGCGGTGATAATACTGGAATAATCCCGGGCAGCCGCTGATCGTTCCCGGCCCCAATAGTGGCGGTTGAAGCAGTACCCGGTTCATGGTATAGTTATGCGTACGCACCGGCTATGCAAGGGGAGCCCTGCATGGAAAACGAAACGCAAGACCAGCCTGAGATCGAGCCGAAGGTCGGGCAGGACGACCCGATCACCCTTGACGTTCCCGAAGATCCCGTAGCCGCCCCTGCTCCTGCTGCCCATGTTCCTGGCGCTCCCGGCGCACAGCCCAAGATCAAGCCGAAGACCAAGCCTCAACCCCAGCCCAAAGCCAAGTCAAAATACATTCCCGGACAGACCTCGGTCACTGCGCAGAAATGGCCCCAGTTCCGCGAAGCGCTCGAGGCTGGCGACCTGGAAACGGTCAAGAAGCTCATCGCCGAAGGCGTCAACGCGAACGTGACCCGAGACGGAAGTACTCCTCTGTTCATCGCCGCATCGGCCGGCCGGCGCGATCTTGCCGAAACGCTGATCCAGGCCGGCGCGAATGTGAACGCGAAGGACCCGGACGAATGGACGGCCCTGCACAAGGCGGCATTTGATCAGGCCGGCACCGACATCGTCGAGTACCTGCTGCACTCGGGGGTCGATGTCAACGCGCTCACGGTCTCGAAAAAGACCGCGCTGCAACTGGCCGAAGAATCAGGGCATGGCGAGGTCGCCAAATACATCAAGAAGCACTTGCAGGCACTGCAGGCCGACGCTGCGGAATGGACCGCCTTCCTGAACACGCCGGAGGGGCTGCCGTTCAAGCAGAAGAAACTGCTCGAAACGATCGACGGGGCCTTCCGCTTCTGGTGGGCGCCGCCAGCGGCCCTGCTGCCGGCAGGGCTGCTCTTCGGCCTGATCTTCGGATCCGCCGGGTGGGGGGGCGTGATCGGTCTTGTCTGCGGAGTGCTGGTCGATGTGGCTGCACTGGTGCTGCAGAGCCGTGCCGGCAGTTATCTGGCGCAGTTCGAGCCGCTGCCCTTTCTGGACATGCAGGTGCTCCGCGCGAAGCGAAAGGCGCACGAGGACCTGGGGGTAAAAAAACGGGCAGATGGGCAGAGCGCCGGGTCGGTCATGCTCAGCACGGTCAGCGTTGCTTCGCAGCCGGCTGCCGCTGCCCCGGAAGCGGCGGCTGCTGTTGAGAAGGCCGAAGAGAAGCCTGAGAAGAGGCCGCAATTGCAGCCGCAGCCACAGATACAGCCGCAGTCACAGCCACAGCTTCAGCCATCTGCCGCTGCTCCGGAAGCGGCAGATGCTGTTGAGAAGGCCAAAGAGAAGCCTGAGAAGAGGCCGCAGTCACAGCCGCAGACCGCAGCCGTTACCGAGGTGAATCCCTGGGTCATCAGCGCGATCGCCGCGGCGCTCCTTCTGGTGCTGCTGGCCGGAGCGCTGCTGGTCTACAAGGAGCAGCTTCTTCACTGGTACTACGCAAAAAAGGTGGTGCAGCAGGGCATGCAGTTCACCGATGCCGCGTTCCTGGATGAAGTGGCTAAGAACAATGAGGATGCCGTGGACCTGTTCCTGAGGGCCGGCGTGAATCCCGAGGCGGTGAACGGGCAGGGACGGACCGCTCTCATGATCGCCAGCGAGCTGGGCCACGACCGGCTGTATACCAAGCTGCTGGACCTGAGCAAAGAGGCGCTGGATCAGACTGACGCCAAGGGGAACACGGCGCTGATGCTCGCGGCACGGCAGGGGCGGGAGAGGATCGTGCGGTCGCTGGTGGAGCGCGGCGCCGCGGTGAACCACCTGTCCCTGGCGTCCGAGACCGGCGCGACCGCGCTCCAGGCGGCGGTGGACGTGCCGAACCTGAAGGAAGAGCATGTGGCAATTATCCGCATCCTGCTGGAGAAGGGCGCGGACGTGAACAGCAGGAACGCGGCCGGGAGGACGCCGCTGCTTCTGGCGGCCGCCCGGGGAAGGACCGAGATCGCGGAGATGCTCATCGACCGTGGGGCTGATCCGAATGCCCTGGACTGGAGCGGCGATTTCGCCCTGCGGTCCGCGGCCGCGGGCGGCCAGGCGAAGCTCATCGCCCTGCTCGCGCAAAAAGGCGCCGGTCTCCGGACAGCGCTGCCTGACGGCGTGACCCCGCTCATGGAGGCTGTGCAGCATGGACATCTGGCCGCGGCCCGGACGCTCCTGGACCTTGGCGTGCCGGTCAATGCCGTGGCGGCGAACGGGAGCACCGCCCTGGGCAGAGCGTGTGCCGCGGGCAGCGTGGAAGCGGCAAATCTGCTGCTCCAGCGCGGAGCGGATCCTGAAAGTATCTTCCCGCCGCCGGCGCTGACCCTCATGAACGGGAAGACCATCGCTATCAAGGCCGCGAAAAGCAGACTGGGAGAGGTGATCAAGCGGCTGGCGTCGCCGGCGTTCCAGGACGGCTACAGGATCAACGCGGTCGCGGGCATGGACCGGGCACTGACGCTCAGGGCCACCGGCGCCTGGAACAAAGTGCTCATCGATCTGGCTGCCAGGAACAACCTGCTGCTGGTGGTGAAGGACCGGGAGATCACTGTGCTGCCCTATGATCCCGCGGGGATCGTGCGGGATATTCCCGCGCCTTCGCTGCCCCGCTGATACCGCAGCGATGATCGGGCAGCTGCTGCTGCGACCTCCGCGCAACCTCCGCGCATCTCGTGGTTTTCCCGCCCTCTTCATGGTACACTGTGCCCATGACCTCTTCTGTTATCCAGAAACGTCTTCGCGCTTTTGCCGCCGGGGAAAAGGCTGTCATCCTGCAGCGGTTCTTCAAGACCGGACCGGGCCAGTACGGAGAAGGTGACCGCTTTCTCGGCGTGGTGGTGCCGGACATCCGGAAGGTGATGAAGGAATTCCGCGACACGCCCCTTGCCGAGGTCGCGAAGCTCCTGCGGTCGGCGTGGCACGAGGACCGGCTGCTGGCGCTCCTGATCCTGGTGGACCAGTACGAGCGCGGCAGCGACGCTCTGAGGAACAAGGTCTGCGCGCTCTATCTCCGGAACACGCGGTACATCAACAACTGGGACCTGGTGGACCTGAGCGCGTCCAAGATCGTCGGGGCCCATCTGGACGGCGGGTCCCGTGCGCTGCTGTACCGGTTCGCGCGTTCGACGAGCCTCTGGGAGCGGCGGATCGCGATCATCGCGACCTTCCATTTCATCAGGCAAAACGATTTCGCTGACACGCTGGCGCTTTCGGAAAAGCTGCTTGCCGACGAGCATGATCTGATGCACAAGGCAGTGGGCTGGATGCTGCGTGAGGTGGGTAAGCGGGACGTCGCTGTGCTGGAAGGTTTCCTGCGAAAGCATCACCGCGCCATGCCGCGCACCGCGCTGCGCTACGCCATCGAGCGGTTCCCGGAAAGGAAGCGGAAAAAGTATTTGAACAGAGACAAGAGACGAGCGACGAGAGACTAGAGACCAGGTTTGAGCAAAAGATAACGTGCAGGTTCTACTATCATGGCGACAGGTAGAAACCGAAAGACGCTCAGATCTTTCTCGTCGCTGGTCTCTTGTCGCTCGTCACTATTCCAGCCATGATCATATCTCTTATCGCGGCCATGACCGAGAACCGGATCATCGGTCTGGGCAACCGACTTCCCTGGCACCTGCCGCAGGACATGAAACGCTTTCGCGAGCTCACGCTCGGCCGGACGGTGATCATGGGCAGGAGGACCTATGAGAGCATCGGCAGGCCGCTGCCGGAGCGGAGGAACATCGTTGTGACATCGCGGCGGGGCTGCTGCGCTGAAGGGTGCCGTGCGGCGCCGGACCTGGCAACGGCATTTGGCCTGTGCGAAGGTCCTGAAGAGGTGTTCGTGCTGGGCGGGGCAAGGCTGTTCCGCGACACCATCGCCATCGCCGACCGCATCTATCTCACCGTGGTTCACGCGAAGTTGGCGGGCGATGCGCTCTTTCCCGAGATTCCCGGGGAGTTCAGGCTGGTGGAGCAACGATCGGTCCAGGACGCCTTCCCCCTGGAGTTCCTGCGCTATGAGCGTATGACAAAAGGGATCACTGAAAAACTGCCCTAGACGCTGACAGCCATTGCCGTTGCCATGGACGGCAGGGTGCAGGGGACCTGCTTCACTGCTGCTTCTGCTGTTCCGCGGTCGTCGTGGCTGCTGATGCCGGCTGGGGCGCCTGTTTCTCCGGCGCTGCCGCGCCAAGCGGCTGCTCCTCGGTCTGGCCGGCCGCGGGCATGGTGATGTCCTCGGGTTTGAACTTGTTGGGAGAGAAGTTCGGATTGATCTGATAGGCCTGGTTGAAGTTCTCAACTGCCTTCATCCGGCTCTCGGCGTCTCCTGTCTTCTTCCCTTTTATATAGTAGGCGTAACCAAGAAGATAATAGGATTCCGCGTCAGGAGCTGACGCGACCGCGTCCTCCAGAGCGTCGATGGCCGCATCATAGTTCTTCTGCTTGAGCAGGTTCACCCCTTGTTCCCGGTAGGCTGCTGCGGCTTTGGTGTCGAAAAGCTCTTCTTCGGCACGGGCAGGCGACAGCATGGCACTGAATATCACCAGGGACATCAGGATCAAGGCTGTTCTCATGGACATAAACTCCCTTCGCAAGGTTCTGGAATGACTAACATTATCATGCATGAGCCTGCCCTGTCAATGGTCGTGAATGTCGAAAGGCCCGCATAAGGAATTGCGGACCGACAATACTGTCGAACCGGAAAACCACCGAATTTCACTGAAATAGTGCTGTTCCCGCAAAAAGAGCCTTTTGGGGCTCGACATTTTTTTCCGCATGCTATTTGTCAGGCAATCCTCAAGATCGAGCTAACCCATTGATAAGACGAGCAAGACAGGAATGGCACGGGGATTGTAATAGAAAGGACAGCGCACCGAACAGTGGGCGCCGCCACTCCCCCAACCCTAACCCCGGCGGTGTCCATTGTTCGGGCCTGTATGAACGGAACAAGGAGGCGAACATGCTATTCAATACTTATGGGATTAAGAACATCACCGCGCAGGACCTGCAGGGAAAGATCAGGAACAACGAAGATTTTCTGCTTCTCGATGTGCGAACGCCGCAGGAACACCATGCAGAGGCGATCGAGAATTCCTATCTCCTGCCCGTGCAGGAGCTGAGCTTCCGGACCGACGAGCTTCCGCAGAACAAGGAGATCGTGGTCTACTGCCGCGTCGGGAACCGCAGCGCTTTCGCGGCAGCCTATCTTGCGAGAATGGGATACCAGGTGAAGAACCTGGAAGGCGGCATCATTGCCTGGAACAGCGCCGGGAACGGCGCCTATGCGAGGGCGTAGGATCATGGCAGCTCAACTGAGAACAATGAACATCATGAAGATGAAGATATGGGTAGCCGCGGCCGGCCTCATGGCGCTCTTGCTGCTTGCGGTGACCGTCGCGGTCTACGCCGCCGAGCCGCTGTCCCTGGAACAGGCCGTGGAAAGGGCGCTCAAGAACAGCCCGGGCCTGAAGGCGGCGAATGCCCAGGTGGAGGCTTCGGAAGCAGGCGTGCTCAGGTCCCGGTCCGGGTTCCTGCCCAAGGTAACGGTCTCCGAGACCTGGAGCAGATCGGACAACCCGCTCATGGTGCTCGGCACCAAGCTGAACCAGGAGGTCGTGGGCCAGGCGGACTTCGCGCCCGCGGTGATGAACAACCCCGATCCGGCCTCGAACTACAATACGCGGCTGAGCGCGGTACAGCCGGTGTTCAACGGCGGCAAGGAGTATATCGGCCTGAAGCAGGCGCGCCTTGCCAGGCAGGCGGCGGAGCAGGACCGGAGCCGGACGAAGCAGGAAACAGCGTTCAACGTGATCAAGGCTTACTACGGCGTGCTGCTGGCCAGGGAATACCATAAGGTCGCGGTCCAGTCCTTTGAAACGAGCCTGGCGAACCATAATCTCGCCGAGGCCCGGTACCTGGCCGGAGCGGTCCTCTACTCGGACCTGCTGCGGGCGCGGGTGCAGGAAGCTGAAGTGCAGGAAATGGTCACCCGCGCGGAAAGCGGCGTGAAGCTTGCCCTGGCCAATCTGAACTACGCCATGGGCGTGGAGCAGAGCAGGGAGTACGAGGTGACCGGGACGCTCTCGGCCCGGGAGGCGCGGCCGGAACTGGCGGCGGCGGTCGGATCCGCGGCAGGCAGCAGGCCTGATCTTGCGGCGCTCCAGTTGAACCGGAAAAACGCCGAGGCGAGCGTGAGCCAGGCGTGGACTGATTTCGTACCGAGCCTGAATCTCATGGGCCAGGTGGACTGGAACAGCGAACGGCTGGCGGGCGACGATGCAAAGAGCTGGGCCGTGATGGCGGTGCTCTCCTGGAACCTCTTCGACGGCATGGTGACCACGGCCAATGTTCGCCAGGCCTCGGCCACGGCAAGCCGGATGCGGTCGCTGGAGGAACAGATGAAGGCAGGCGTCGAACTCCAGGTGAAGCAGGCCTACTATAACTACGAGGCGTCGCTGGATCGGATCAGCGCAACAACAACGTCTGTGCAGGAGGCAGCAGAAGGCCTCAGGATAGTCCAGAAACGGTACGAGGTCGGCATGACCAACCTGGTGGATGTGCTCGGCGCTGAAAGCGCCCTGATCCGGGCGCGGACCGGAGCGCTCCAGGCATTGTACGACAATAATGTCGCTGACGCGGAACTGAAGCTGGCGACGGGAAGCCTGTGATAAAGCGGACAAGAAGCGACGAGAACCGACAAAAATCGAAAAGAACCGGCAAGGGCCGACAAGCGGCAAGAGTCAAGGAAAGAACAAGGAGATCAACCCATGAATAAGAAAATTATCTACGGCATTTCGATAGCAGCAGTGGCATTCATCAGCGCCGGGACGATTCTGTTCAGCAGGTCCGAAAGCCACGCCGAGCAGGGCAAGAAAGCCGAGGCGCCGGTTGAGGTGTCCGCGTATACCGTGGAACCGAAGGTCATCGATTCCGTGATAGTTGCTTCGGGTGCGCTCGGCTCCCGGAACAGCTCCATGCTTTCGAGCAAGGTCATGGGCAAAGTGATCAGCCTGACGGTGCACGAGGGGGATCAGGTGAGCGAAGGAAAGCTCCTGATGAAGATCGACAGCGGCGAGATCACTGCCCAGACGATTCAGGCCCGGGCGGCCTACAACAATGCCAAGCTCCAGTATGACCGGATCAAGAGCCTCTTTGATGCCAAGGCTTCCACGCAGATGGAGATGGACCAGGCCACGCTCGGCCTGGAGACCGCGGAAGCCGGACTGAAGGCGGCAAAGGCAATGGAGAGCTATACCAACATTACAGCGCCTATCTCCGGCCAGATTGTGGAGAAACGGATCAATCTGGGCGAGATGGCGATGCCCGGCCAGCCCTTGATCAAAATTGAGGACAACCGTAACCTGCGGCTCGAAGTGACGGTGAAGGAGCAGGAAGTGCTGCATATCCGGCAGGGCCAGGCCGTGACGGTTCAGATCGACGCCATGCCGGGCAAGGACCTGAAGGGAACGGTTTCGCAGGTTGTTCCGGCTTCGGACGTGCGGACGCACTCCTTTGTTGTAAAAGTGGATGTTCCGGCCACGGCGGGCCTCATCACCGGCATGTACGGCAAGGCCTTTTTTCGCACGGGCAAGCATGAAGCCATCGTGGTGCCGAAGAGCGCCATCGTGAATCTCTCGGGAATCACCGGCGTATATATGATCGGGCCAGACGGCGGCGCGGTTTTCCAGATGGTCCAGACCGGCGAGGTGCACGGCAATGACATCGAAGTGACCACGGGCCTGAAAAAGGGCGACCGGGTGATCAGCGACAAGCATTTGGGACGGATCGAAGGGAAGAAAGTGGTCCTTGCGGACAACAGCGGACACGGTGACACGGTGACACGGTGACGCGGGGAAAGACCGGCAGGAACCGACAAGGACCGACCGTGAAGCGGCCGGCGAAATCGAAATACTTACACAAAAAAGAACTGTCTCTCGCAAAGACGCAAAGTCGCAAAGTAAAGATAAAAACGATCTCGACGTGAAGACTTTCTTAGCGTCTTTGCGGCTTGGCGCGAGAAAAAGGTTGAAATCATGAAACTCAATATCAGCGGCAGGATAACACAATACTTCATCAACTCCCAGCTCACGGTGCTGCTCATGGCGGCGACCGCGGTGCTCGGGCTGTTCGCGCTGCTCTTCACCCCGCGCGAGGAGAACCCCCAGATCGTCGTGCCCGCGGCGAACGTGATGGTCATGCTGCCGGGCGCCTCCGCCCAGGAGGTCGAGGAGCTGGTTTCCAAGCGCCTGGAGTCCAAGCTCTGGGAGATCCCGGGCGTGGAGGACGTGTACTCGGTCTCGATGAACTCGATGTCCGTGGTGACCGTGAAGTTCCTGGTGGGCCAGGACAAGGAGCGGTCGCTGGTGAAGCTTTACGACAAGCTCATGTCGAACATGGACTTCGCTCCCGCGGGAGCGTCCCAGCCCCTGGTAAAGCCCATTGACGTCGATGACGTGCCGATCGTGGCGGTGACGCTTTCGCCCGCTCCGGGCGGCGCCTACGACGACGGCCAGCTCCGGATCGTGGCGGACCATGTGCTTGACGAGCTCCGGAAGGTGCCGGGCGTGGGCAACACCGTGGTCATCGGCGGCAGGAGCCGCCAGGTGCGGGTGGTGCTCGATCCTCTGCGGATCGCGGGCTACGGCCTGTCGCCGCTCCAGATCGCGGGCGCGATCACGGCATCGAACGCGAACCTGGCATCAGGCGAGTTGGAGCAGGGGAACAAGAAACTGTCCGTCGAGACCGGCGGGTTCTTCGCGACCGCGGCTGACGTGAAGAACGCTGTTGTCGGCGTGGCGAACGGGAAGCCGGTCTACCTGGGCGACGTTGCCGAGGTGATCGACGGGTTCGAGGAGACCTCGCGCTTGACGCGCATTGCCTTTGGAAAGGCGGAACAGCATAAAGCGGACAGTAAAGCGACAGGAAGCGACGGAAAAGCGACAACGGCAATAAATCGGGGAACCGAGGTGCCGGCGGTGACCATTGCCCTGGCAAAGCGCCAGAAGCTGAACGCGGTCAAGATCTCGGAAGCGATCCTGGCGAAGCTCGATGACCTCAAGAAGACCCAGGTCCCGCCGGGGATCGATCTGACCGTGACGCGGAACGACGGCAAGACCGCGAACGACGCGGTGAACGAACTGGTGTTCCACCTGGTGGTCTCGATCATCGTGGTGATCGTGCTGCTCTACTTCACCCTGGGCTGGCGCGAGGCGGCCATCGTGGCGCTCGCCATCCCGCTGACGCTCTTCATCACCCTTGCGGTCGGCATGGTCGCCGGCCAGACGATCAACCGGATCACGCTGTTCGCGCTGATCCTTTCGCTGGGGCTCCTGGTGGACGACGCCATCGTGGTGGTCGAGAACATCCACCGCCATTACAAGCTGCAGCAGCATTCGCGGCTCCAGGGCGCGATCCTGGCGGTGAACGAGATCGGCATGCCCACGATCCTGGCGACCCTGACCGTGGTGCTGGCCTTCATTCCCATGGCCTTCGTCACCGGGATGATGGGGCCCTACATGATGCCGATTCCCTTCAACGTGCCGGTCGCGATGGTCACGTCGCTCTTCGTGGCCTTCATCGTGACTCCCTGGGCGAGCTATCGCCTGATGAGGACCGAGGACCACGGGGCCCAGCAGGTCCCGCTGGAGGAGACAAAGCTCTACAAGGCATACAAGAAGATCCTCGGTCCGCTGCTCGAAAGCGCGCCGAAAAGGAAGATCTTCATGGCCATCGTGGTCGGCGTGTTCCTGGTCACCATGGTCTTCCCGCTGGTGCAGTGGGTGAAGTTCCGCATGCTGCCCAAGGCGAACAAGAACACCTTCCTGGTCTCGATCGACATGCCCGTGGGCACGGCGCTCGAGAGCACCGACCGGGTGGCCCGGGCCGTGGGCGCGTACCTCGCCGCCATCCCGGAAGTGAAGGACTATGAGACCTATGTGGGCACCGGCTCGGTGATCGATTTCAACGGCCTGCTGCGGGGCGGAGCGTTCCGCGAGGCAAGCCACTTCGCCGATGTGCGGGTGAACCTGATCGACAAAGAAGAACGGAAGCTCTCGAGCGAGAAGCTGGTGCTCAAGATGCGGCCGGACATCGCCAAGCTCGCGGCCGCGTACAACGCGAACATCAAGCTGGTCGAGGACCCGCCGGGGCCGCCGGTCCGCGCCACGGTGGTGGCGGAGATCTACGGACCGGACTACGGGAAGCAGCGGGAGATCGCGGCCGACATCAGGAAGCTCTTTGAGCGGACCGACCAGGTCGTGGACATTGACGACTCGGTGAAGCAGGACCAGGACAAGTACCAGCTCACCGTTGACAAGGAAAAGGCCGCGCTCGCGGGCATCTCGACCGAGCAGATCGTCCAGACCCTGCGCATGTCGATCAGCGGCATGGCCGTTTCGACCCTGCACACGCCGGCGGCCAAGAACCCGGTATCCATATTCCTGCGCCTGCCCAAGTCAGAGCGGGCAGGCCTCGCGGACCTGGACAAGGTGTACGTTGCCGGTCCCCAGGGGAACCAGGTGCCGCTGTCGTCGCTCGTCAGGGCCGCTGCGTCGGAAACGGACAAGGCGATCCACCACAAGAACCTCGAACCCGTGACCTATGTGTTCGCCGAAATGGGCGACCGGAGCCAGGTCTACGCGGTCATGGACATGATGAAATATCTCTGGAAGCACCCCCTGCCCGAGGGCTACCGGATCAAGTGGGACGGCGAGATGAAGCTGACGCTCGACGTGTTCCGCGATCTCGGGGCGGCCATGGGCGTCGCGCTCATCACCATCTACCTGCTGCTGGTGGGACGCTTCCGGTCCTTCACCATCCCGGTGGTGATCATGGCCGCCATCCCGCTCTCGATGATCGGCATCATGCCGGGATTCGCCATGACCGGCGTGTACTTCAGCGCGACCTCGATGATCGGCGTGATCGCCCTGGCGGGCATCGTGGTCAGGAACTCGATCGTGCTGCTCGAGTTCATCCTGGACAAGAAGCACGAGGGCCTGCCGCTCGTCCAGGCGCTGATCGAGGCAGGCGCCATCAGGACCCGGCCGATCGTGCTGACCGCGGCCGCCGCCATCCTGGGCTCCGCCGTGATCGTGACCGACCCGGTCTGGTCGGGCCTTGCCCTGGCGCTCATCTTCGGGATGCTGGCATCAACAGCCCTCACCCTGGTGGTGATCCCGTTGTTCTACTATATGGTGGAGAAGAAGAACTGGGAAACCGCCTAATGCGGAATGGGGAATTCGGAATGCGGAACGAACACCCCTCACCCCTGCCCTCTCCCTGTTGGGCAGAGGGCAGGTGAGGAGGGATGTGGAATGGTAAAGGAGTCAATCATGAAAAACACAGTGATCAGTACGTCGTGCAAGGATATGATCAGCACGGTGGTGATCGACAATCAGCCCATGAACTATCTTGACCGCGAGGTCCTTGCCGGGCTGAACAAGACCGTGAGCGAGGTGCACGGGGAAAATCCCGAGCTCCGGGTGGTGCTGTTCACGGCAAAGGGACGGAACTTCTCGGCAGGGATCGACTACGCGAGCTTCATCAAAATGACCAAGGCCGAGGCGGGCCATTTCGCTGACATGGGCTACAGCCTGCTGAAGCACATCGAGAACCTGCCGGTCCCGGTGATCGCCGCGGTCAAGGGCGAGACGACCGGCGCGGGACTGGGCCTGGCGCTGGCAGCGGACATCAGGATCGCGTCGTCCGACGCGGTCTTCTCGTTCCCCGAGGCGCGGCTCGGCCTGCCGCCGATCTTCGGCTCGTCCCAGCGCCTGTACAAGACCGTGGGCGTGGGGCGCGCAAAGGAGCTGCTCTTCACCGCCAGGACCGTGGATGCCGAGGAGGCCCTGCGGATCGGGCTGGTGAACAAGGTGGTGCCCGCGGACGCCCTGGACCAGGAAGCGGAGCGCCTGGCAAGCCGCATCGCGAACAACAGCCTGAGCTCCCTCCGGTCCATCAAGATGCTGGTGAACTATGGACTGACCGAGGGATACGAGGTCGGGCTGAAGGAAGAAGTGACCGCTTTCAGCGAAGCGTTCAATCCCGATACAAAGCAGTGGGAACGGATGTAAGAAGAGTGCGGAGTGCGAAGTGCGGAGTTGTTCATGACCGGGACAGGAGTGCGGGGTTGATTTCCCCGGCAACTTGCTACCGGCCGTATGCTAGATGAATTTTACCGGAGGTTTCAATGTCTATCAGTGCGTGGCACATTATGAAGGAAAAGATCAGCGTGGGACCGGATACGACCGCGCAGGAGACGGCGATGCGGATCATCTCCAGCGGCCTGGCCGCGATGCCGGTGGTGAACGACAGCAACGACCTGCTGGGCGTGGTGACGGAGAACGGGATCCTCGGAGCGATCCGCGACGGCCTGGACCTGTCGGTTCTTCCGGCGTCAAAGGTCCTGGTGCCTGCGCCGGTCACAGCGGACGTCACCGCGTCGACCGACGAGCTGGTGCGGCTCCTGATGCAGAGCTGCTGTTCCATGGTCACGGTCACGAGGGACGGAAAATACGCGGGCGTGGTGACCAGGCATATGCTCATGGACATCTTCACGTCGCCTCATTATTCCCGCTTCGCGTCCAAGGAACGGAAAGCGCCGTTCGTCTGTTTGTAACAATTGCGGATTGCAGATTGCGGATTGCGGAATGAACGCGAAAGGATGAACCTTTGCAAATCCGCGATCCGCGATCCGAATTCCGAATTAATTAACCGGAGGTTATTCACATGTACATCGCAAGCACTAAAACATGGTATCTGGAACGGTTCATCAGGCTGCTGGCCGGGATCTTCGTGCTCGGAAGCGTGGTCCTGGGGTTCGCGGTAAGCGTGAAATTCTTCTACTTCACCGGGCTGGTGGGCGCGATGCTCACGATTTTTGCCTTGACAGGTTTTTGCCCCATGAGTATTATTCTTCATCGGTTGGGCGCGCGCGAGCGCTGCAATTGCTGATCGACCACAGGATCCCTCCGTCATTCCCGGAACGCCCGGGCCTCGCGGGGGGATTTGCATTCTGGAAGGAGGTAGTAAAATGCCGTTCTACGAATATATGTGCGAGGCCTGCGGCAAGGATTTCGTGCTGCTGCAGTCCATGAACACCAAGGAAGAGGACACGGTCTGTCCCTACTGCAGTGAAAAAAGGTCCAAGAAGCTGATGTCCAAGTTCTCGTCCATGGGCGGGGAGCATAATGTCTGCGGCATCGGCTCCGGCGGCGGCTGAGGGTCCTGAATTCCGACCGCGGTCTGCGGTCAACGATACACATGAGCCTGGAAGTCTTGAAGCTTCTCAGGCTCTTTTTTTGTTCATGAAATGAGTTGAAACGGTTGTTTTGGATTTAAGCCGGGGGGGGGAAGTGATGATGGATCGCAGTAAAGCAGCAGTTGTTCTCAAGGCAGTTGCGCTCGTGGCCGCGGTTATCGGTCTCTCGATGTTCTTTACCAGGCACTGGGGTGGAAAGATGGAGAAGCCGCGGGCCCCGAAAGAGATCGTCATCAGGTACGACATGACCGTGAACGAGTTCGGCAGGGAGAACGGGCTGAACATGGAGATGCTCGAAAAAGCTCTGGGCTTCAAGGAGCTGAAGGACTACGGAAAGAAGATCAGCGATCTCCCCCTGTCGGAGCAGGAGATCGTCACCCGGACAAAAAAGACCCTTGCCATGTCAGAGGAGTTCGGCACCAAGAACTGGGTCAAGATCCCGGTCAAGATCGGGCTCTGGCTCGTGATGATGGCGGCCGCGTTCCGGCTCCTGCGGAAAGGGGCGGTCACGTCAAGCAGGCGGAAGTGGCTCTACCTTGCCAGCATCTCGGTCTTTGGCGTGGTCCTGGGCAACGAGCCGAGCCCCATGAACACCCTGACCGACACTATCGCGCTGTTGGGCGCCAAGGGGATCATCTTTCCGCCGCGCATGGTCATGCTCCTGGTGTTCCTGGCGATCACGGTACTGGCCAACAAGCTCATCTGCGGCTGGGGCTGCCAGTTCGGCACGCTCCAGGACCTGCTGTTCCGCCTGAACCGCGACAGCGACGGGAAGAGCGTCATATCCCAGCGCAAGGTCCCCTTTGCGGTGACCAACACCCTGCGGGCCGCGGTGTTCGCCCTGTTCACCGCGCTCGCGCTCGGCTGGAGCATGGACATCATCAGCCCGGTCAATCCTTTCAAGATCTACAATCCCCTGATGGTCACGTCCCTGGGAGCCGCGGTGCTCGCGGTCATCGTCTTCGCGAGCCTGTTCGTGTACCGGCCCTGGTGTCATGCTGCCTGTCCCTTCGGGTTCATCGGCTGGCTCGCGGAAAAGGCGAGCGTTTTCAAGGTCCGCGTGAATTACACTACCTGCATCGCCTGCGAGAAGTGCAGCAAAGCCTGCCCGTCCACTGCCATGGAGGCGATCCTGAAGCAGGACCGCACAGCGCCGGACTGCTTCTCCTGCGCCACCTGCGTGGAGGTCTGCCCCACAGGGTCGGTCTCCTTCAGCAAAGGCAAGCGCGATCTGCCGCCGCAGGGGAAGTTCACCCAGGGATCGTAAGCGCTGTTCCTCGAATGCGCGGCAGGCCGGAGCGCCTGCCGCGTCGCCTTCACCGCGCTTTTCCTTGTTTGCGCGGGTCCTTAGCCGGCATCCTGCGAATGGGCCGGCGCCGCCAATTCACCCTTGTATTTTTTCCCGGTCTGTACTATCCTAGGTTTCACAAGAACAAACCTTCCCGGAACGGACCCTTACCTTACAGATGAACCGCATCATCATAGACATCGACAACAGGCTGTGGGATTTGACCGCGGGGACCTGAAGGAACTTGAGGCCCTGTGGCTGGAAAAGCTGAAGCCCTATGAAGAACGGGGATACCATGAGCGGGTCCCCGGGCAGACCGCGGAGGTGATATGCCACGAGACCGTGCTGTAGCCGATGTGCTCCAGGAAGTGCTCGACGCCCGGAAGACCGGGGCCTATTTCATTACCACGAAGGAGTCCAGCGAGGACCTGTTCAAGATCTACACCCGCGACGGAGAGATCCGCGCAGTGACCTACGGGTCGGCCCAGGGCCAGGAGGCCCTGGAGATCCTTGAGTTCTACACCCTCGCGAACGGCACCTTTTTCGAGGGATTTGACGTGCCCCCGGGCGTCGCGCCCATCAAGTTCCCCATGAAAAAGTTCATTGCCATGATGCGGAACGCCCGTAAGATGATCCGCGTTCCCTGAGGACAGTACGAGGACCGCAGGCGGAATTTCGCGAGGCCGGCGAAGCATGGTTCTGCAGTGCACGGCTCGTACGTCTTCCCTGCGCTCGAGACATCCATGACCGGAAGCTCGCTCCCAAAACGCTATCTCCTGTCAACGAAATTCAACCTCCTCACCGTGGGCCTGATCCTGGTCACCTCGGCCGGGATCTGCCTCTACCTGGTCGGCCTCGAGATCCAGCACTACCGCAACGATCTCCTGAACCACGGCAGGACCATTGCCGAGACGCTCGGGAAGAACTGCGAGCTCGGCGTCTATACCGAGGACCGCAAGATGCTGCTGCCGGTCCTGAACAGCCTGTCCGCGGACGATGACATCGCCTACGTGTCCGTGTCGAACAGGGAGCGCAAGCCGCTTGCGGCGCGGGACTTTCGGATCGCGCCGGGGAGAGCGGGGCACCTGGTCCCGACTGCGGGAAGCCTGCGCGGCGATCCGGTGCGCGACCTCGCGGACCCGCTGAACAAGCGGCGGTATATCGAGATCCTCCATCCGATCATGAGCGAAAGTTCCGGTCCCCTGACCGATGCGGTCCTCAGGAACGGCGGCAGGGACGCTGCGCCGGCGGTCATCGGCTACATCCGGCTCGGCCTCACGCTGGATTCGCTGAACAGCCGTGTCAACCAGCTGGTGGTCTCCACGGTGTTCTTCGCGTCCCTGATCGTGCTGGTCGGCACGGCGCTGACCCTGCTCATGACCCGCAGGATCACCGCGCCGCTCAAGCGGCTCACGCGGGCGACGCAGGATATCTCGGAGGGCCGGTTCGACACGCCGATCAGCATCAGGACCACCGACGAGATCTGCGATCTTGCCGAATCCTTTGACCGCATGCGAAGCCGTCTGCGCACCTACCATGCCGAGGTCGAGACCCGCATCGCGCGGGAGCGCCAGCATGTGGTGGAAAAGGAAAAGATCGTCATGGACCTCCACGACGGCGTCGGAGGGATCACCTCGAATATCCGCATCCTCGCTGAAATGGCGCAGCGCACCGATGACCTGGAGGATATCCGGAGGAAGCTCGGCACGATCTCGCAACTCTCCCAGGAGGGCGCCCTGGAGATCCGCAGCCTCATGCAGAGCATCGACACCAGGGAAATGACCTGGCAGGTGATGGCGGCCTATGTGCGGAACATGGGAAGCACCCTGCTCGATCCCCATCGCATCGGGTTCGTTGTGGACGCGCGGCTCCAGGAGGTCTCGGAGCTGCCCAGCAGCACGGTCTGGGTCAATGTCTTCAAGATCTACAAGGAGGCGCTGACGAACGTGATCAAGCACGCCAGGGCCGAATCTGTTTCAGTGGCGCTCCAGGTGAGCGAACAGGGATTCACCATGACGGTCCGGGACAACGGCGTGGGGTACGACGGCATCGAGAACCAGGGACGGGGCCAGTCGATCATGCGGAAGCGGGCGCGGGAGGTGGGAGGGGTGGTCGCGGTCTCGCTCCTGGAAAAGGGCACCGAGGTGAGCCTGCAGATCCCCTTCCCCATTACCTGGCATGACCTGAAGACCCACTACTAGGCCCTGCTGCCGGCGCGGCTGCGGCAGAACATCAACAGCAATAGATTGCAGGGACCATCGAACTATGACGCTTGATGCCGGGAACGCGCAGGGAAGCGACGAAGGGTCGGCACGGGTCCGCCGTCTGCGCGACGAGATACAGCGCGTGATCGAGCGGGAGTATTCGCTTGCCGGAAAGTACCAGGAACTGGCAGCCATGGTCGGTGAGGACTCCCGAAAGCCGGCGGTATCGGGGAGTGAACTTCCCGTCTTCCCATGCGAACATTCCCGGCCTGGGACCGAGTCCGAGGGTTAAACATTTCAGATGTCTGAGGGCGAAGCCCGAGTTTCTGAAATGTACCGAGGACGACAGAGCAGGACGGACCAGAATGGTCGCCGGGTGCCCTTCTGAGGAGGACCGACAGCCTGAGCCGAAGGCTCCTGATAAAGCGACCTCCCGGCGACTGACCCACTCCCGGTCTGCCGGGATCACCTGTTGCCAGGGATGGGCGCCACCCTTCTTTGGGCACGCAAGAAGGATGGCTGGAAATGATCAGGAACGTGAATCATCGGAACCGCGAGAATTCCCCTCTTGACTATTGGTAACATATCTGTTACCATAAGGACCATGGATGGCCGATCGAAGAGTCATCGAATACATAAAGGCGGGTGCTTCGCCCTTTGCCGGGTGGTTCTCGGCGCTCGACGCACAGGCAGCTGCAAAGGCGGCTGCAGCGCTGTACCGGCTGGAGCAGGGGAATTTCTCGAACGTCAAGTCCGTCGGCAAAGGGGTGTCGGAATACAGGATCGATTTCGGACCAGGCTACCGGATCTACTTCGGACAAGAGGGTGACGAGCTGGTCATCCTGCTGGGAGGCGGGGCCAAGAAGACCCAGCAAAGGGATATTCGTACAGCTCAGATGCTCTGGGCAGAGTATAAGCAGGCGAAAGCGGGAAAGAAATGAGGAAGCACTATGGCGATCACGCGTAAATTCAGAAGGACCATCATGGACCGCGCGGTGAGCGATCCGGCATTCAGGAGGGAGATGCTGACCGAAGCGGTCAACGAACTCCTTGCCGGTGATCTTGAAGCGGGCAAGGCCATGCTCCGCGACTATATCAACGCGACCATCACGTTCCAGCAGCTGGCGAAGAAGCTCAAGAAGACCGATAAGAGCGTTCACCGGATGCTCGGACCGCGCGGAAATCCGCGGGCAGACAACATCCTGGAGATCATCAAGATCCTGCAGGCGAACGAGCGGGTGAAGCTCCGGGTGGAAGCGCATAAGGCGGCGGCATAGGGGAAAGCATTCTGGACTGCCTCTGATCGTGGGTTTGACGACAAGGCCGCGACAAGGACACCGGCGTACCAGGATACAGTGGTGAACAAAGATCCTCGGCAGCTGATCGCAAACTGCCTGATTCTGACTTCTTGATCTCAAGGGGGGATGGCAATGAGAAAAGGGTCCGGGCTTTTGATCGCGGTTCTGTTGGTCACGTTCGTTCCGAGCGCGGGGTGCAAGAAAGGGGCTGAAGGGCCTGATCTCTCAACACTGGGCCCGTCATCAGCAGCCACCACAACGCTCCTGCCGGCAGGCAGCCAGCTCTGTCCCGGCGGGGGGATCG
>JAOUEV010000138.1 GCA_029858565.1 Nitrospirota bacterium | reverse complement strand
GCTCGAGATGAAACGCGAGGACAAGCGGGACAAGGTCGGGCTCGGAAAGGCGATCGACGGCGCCGCCTATCTCCGTAGGATCGGCCTTTGATCTGCGTCATCCCCTCCGCCGGCCGCGCCGGCAGCGTCATCACAACCAAGCTCTTCCGCCAGGCATACCTCTGCGTTCCCGAGTCCGAAGCCGACGAATACCGCAAGCACCACGAAAACGTCGTCACCCATCCAGACACCGTATACGGCATGGGACAGAAACGACAGTGGATCCTGGACAATTTCGACGACGAAATCATCTTCATGGCCGACGACGATATCGAAACCCTCACGTTCATGGGAAACGCCGACGCCGGAGGCGGATACTACAGCGACATCAAGGACCCGGACCACGTCTGGGAGGTACTGCTCAACACCGCGACCATCGCCCGCGACATCGGCACCAACCTATTCGGGTTCAGCGAAATACGCGATTTGCGCAAGTTTGACTATATCCATCCATTCTCCACGCGCGAGCGCGTGAACGGCTTCGCCATGGGGATCATCAAGGACGGCCAGCGCTTCGATCCGCGACTGGTGGTCAAGCAGGATTACGACTTCTATCTGATGACCCTGTTCTGGAAGCGCTTTGTCTGGCGCGATGACCGTTACGCCTTCCTGGCCAAGCACTACACGAATAAGGGCGGGCTGGCAACGCACCGCTCGATCAACAAGGAAGTGGAATGCGTGAAGATCCTGCAGCAGAAATTCGGGAAGAATATAGTGGGGACCGTGAAGGATAAACCGTGGAAAGTGGTGATCAGAAAGATCTAGCCGGATTTTTTATTGGATAATTCGGAAGGGCGATATTGCTTGGACTGCAGGTGCTTTATGAACGTTTCTAGAAAGGAAAGTGTCTCCCTGGCCTTATCTGGCACCTTGTCAACATGGGCTGATTGAGTGAGTGAACTCAGCGTTTGTAATAGTCCGACACTGACCAGCAGGCTCTCTTGTTCGTCTAATGTAAGGCCTGTAGGATTTGTGGCAATGATTTCCAATGCCTGAATAGCATTCAATTCTTCAGCGTTCAATTCTGCCTTCCATGTAATGCCTTTCTGCATTCTTATAAGTCCGTCTCTCAATAAGTACATCTTTAACAGTGCTCGAGCTCGCAAGGATACCGCCATCGTCTTTTGGTTTCGCCTTGCTTCCCAAATGGGATGCAAAGCTACGATAACCGCCATGAATGTTCCAATGGCAGATGCGGCTGTCCAGTCGATTTCATAGGAATTGAATACGGTCAAAATGTAATCCACAGCAAACCTCCACTATTAATTGCCGAATATTTTACCACAGAAAAACGCTCAGCCTTCAAGAAATATCGGCAGTTTCTTTGCATTTCATGACATCAGTTTATACCCCTATGAAATAAATTATTTTTGCGTGGCCTTTACAAAGGCGGCGCAACTGTGGGACCCTAGGTTCATACAAACAAGGCCGCAATCATCCTAATTAAACGGAGGAACGCGAAAATGAAAAAGTACGTCAGCAAGGTTCAGGTGGTCGGCTCCACGGGCAAGGTCTACACAATAGCGAAAGACGAGAAGGGCAACTACTCCTGCAGCTGCCCCGCCTGGATATTCCAGCGGGGAGAGCGGAAAGCCTGCAAGCACATCAAATCACTCAACCAGATGATGGCCGCATAAGGAGGCACCATGACACGCACCATAACCAAATACGCTTCGGGCATCGGGGAAGTGAACATAGAACGGCCCATCACAAAGAAGATGAGGGGACCGAGCCACAGCACCATGATGAAGTGGATAGACGAAGGCCGGTCCAGGGCAACCGACGGCTGCTGGGTGGAACCTGACGGCCGCTGCCCGCATGGATGCCCGTCCTGGCTGCTCGTCCTGGGAATCTCATAACGAAAGGAAGGCATATATGACCCCGCTCTTCAAACTCGAAACCGAAAAGAAATACCCGCTTGACGAAGTCGCCTCGGCCCTGCAGAAGACCATTCGCCGGGGCCTCGAGGCGGATGCCATGTTCTGGGCCGCGGAGCTGGAAACCCGCTATCCGGACTACCTCTGGAAGCGCCTCCAAATCATCAGCATCGAGGACATCGGCATCGCCGATCGGGAAACGGTCCTCTATGTCGCCGAGATGCGAAGACTCTACGCGGAACTAAAGAAGGAATACGACAAGGAGCCCGAGAAAAAATCGCGATCCTTCCGCATGGCCCTGGCAAACGCAATCCTCGCCATGTGCCGATCAAAGAAAAGCCGCATCGGTGATGAATTTCAGATCGCGATCTATGGCCGAAGGGACGCCGGTTGGCTGCCAGAGGTCCCCGACTTCGCGGCGGACATGCACACCCGCCGCGGACGCCAGGAACTGCACCGAGGCGCGCGCCACTTCTGGACCGAAGGCGTGAAAATCGAAAACGCGGCGGATATCGAAAACCCATACGGAGAAGAAGCGGTAAAGATCCGCACCCGCAACGAGCCGTAAAAAATAAAAAGGGGCACAGCTGGAACTGTGCCCCCGACAACATCCCCAAACCCGAGAAGGAAAGGAGACAGCATCATGGTAGCCCGACCCCGCCCTGATGTCAACGGACAACTGCGCCCCATCCTCGCCGAACTGGAAAAGATCACCCGCCGCGGCTACGACCACTGGAGCGTATTTGACGACTGGCTCGAACTCATCCTCACCGCCCTCATGCGGAATGACCCCGAGTACCTCAAGATCATGTCCCGGTACCGGAACAACGCGGAGCCCGGCAGCCGCGAAGCCGACCACTTCGCCAACGCCTTCGGGTTGCTCATGCAGCGCATGGCGGAAACGAACAGCGAACTCCTGGGTGAAATCTATGAAGCCTGGGAGATCACGAACCGTCACGCCGGACAGTTCTTTACTCCCTGGACCGTCTGCCAGCTCATGGCTCAGCTCACCGGTCCTCCGGCTGCCGGAGCGTCCGTCAACGATCCCTGCAGCGGCTCCGGCCGGCTACTCGTCGCCACTGCCAGGATCACGCCCGCCCGGGACCTGGACACGATAACCTTCGTCGCCCAGGACATAGACCGGACGTGCGTCGTCATGACCGCGCTCAACATGACCTTCTTCAACCTCAACGCATACATATTCGAGGGCAACTCACTCGGACTCGAGATTCACCGGGCATATCAAACCACGCGAAGCTCGATCGGCGGCAGTATCCGGGAAATGCCGAAAGAGGAGATACCACAGCCGGTCCGGGAACCAGCGCAAAAGGAGGTGATCAGCAAG
>JAOUEV010000137.1 GCA_029858565.1 Nitrospirota bacterium | reverse complement strand
CCGCGCGAGGTCACATGATAAACAGCACCTGGGTATTCTATGCGAAGGGGCCGGGCCATGGCGTGAAGATAGCACGGTAAAGGCGGAATGTCAATTCAATAGACCTGACCCTAGGAGGTGTGAAATTGGACGAATGTCGAATTCAGTAGATGAAATACTCGTGAGAGACGGAGGGGATAATTATAAAGTTTACACTGTCGCTAATATTAATGGTTCGGCGACCGGAGTGCTTAAAGATCTCAGTAGTTTGTCGCCTCAGTATGTGGATGGAGTAAATAGAATAGGGAAAATGAATCACAGCAAGAGATCGGGTGACATTGTGCTGATTATGAAGGATGATACAGACATTCCAAAAGGAGAAAACATTGAGAGCCACCGATACACAACCGGAGTGGCCTGCAAGTCTTGGCATGGGAGCCTGAACAGAAGTGACTCATATGTACCTTTCATTTTAACATATCCGGGAGGCAACAAAACTGAGATCGATAATGTCTTGAAGAAAAATAGCGTATGCTCAAGTGATTACAACAGCTGCACAGGCAACTGGAAGTTATCTGATACGGTTAAAGAAATCATCAATGGGCAGTATCAATAGGAGGTTAACTGATGAAGAGGGTTACAGCAATTTTGCTTCTAATAGTGTTTGCGCGATGTGCATATGCCCAGGTCATCACCGATTATTTGATAACAAGTGATATGGGTACGTACAAGCAAATAACGAAAGGTGGGCCCAGCGGAGATATATTAGCAGGAGCAGATCATTTTGGAGAGGATCACCAAGATGAAACCTATGGAATTTCATATCATAATAAACAAGTGCGTTTGTGGGTTGATGTCCAAGTCACCCAACACACCAACTCCGATTCAGACAAATGGCTGCTACATGAGGTGGAGATTAGTTACCGCGATAGCAACAATTCACGCAACAAGCTGGGTTTGTTGTCGGGAGCCGGTGTCAAAATCCGTGAAATTGGAGGAAATAAATTCATCTATTGGGGATTAGGCGGGGGCAGCTATTCCTGGATCAGCGGGCAAAAAATCATTGAAATAAAATATGCGGATTTACAGCGAACAAAGCCAGAGCCGTTAGAGGTTGTTAACGCATACCTTCAAAAACATCCATCTACCATACCATCAACATTTGATTTTGATCAGGCGCATGATATTCAATGGATCAGGGATGAAATGGACCGCCGATTGTGGCTTTGCGATAAGTGGTTTATGCAGCTGCAATTGCGAAAAGTCGAAGAAAAACGAGTCTATCAGGAAGCCGTCGAACATATGAGTATTTTCCTGAATTACCGAGAAAAATACTTCCGAATTCCTGCAGTAGATGAGAAGGATATCATTGACGGGTACCTGAGCACGAACAACGGCACGGGCATCAAGGCGAAGCTCAAGGAATACAAAGACTGGTGGACGGTGAATAAGGATAAAGCGATTACGTTGCAATAGGCGGAGTAACTGTGCGGACTGGTAAGGAACCAAAGGGGACGTTCTTTCTGAAATTGCGTTGCAAGTATTGAAGAAGTGTAATGACGTGTTGTTGAGACTAGTTGAGAGCAGACCATAGTAGACAACGAGATCAAACTTATGCCGCGAAAAGCGAGATTAGACGCTCCCGGTGCACTGCACCATATCATGGTGCGCGGGATTAACCGTTCCGACATCTTTCTCGATGATGAAGAAAGGCATAAATATTTGGAGCGCTTGGGAGCGATAGTTGGTGAAGCAAAATGTGCGGTCTATGCCTGGGTCCTCATGAGCAATCATGTTCATATTCTGTTCAAAAGCGGCGGCAAAGGGATATCCACGGTCATGAGGAAACTGTTGACCTGGTATGCGATTTACCACAACCGGAAACACCGGCGGACGGGCCATCTGTTCGAAAACCGCTATAAGTCGATTATTTGTGACGAGGACAATTATCTCTTGGCCCTCATCCGATACATCCATCTGAATCCTGTCCGGGCCGGGATGGTGCAGACCCTCGAAGAACTGGATGCATACCCCTGGAGCGGCCACAGCGCTGTCATGGGAAAGCGGGATCATCCCTGGATGGACACCGACTACGTCCTGCTTCAGTTCAACGATACGCGGAAGAGAGCACAAGGCGCATACCGGAAATTCGTTCAGGAGGGGATCAGCATGGGTCGCCAGCCCCAACTCACCGGCGGCGGGCTTGTGCGAAGTTTAGGAGGATGGTCGGGTGTTCAATCAGCGCAGAGAAAAGGGGAGAAGTCGGAATACGACGAACGAATACTCGGGAGCGGGGAGTTCGTAACCGCCATTTTTCAAGAGGCTGAGGAGAAGCAGATCCGGCAACTTAAGCTTCGGCGATCAGAGTTGACCATGGAAACGATTATCCATCAGGAATGCACAGCGGCAGGCATAAGCGACCGAGAGATCAGAAACGGTGGCAGAAGACACGCGGTTAGTGTGGTTCGCATGCGGATTGCGCAGCGGGGTATAAAGGAAATGGGCTTAACATCGGCGGAGATAGCGCGTCATCTTGGCGTGAGCACATCGACGATCACGCGAGTTATCGAGAAGAAGACGGGGGCGGCATGAGCATGATAGGTCGTATCGCAATTTTCGCAATTTCAGAAACAACGTCCCCCTGCGTCTACACAGTTATTGCAGAGGCAATTGGAAACTGTCTGATGTGGTTAAAGAAATAATCTCGGGGCAATATAAATAGCGAGGTGCAGGATGAAAAAGATAATGATATTAATGATGTTGTTGTTCCCGGTTGTATGTTTTTCGCAGGAAACCGCCAATTACTTGATACTCAATGACATAGGAGAATATAAGTATAGACCCAAGAGAACGACTGAGACATATGGGAATAGCGGCGTTTTAATACCGGCAGATCACTTTGACATGGATCACAACGATACCACTTACGGTGCAAGGTATGTGCATCCTGTTACGATATTAGGCGTCGAAGTCCAAGTCACCCACCATACCGATCCCGCTGATTCAATCAAGTGGCTGCTGCATGAGGTTGATAAAAGTTTTAGAACCTCTCTGGGCATTCCCGGCGAATCATACGGGCCAAGGGTGATTGATGGGCACACAATAATGGATTTTGGTGCCGGTGGCAGGGAATATCGCTGGCTCAGCGAAAACAAGGTGATTCGCATTGAATATACAGATCTCCAGATGGAAAAACCAGAGCCAATTGAGGTTGTAAAAGCTTATTTGGCGAAGCATCCTTCAACTCTTGCGCCAATTACGTTAAAGCAATTACGCAGCACTGAAAATATAACCACCTG
>JAOUEV010000136.1 GCA_029858565.1 Nitrospirota bacterium | reverse complement strand
CCCCGCAGTGTGATCTCGCCGGTCATGGCAACATCGTTCTTTGCAGCCTTTCCGGTCAGGAGCGACACGATCGCTGTCGTCATGGTCACGCCTGCCGAAGGACCATCCTTGGGAATGGCCCCTGCGGGAACATGGATATGAATGTCCGATTTCTCGAAGAAGTCCTTGCTGATGCCCAATTCCTCGGCATGGGACCTGACATAGGACAGCGCCGCCTGGGCGGACTCTTTCATAACATCGCCCAGCTGTCCCGTGAGGGTCAGCTGTTTGTTGCCAGGCATGATGGAAGCTTCCACGAACAGGATATCTCCGCCAACGGGTGTCCAGGCGAGGCCGGTGACCACACCCGGCCGATCGATCATCACCGATGTTTCGGCAAAGAACCTCGGATTGCCCAGGTAGTCGTGCAGGTTCTTTTCCGTGACCGTGATAGGTGTCGTTTTGCCTTCGGCAACAGCCTTGGCTACCTTGCGGCATACATTTGCGATCTCCCGCTCCAGGTTTCGGACCCCGGCTTCGCGGGTGTAGTCCTTGATGATGCCTCGCGCTGCCTCGTCCTCGATCACGATCTCCTCGGACTTGAGCGCGTTCGCCTTGATCTCCTTGGGGATCAGGTACTTCTTGGCGATGTTCAGCTTCTCATGCTCCGTGTAGCCCGGCAGTTGAAGGATCTCCATACGGTCAAGGAGCGGCGGCGGTATTGTCTCGAGCTGGTTGGCCGTGCATATGAACATCACTTTCGAAAGATCGAAGGGCACATCAAGATAATTGTCGCGGAAATCCTTGTTCTGTTCAGGATCCAGGACCTCGAGCAACGCCGACGACGGATCACCTCTCCAGTCCTTGCCGACCTTGTCAACTTCATCGAGCATGATGACCGGGTCCCGGGTTTCCACGCGCTTCAGCACCTGGATGATGCGGCCGGGCATGGCTCCGATGTAGGTCCGGCGATGTCCGCGTATCTCTGCCTCGTCATGCAATCCTCCGAGCGACAAACGGACGAATTTCCTGTCCAATGCCCGAGCGATCGACTGTCCCAGCGAGGTCTTTCCCACGCCCGGAGGTCCGGCAAAACAAAGAATAGGCTCGCGTACTTTAGAACCTTCCTGCTCCGCCCTCTCCTCGCCCAGTTTTTTCACCGAAAGATACTCAAGGATCCGGTTCTTCACCTTGTCAAGGTCATAATGGTCCTCGTCAAGTGTTGTCCGCGCCTTGACAATATCGATTGCCGACGCTGAAGTTTTGTTCCAGGGAAGGCTTGTCATCCACTCCAGGTAGGTCCTGATGACCGAAAACTCCGGAGAGGTCGGCGACAGTTTCTCCAAGCGGGAAAGCTCCCGTTTTGCCTCTTTTTCAGCTTCCGGCGGAAGCTTTGCCTGTTCGATCTTTTCGCGGAGGTTCTTCGACTCCGAGCCCTCATCACCCTCCTCGCCCAATTCCTTGCGGATAGCCGAGAGCTGCTGGCGGAGAATATACTCCCGTTCTGCCTTTTGCATCTGGTCCTTGGCCTGTCCCTGGATCTTCCGTCCCAGCTCGAGGACCTCGATCTCCCGGTTCAGATGCTGCATCAGTTTGTTCAACTTATCCGCCACCGGGTTGATCTCCAATATCTCCTGGCGCTGCGGCAGGTCCATCCGAACGTTCGTGCCGACGAGGTACGCAAGCTGTCGCGGCTCCTCGATATTGATCGCCGCTGTGGCAAGTTCCTCAGGCATATTTGGCGTCAGTGATACAAGCTTCTGGAACAGCTCAGCCAGGCCCCGCATCAACGCTTCTATTGTCACGGTCTTTTCCGTGTCGTCAGGATGGGGTTTGACCGCTGCTTTTATGTACGGCTCGGTCTGCTGAAAACCGTCGATGGTGATGCGTTCCAGACCCTGTACGAGTACGCGCAGTGTTCCGTCCGGTGCCTTGACCATTTGCAGGATACGTGCCATGGTACCGATCGTATAAATATCGCCCGTGTTCGACACCTCAAGGTCCGCCCGCCGCTGTGATGTGAGCGCCAGGATCTTGTCGCCCACGGTCACATCATTGATCAGACGCATGGATTTTTCCTTGCCGATCACGAGCGGATACACGGTCATGGGGTAGACGACCGTATCCTTCAGCGGCAGCAGGGGCAGTTCGGCGGGAACCGGTGGCGTCTTTTCCTGCGGTGCCTGGATCAGTTCTTCCATATCGTCGCTCCTCGCTGTTTTTTTGAACAGATGCTTGAATACGTCATTGATCTTTTTCACGTGGCACGTTCCCCCGAGCTGCTAGGCAAGTTTGCTCAGCACGATCGTCAGAAGGCCGTTCTTGTACTCAGCCTTCACGGTATCATGGTCGACCATTACGGGGATGAATATCTCCGACCGGAATTCGCCGTATTTGATGCCCAGTTGGTGACAGGCGGACATTCCTGACTGAAAGAACGGCGACTGTCCCCTGCTTCCCTCGACCACAAGCAGGTCGCTGAACAGCGTTACGGAGAGATCATCCTCGGAAACACCGCCGACCTCGATCAGGACAATGAGCTGGCCCTGGGTCTCGTACACGTCCGTGGGGGGTCTCCAGACTGAAGATACGGGAACTGCCCAGGCGCCAAATGTCTCGCAAATGTTCTGGAGCGTTGTTTCCGGGCTCACCTTGCGGGAATACTTATAGGACACATATCGATACCGCACAACCTGCCCCCTTTCTTCCGTCAAGTTCGCCGCAACGGCGCGGAAAGGAAATCATCATCACACACATATCATTGATCAGCACTGAGAAAAAAAGCCCCGCCGGCAGTCCAGCAGGGCTTCAAGCAGAGCTTCTATACTGTCTATCCCCGGTTCACTTCGCGCAATCGCTTGACCCGTTCGGCGATCGGCGGATGGGTGCTGAACAACGACATCAAGCCACCGCCGGTCAGGGGATTCACAATGAACATGTGAGCCGTCGCGGGCTTCGGATCGTGCATGGGCATGATCTCTTTCCCTTTCTCCATCTTCAGGAGCGCGTTCGCGAGACCATAAGGATTCCCGGCCATCTTCGCCCCCCCTGCGTCCGCCTCGTACTCCCGGGTTCGGGAAATGGCCATCTGGACCAGCATTGCCGCGATCGGGGCCACGATCATCATCACCAGGGCGACAATGGGGCTTCCGCCCTCGTCATCATCTCGCCGGCTGCCTCCTCCAAAAAGCATGGCCCAGTGCGCCATCTGCGCAAGCATGCTGATCGCACCGGCGATGGTAGCGACGATGGTACCCGTGAGGATATCACGGTGCTTGATGTGAGCAAGCTCATGGGCTATTACGCCTTCCAGCTCCTCACGATCGAGCATGCGCA
>JAOUEV010000135.1 GCA_029858565.1 Nitrospirota bacterium | reverse complement strand
CGGAATACGAAAAAGAGCTCAAGGACACCTGGCAGCTCCTGAAGGCGAAGGTTTTCAAGATCGCAAAGCTGGATGCCGTTACCAAGGACGCCGACACTTTCATTTTCACCGACGAGCAGCGGAAGCAGATCCTCGACGCGCTCAAGGAATACCTCGGCTGGTACACGCCCGGCGCCGAGGACAGCAACGTCAACTGGTACTACGGCCAGAGCTACAGCCTCGGCCTGATCCAGGCAGCGGAGCTTTTGGGCAAGGAACGGCCGATCCTGGACATCCTGAAGAACGAGGAGATCTTCACTGAACTTATCACCGACGGCTTCCGGCTGGTCAAGGACAACGCGACCCGCGCAATCCGGGATGACATCATCATGGCCATGGAGCAGGGAGTCGTCGACGGTATCAGCCCGCGGGACGTGGCATCCGCGCTTGAAGAGCTGTTTAGCGAAAAGAACTCCGACTGGGAGCGCCTGGCACGCACGGAAATGTCCGGAGCAGCCGAGCGAGCGAAGTTGGACGAATGGGACGAGCGCGGCATCGATACCTCCAGTGCGGTAACCGTCCCGGTCCATCCCCGCTGCAGGTGCTCTCATAGCGTGCAGGACGACGGCAAGGGAAAATTCCGCGTGGTCTTCGCGCCCGCGCCCGACGCCTGCCCGCTGTGTTTGAGCATGCAGGAAGGGGATAAGTCCGTACGACGTGGGAAAATCTGCGATTCCCATAAAGACGCCGCGCTGCTTGCGGACCATTGGAAAGGACTTGAGCTGTCGTCGTTCCATTTCAGCCGCTGGTAGTTGTCGATAGGTGAGGAAAAATAGTTTCACACTCTGCCAGAACGTGTTCACTCTTTTTGGTATACAGGAACATCAATGCTGCCAGAACGTGCTTGAACAATCTGGTATACCAGGGATGAAAAGTAGCAAAGGTAAAGGAGAAGCCATGGCAAAACACTCGAAAGACATTCTCGACGAAGTCGCCGCATTGTACGAGATCAATGAGATCGACAACGAAAAGGACCTCCGCGCCTTCATCAAGGGCGAGACCCGCGATGAGCTGCTTTCCGCCGCCGAATGGCGTATCAACGCGCTCCGGCCCAAGCAGGGCGAGCAGATCGGGCCGATCACGCAGCGGACCGACGATTTCAAGACCGGCGTGGAAGGGACCAAGTCCTTGACCATGGAATCGATCGTCGGACCGATAGACGAGGCAGCTGCGAAAAAGGCCGACGAGGACTATCGCGCGTCGATCGAAGCGGAGAAGGCCAGGGCAGCCGGAACCTTTGTCAGCAAACACGTCACCATCGAGGACGTGCTCAAGAACAAGGCGTGATCAGATATTCCTCTCCCGTCACGGGGAGAGGCTAGGTGAGGGGTGGTCCATGAAAAAGAGCTTCACCGACATCAAGGCACTTCACAAGGGCACAGTTGAGATAGCCCTTGTCGGCGGTTCGAAAAACCTCAAGTTCATGGGGTTCAAGGTATCGCCCTCCAAGCCCACGGATGAGCAGCTTGCCAAGATCAACCGCTTCACCCGCAGGCCATTTACCGCTGACGAACTCTATGTCGGCCAGCTCCGGTTGTCGAACAACGCCCTCGACCGCGACGGCGAGCGGTTTCATGAAGAAGTCCTTCAGCGCTTCGTCAACAGCACGCTCCGCAAAACCATGCTCCTGGACCACGACAAGAAGGTTCGCGACAGTGCCGTGGGAAAGTATTTCGACGTGGAGCTCGAAAAGATGCCCCTCCAGCAGGCGATTGACGAAACCAGAGAGCAGCTGAAACTTCCCTTCGGAGTCACTGAAGTCTGGTTCCATTCACCCTGGTTCTACATTCCCCGCGCCGGTATCGATGAAAAAGAGATCGTCAAGATCGACGCAGGGATCTACGACTTCGCATCTATCGGATTCCGAGCAGAAAAGCTGGTCCCCATCTTCGATCCTGCCGACCCGAGCGGCAGGCCGCTCTACTGGGAGTATCGCGGAACTGGCGAGGACACGGAAATGACCGAGGGCAGCCTGGTCTACCTCGGCGCCCAGCGCGGCATGGCCGTCAAAGGACTCGACACCGAAAAGGAAATCCCCGGAGAGGGGAAAGAGGCGGGCAACGATCCCGCGAAATCACACGAAGGAGGGCAAACCATGAAGGATTTGCTCGAACGGTTGAAAGGGTTTTTCGGAAAGACCTTCTCCGAGGGCGCGGTGCTCTTTGACGAGATCAAAGCAGCCACGGAAGAGAAGATCAAGTCGGCGGTAGATGCCGCCACGGCCCCGCTCAAGGCAAGGATCGCCGAGCTGGAGCCTCTGGTCAAACAGGTTGCGGACCTCACGCCTCTGGCAAATGCAGGCAAGGCGTACATCGATGACCTGGTCGGTCGATACGTCAAAGCCAAAGCCAAGCTGGACGAGAAGAAGTACGAGACAGCTGATACCCAGGACAAGCTTAAAAAGCTGGCACAGGGCTTCGATCTCGATTTTCTCAAGAGCGAGGTGGATGACCTCGAAAAGCGCGTTGCCGAAAAGTTCCCTGACAAGAGCGAGCTCGGAGGCGGCGGAGATCCCGGGAACCGCGACAAGTCCAGCGGCGCGGGCGGAAAGAAAAACCTGCTCAAACCCGAGTAAGCGGCATCGACATCATTTATCCACAAGGAGGAGCCATGAAAAAGAAGCTCAAGAACCTCAGCTACATCGGCCTCGCCGTCATCGGCTTGGTCTTCGCCATTGCTCTTATCTGTCTTTTCACCTCGCCCAAAGAGGCATCCGCATCCATCGGCGCTTCGGGACTACTGGTCGCCGGACTTTTCGGCGTGACCGGGATCGTCCAGGACCCGTCTTCCAACGCACGGACGCTTACCTATACGCACAATGCGGCGCTTGAGGTCGGGGATCCCATCGTGGTCACCGGCTCGCTGCTCATTGCCTGCAACAAGACCGCCGCGAATGAGGCGAACGTGTTCGTTTACCAGGGCAAGGTCAACCTGCCGAAGACCGCCGGGCTCGCTATCAATGAGTTGGATTCGGTGTACTGGGACGCGGGTGCTTCCGAAGTGAACAAGACCTCCGGCGGAAACACCGCCTGCGGCTTCTGTGTGGAAAAGGTCCTCGCCGCCGGCACGACCGTCACGTTCATGCTCATTCCCAGCGCGGCGATCACGGATCTGGCCCAGACCACCCAGGCGGCCATTGCCGATCCCGGGCATGCCGGAGCCATTCCGGTCACGGCCAGCGGCTACGTTGAGATCGTGACCGCGGGCGCCGAGACCCGGACCCTTGCCGCGCCGTCCTTCATCGGCCAGACGCTCGAAGTCATCATGAAGACCGACGGAGGCGACTGCGTCATCACCTGCGCCACCACCGTGAACCAGACCGGC
>JAOUEV010000002.1 GCA_029858565.1 Nitrospirota bacterium | reverse complement strand
TTATGCAGGAGGCGAAGCGGAAAGCGCTGGAACTGGCAGGCACCTATGTCGCCAGCCTGACCGAGGTGAAGGACTACCGCCTCACAAAAGACGAAGTTACTGCCTATACCGCGGGGATCATCGAGACCGAAGTGATCGCCGAGGAGATGCGAGGCACCGCGCAGCGTCCCGAGATCTTCACGAAGGTCCGCTGCAGGATCGACACAAGCACGCTCACACGTCAGATCGAGAACTACCGCGAAAACGACGATCTCAAGGCGCAGCTCGAGGCAACCGCGCGGGAGAACGCAGCGCTCAGGAAAGAGCGCGATCAGCTCGTCTCGCGCCTGCAGACCGAAAAGAATACCGCAAAGACCGAGGAAACGAAAAAGCAGCTGGCCGTGGTGCTTTCTCGCGAAGAATCGAACGACGAGGTCTCAAAGCTCTGGAACCAGCTTGCCTACCGGGTGACCGATATCGACATTGAGATGAACAAGCAGGAACTGGCGGAGGCCGCCGCAACCGTAGCAGCCCGGGTCAAGGCGGACCCGAAGAACACCCGTGCGAGGTTCCTGCTCGCCATGATCTATCATCGCCAGGGAGACCTGAAAGCGGCGGAGCAGGAGGCGCGGGATGGCCTTTCGCTCGCCCCGGACAGCCCGCAGCTTCGGCTTAAGCTTGCCGCCGTGCTCAAGGAACGGCGCAGGTTCGACGAAGCGCTCAAGGAGCTCCAGATCGTTGAGCGATCGCGGCCAAATGACCCCAACATGCTGTTCCACATCGGGATGATCCACGCTGCGAATGATAACTGCGGAAAGGCGACGTCCTATCTCCAGCGGTTCCTGGCCGAGGCGAAAAAGACCGAACAGCCGGTCGGCGAGCGCAAGAAACGGCGTGCCGCAAGGGCCATCAAGGAATGCGACCGCGGCGAGCTGGAGCCGCGGAGACGCAGATAACCTTAATATGAACAAATCCGAGCTCACAAAATTGCTCAAGGCCGTGAAAGCCGGCGGCATGACCATCGAGACAGCGCTGGACCGGCTGAAGCACCTGCCTTTCGAAGATATGGTCTACGCGCACATCGACCATCACAGGAGTCTCCGCCACGGCATGCCCGAGGTGATCTACTGCGAGGGAAAGACCGTGGACCAGATAAGCGGCATTGTGCAGCGGATGCTCGCCGCGAAAAGCGATATCCTTGCCACGCGGGCGAACGAGCAGGTATTCAAGGCGATAAAGAAGCTCGACCGACGCGCAGTGTATCACCAGAACTCACGGGCGATCGTCATTGAGCAGAAAAAGAAGACGCCGTCCAAAGGAACTGTCGCGATACTGACCGCGGGCACCTCGGACATCCCGGTCGCCGAAGAAGCGGCGGTCACTGCACAGACCTTGGGCAGCACGGTCCGGACGGTGTATGATGTTGGTGTGGCAGGCATCCACCGGATCCTGAGCAAGAAGGATGTACTCGATGCCGCGCGGGTGATCGTCGTGGTCGCGGGCATGGACGGCGCGCTTCCTTCGGTGGTCGGCGGACTGGTGGACAAACCGGTGATCGCCGTGCCGACCAGCGTGGGATACGGCGCCGGGTTCCAGGGCCTTGCCCCGCTCCTCACCATGCTGAATTCCTGCGCATCCGGCGTGGCTGTCATGAACATCGACAACGGCTTCGGCGCGGGAGTGCTCGCGCATAGGATCAACCTTCTCGGCGAGCGGTAATCCTTAAGCTGTCATTGCGAGGAGCTTTGCGACGAATCCCACATGGAATGACCTCTATGATTCACTATGAACTACGAGATTGCTTCGCTTCGCTCGCAATGACAGACTAAAACCATGACCATCGCCTACTTCGACTGTTTTTCCGGCATTTCCGGCGACATGACCCTGGGCGCCCTGGTGGACGCGGGCGTGCCGATCGAGGCGCTGCGTTCGGAGCTTGCGAAGCTCGACCTTCCCGGCTACGCGCTCAGCTGTGAACAGGTGAAACGCTCGGGACTTTCCGCCACCAAAGTGAGCGTCATCCTCGATGACCGGGAGCAACCGAGCAGGCATCTTTCCGACATTCGGGAGATCATCAACAGTTCTTCCCTGTCCGCCACGATAAAGCAGAAGAGCCTGAACATCTTCCGCCGGCTGGCCGAGGCCGAGGCAAAGGTTCACGGCACGGACATCGATCATGTGCATTTTCATGAGGTCGGCGCGGTGGACGCGATCGTGGACATCGTCGGGTCAGTGATAGGACTGGAGCACCTTGGCATCACCGAGATCATCGCCTCGCCTCTGAACGTCGGCTCCGGAAGCGTGCACACGGCACACGGCCGTCTGCCCGTGCCCGCTCCTGCGACCGTGGAGCTGCTGCAGGGCATCCCGCTCTATTCTTCCTCCATTACTTTCGAGCTCACCACGCCCACGGGAGCGGCGCTCATCAGCACCCTGGCAAGCTCCTTTGGCCCGCTTCCCCAGCTGGTGATCAGGACCATTGCCCATGGAGCGGGCAACCGCGACTTTCCCGGCCAGCCGAACGTGCTCAGGCTGTTCATCGCCGAATATACGTCTTCCCCGGGCGAGGACACCTCGGTCCTGATCGAGACGAACATCGATGACATGAATCCCCAGATCTATGAACACGTGATCGGACAGCTGCTTGCCGCGGGAGCCCACGACGCCTATCTTACGCCGGTCATCATGAAAAAAGGACGCCCCGGCATTTTGCTGTCCGTCCTGACCGGCAATAAAGATCAGCATGCGGTCCTGGATATCCTCTTCCGCGAGACCACGAGCATCGGAGTGCGCATCCAGCAGGTTGGCAGAAAAAAGCTCCTGCGGGAGATCCGCGAGGTCAAGACTGAGCACGGCACGGTGCGGGTGAAGGTCAGCCGCCTCGGCGACGAGGTGCTGACCGTAACGCCGGAGTACGAGGACTGCAAAAAGATCGCGGAAGAGAAGAAGATACCCTTGAAAGAAGTCATAGACAAAGCAAAGAAACTTATTTAACCACGGAGACACGGAGACACAGAGAAAAGCGGAAGAAATGCACTGACCTATGACCTTGTTCTCAGATTCTATTTTCAACGGAACAGGATCAATATCCGGTCGGGCGTCTCCGTGCCTCCGTGACTCCGTGGTAAAATCAGAGGTTGTATGCGCACTCTTCGTATTTCCATGGCCCAGATGAATCCCACGGTCGGCGACCTCGCGGGAAACCGCGACAGGATCATCGACAACATAAAACAGGCCCGCAGGCTCAGCGCGGACATCGTCGCGTTCCCCGAGATGGCGCTCACGGGCTACCCGCCCGAGGACTTGTTGCTCAAGCCCCAGTTCGTGAAGGACAACCTGCGCGCGCTCAAGGAAGTCCAGAAGGAGACCACGGGAATAACCGCGATCGTCGGGTTCGTTGATCATAAGGATTTTCTGTACAATTCCGCCGCGGTCCTGCACAACAGGTCCTGCGCCTATGTGTATCACAAGATCCTGCTGCCGAACTACGGCGTGTTCGACGAATACCGGTATTTCCGTCCCGGCAACCGCTATCCCCTCTTGACGGTCCGCGGCGTGACGGTGGGCGTGAACATCTGCGAGGACATCTGGTTCTCCGAAGGCCCCACCCGATCCCAGGCGCTTGCAGGCGCTGAGGTGATCGTGAACATCAATGCCTCTCCCTATCACAAAGCAAAAGGCAGGGAGCGGCTCCGGATGCTTTCCGAACGGGCGAGGAAGAACCAAGTCATCATATCCTATACCAATTCCGTCGGCGGCCAGGACGAGCTGGTCTTCGACGGACAGAGCATGGCGATCGACCGGTCCGGAAAACTGCTCGCCATGGGCAAACAGTTCGAAGAAGAGCTCATGACCCTGGACATCAGGGTGCCCGAGCGGAAGCCGCTGCCGAGCCGGGAGCAGCAGCGCCACTTCGTTTCCGTTGATCGCGTCATCCTGTCGGAAGATCCGGGAGCTGCGAAGAAACCGCTGCCGACGGCAAGAAAGATCAAGGAGCCGATGATCCTGTGCGAGGAGGTGTACCGCGCGCTGGTGCTTGGAACGAAGGATTATTTCGCGAAGAACGGTTTCCGGACCGCGGTGATCGGGCTGTCCGGCGGCATCGACTCCTCTCTCGTGGCAGCCGTCGCGGTCGCGGCCCTGGGCGGCGGGAACGTGATCGGCGTTTTCATGCCCTCCCAGTACAGCTCCCGGGAGAGCCGCGAGGACGCGTGCCGGCTCGCCTCGAACCTCGGCATACGGTTCCTGGAGATACCGATCATTGACACCGTTGATGCATATCTACGCACGCTCAGATGCCTGTTCGCCAAGACAAAGCAGGACGTGACCGAAGAGAACCTGCAGGCGCGCGTCCGGGGCAACCTGCTCATGGCGCTCTCGAACAAGTTCGGCTGGCTCGTGCTCACGACCGGGAACAAGAGCGAGATGTCCGCGGGCTATGCCACGCTCTACGGCGACATGGCCGGCGGGTTCGCGGTGATCAAGGACGTTCCCAAGACCATGGTCTACGATGTCTGCAGGTGCGTGAACCGCCTGGCCAACGCGACGATCATCCCGAAGCGGGTCATGACCAAGGCACCGACCGCGGAGCTTCGCCCAAACCAGAAGGACAGCGATTCCCTGCCAATCTATCCCGTGCTCGATCCGATCCTCAAAGCCTATGTGGAGGATGACCGGGAGTTCAAGGATATTCTCAAGATGGGATATGACCGGAAGACCGTGGAACGGGTGATCCGGCTGGTGGATACGAGCGAATACAAACGCCGCCAGGCCCCCCCGGGCGTCAAGATCACGCCGCGGGGACTGGGCAAGGACCGCAGATTCCCCATAACGAACAGATATAAAAGCTACTGAACGGGGGCCCGGGATCCTGTAGCCGGTAGCCGGGTACTCTTTTCCTTCCCGGCCCCTGGCTACTGGCCACAGGCTACAGGTATTATGACTGGCACTCTCTACATCGTCTCCACTCCCATCGGAAACCTTGAGGACATAACCCTCCGGGCGATCCGAATTTTAAAGGAAGCGGACGTGATCGCTGCCGAGGACACGCGGCATACCCAGAAACTGCTCGCGAAGTACGACATCCACGCGCCCCTTCTTACGAGCTACCACGACCACAACAAGGAAGAAAAAGCGCCGGTGCTCGCGGCGAAGATGCTGGACGGAAAGAACGTGGCCCTTGTGACCGACGCAGGGACGCCGGGCATCTCGGACCCGGGGTATTTCCTGATCAACCTTGCCGTGGACCAGAAGATCTCCGTTGTGCCGGTCCCGGGAGCCACAGCGGCCATTGCAGCGCTCTCGATCTCCGGCCTGCCAACAGACAGCTTCGTGTTCGAGGGATTCCTGCCGAGCAGGCACACGGCACGGCTCAAACGGCTGGAAGAGCTGAAACATGAAAAGCGGACCCTGGTGTTCTACGAAGCGCCCCACCGGATCACGAACACCATCGAGGACATGGCGGCCATTCTGGGCGAGCGCAAAGCCGTCGTCACCCGGGAGCTCACCAAGATCCACGAAGAAGCTATCCGGGGGACCTTGCCGGACATCAGACGGCATCTTGACGCTGGCAGCATTAAAGGCGAGTTCACGATCGTTGTCCACGGTGCGACGGCAGAGCCGAATCAGCAGGATGTCAATACCGTGGAATACCTGAAGAACCTGATGCTCCATCGGGGATTGACCAAGAAGGATGCTATCGCGGCAGCGGCAGAGGAGCTGGGCCTGCCCAAAAAGGACGTTTACAAGGAAAGCCTGAAACTATGAGACCCGGCGAAAGCGATTCGCGCAGGGTGATCGGAACGGTACGATGTCTGGAAAAGGAAATTCCCTGAAGAAGATCGCCTTGGTCGCGCTCAAAGCGCTGGTGAGCGGCATTCTTCTGACCTACCTGTTCAGGAAGATCGATCTCCGCACCATGATCGAACACTTCCGCGATATGAACGGCTGGTACTTCACCCTCTCCTCTCTCGCGTCCCTGTGCACCATTTTTCTGGCATCACTCCGCTGGCGGGCCCTCCTGAGCGGCAGTCAGCCGATCAGCAAACTGTTCTCCCTCAATCTGATAGGGTCGTTCTTCAACAATTTCCTTCCGGGCGCGGTGGGAGGCGACGCGGTCAAGGCATACTATCTCTACCGGGAGATCGGCCAGGGCGGAAGGAGCATTGCCTCGGTGTTCATGGACCGATACATGGGATACACGGGGCTGCTGACCATCGGATTGATCTCCGGAGCGATCGCCTTCAACGACCTGAGGGCCGTGGGCATGCAGTGGATCACTCCTTTGCTCTTTGCTGCATTTCTGGGAGGAAGCTTGCTGGTCTTCGGCCTCCGGATCGGCAGACGATTCTCCACGGTCGCTGATTTCTATGATTACTTCCACGGTACGCTCCGGAACCGCCGCGCAATACTCGCGGCATATGGCCTCTCCCTTCTGATCCAGCTCCTTACGATCCTGTCGATCTACCTTATCACGCTGGCGGTGGGGCAGCGGCCTCAGTTCACCGCGCTCTTTGTTTTCGTTCCCATCATCGTTACGGTAATGATGCTCCCCATCTCCATATCCGGCCTTGGCCTCCGGGAGAGCGCCTTCGTGGTCCTCTTCGGTCTTGTCGGCATATCTGCAGAGGCCAGCACGACGATCTCGATCCTCTGGTTCCTCTCGATCGCAGCACCGTCCCTGATCGGACTGGTGGAGTATGCACGCTACAAGAGAACACCCGCGGCAACCC
Organism: Nitrospirota bacterium; assembly: GCA_029858565.1. Classification (GTDB taxonomy): domain Bacteria; phylum Nitrospirota; class UBA9217; order UBA9217; family UBA9217; genus JAKAHZ01. The sequence goes on along the minus strand of JAOUEV010000002.1, from coordinate 177,162 downwards.
CGTGATCGCCGGCATTTTCACAGGACATATTGCATTACCTGGGTGTCATCTGATATAGTGACCCTATCTATGGTGAAGCGTCTCAAAGACCTCTGGATGCGGTTTGCCGTGGTGCTCGCCGCTATCAATGGCGCAATCCTGCTGACGATCCTTTTTGTCTTCGTGATCACTCCCATCGGTTTGATCATGCGGGCATTGGGGAGATCTCCCCTTGCATCAAAAGAGCCGGCTGATACCCATTGGCTCGCTCTGCCTTCAGAGGATGACCCGAGGAAGCCCTTCTGATGAACATCCTCGGGATATCCTGCCTGTATCATGACTCCGCCGCCTGCCTGCTCCGGAACGGTGTCCTTGTTGCCGCCTGTCAGGAGGAGCGTTTCTCGCGGATCAAACACGACTGGCGGTTTCCCGAACAGAGCATCGGGTATTGCCTCCGGCAGGCGGGCATCTCGATGCGCGACATTGACTGTGTCGCTTTTTATGAAAAACCCCTGCTCAAGTTCGAACGGGTCCTGGAAACCTTCCTGGCAGTTGCGCCGCGCGGAGCCCGTGCGTTCGTCGATACGATCCCCTCGTGGCTCAGCCAGAAGCTGTGGCTGCCCCATATCCTGAAGAAGATCCTCGGATACGAGGGAATGCTCCTCTATTTCCCCCACCACGTAAGCCATGCTTCGAGTTCGTTTTTTCCATCACCCTTTGACGAGGCAGCGGTGCTCACCATTGACGGCGTGGGCGAATGGTCCACTGCCGCCTACGGGACAGCGAGAGGAAACCGGCTGACCCTCACGCATGAGATGCGGTTCCCCCATTCACTGGGCCTGCTCTACAGCGCATTTACCGCCTATCTCGGTTTCAAGGTGAACAACGACGAATACAAGATCATGGGCATGGCTTCCTATGGCAAGCCTGAATTCGCAGACCTCATCCTGCGGGACATCCTGGACCTGCGGCCTGACGGAAGCCTGCGGCTGAACCTTGATTACTTCGCTTATCAATACGGCCGGAGGATGTTCAATGCGGCCAGGTTCGAACGGCTCTTCGGCGTCAAAGCGCGGTACTTCGAAGGACCGCTCGGGCAGGAGCATTACGACATCGCCGCGAGCATTCAGCGGGTGACGGAGACCGTTGTCCTCAGAATGGCGGAGCATGTCAGGAAAAAGACCGGACTCGACGCTCTGTGCCTTGCCGGCGGCGTGGCCCTGAACAGCGTTGCCAACGGCAGGCTCCTGCGCGAGGGACCGTTCCGGGAGCTGTTCATCCAGCCGGCGGCAGGTGACGCGGGAGGCGCGGTGGGTGCCGCCTACGCCGCGTACCATGGTCATTTTCAGAGGACCGACCGCCATCCTCTCACGGATGTTTACCTGGGTCCATCCTTCGGAGAACCGGAGATCCGCTCCGCTGTGCAGCAGGCCGGCATCCGCTCGGAATGGCTCCCCGAGGACCAGCTGCCCGCGACCACGGCACGGCTCCTGAGCGAAGGCAAGGTCGTGGCCTGGTTCCAGGGACGGATGGAATATGGTCCGCGGTCCCTCGGCAACCGGAGCATCCTGGCCGATCCCCGGCGCGCGGACATGAAGGACATCATCAATCGCAAGGTCAAGTTCCGGGAATCCTTCCGGCCCTTTGCGCCCGCGGTGCCTGTCGAAGACGCTTCGAGGTATTTCCGCATCGACCGGTCAAGTCCCTATATGCTTCTGACCGTCCCCGTGCTCTCGGACAAGCTCCCCGCGATCACCCACGTGGACGGATCGGGCCGCGTCCAGACAGTTGACCGTTCCGTCAATCCCCGATTTCACGCGCTCCTGAAGGAATTCGAAGTACTGAGCGGCATCCCGGTGCTCCTGAACACATCGCTGAACATCAAGGGCGAGCCCATTGCCATGACCCCCGCTGACGCCATCCGGTGCTTGACCGAAAGCGACATGGACTGCCTTGTCATGGGGAATTGTCTGTGTTATAGTGCACTATGAGCAGAATGGTATTGATACGGGATTTCTGGGACTATTTGAAGGTAAGAAAGAAGTACTGGCTCCTGCCGATCATCATCATGCTGCTGCTTCTTGGACTGCTGCTCATCTTCACCCAGGGGAGCGCGCTGTCCCCGTTCATCTACGTCCTGTTCTGAGCTTTCCGCGGGAAACCGCGGCGTCATCCGGCCTGTTCCTCAGACCGTTCATGCGTTCCCTGATCCTGCCGCCTAGCCGCTCCCTGTTAGCCTCCTTTCTCCTGGAGCGAACAGGCGATCACGCCGAATCCCCGAGCGGTGAAGCAGGTAACGAGCAGCCGTTCCGATAACGGAAAAACCGTAGCCCACACTTTTCCAGAAATTGATGGTCGATGCATCAGGGAAGTAGCGGGTCGGACAGCTGATCTCTCCGATAGGGAAGCCGCAGCTGACCGTCTGCACGATCATTTCATTGTCAAAAGCGAATCCATCGGAGTTCTCATCGAGCGGCAGCGTTTCCAGAACGGTCCTGCTGAAAGCCCGGTAGCCCGTGTGATACTCCGAGAGCTTCATGCCGAGCATGACGTTCTCGTAGGCCGTGAGCATCCGGTTCGCGATATATTTGTACAGCGGCATCCCCCCCTTGAGAGCTCCGCCGCCGAGGATCCTCGATCCGAGCACGACCGCATAGTGCCCGGATGTGATCATGGACGCCATAGCGGTCACCAGGCGGGGGGAATACTGGTAATCGGGGTGGACCATCACCACGATATCCGCGCCCAGATCGAGCGCCGTCCTGTAGCATGTCTTTTGATTGCTCCCATATCCCTTGTTCCGAGAATGGATGATGGTCCGGATGTTCAGTTCCCGTGCCACCGCAGCGGTATTGTCGCTTGATGCGTCATCCACCAGAATGACATCGTCCACATACTCATGAGGCAGCTCCGCGTAGGTCTGACGCAAGGTCTTCTCAGCATTGTACGCAGGCATGACCACAATGAGCTTTTTACCTGATATCATGTTCCTGTGCCGCCTCTCAGTAGCAGGTAATACCCTCTTATCCGTTTCGCAGGGCCTGCATCCCCGCAACCGCATAATTCCCCAGTTCGCGCAACGATCGGACACGGGAAAGCATCCGGACGATATACTTCGGCCGCAGAAGGTAGCGTCTGATGGCGCGTGTCCGCCACATCCCGATCTCTTCCCTGCTGAGGAAATGTCCGCGTACCGACGCGCCGTGATAGGCGCTCCCGAACGACGGCTCCCCGGAAGGGTCGGAGAACAAACCCTGCGCTGTTGCGTAATCGTAGAACCGGGTGCCGGGAAAAGGCGTGGCAACGAAGAAACTGGCGAAATCGCTGTCGAGCTCGATCGAGAAGCGCACGGTCTCCTCCATGGTCGCATGCGTTTCCCAGGGGAGGCCCAGGAGATAATAGGCTAGCGTCGAGATCTTCGCGCGACGAAGCACGGCAAAAGCCTTCCGTATCTCGTCAAGGGAGACTTTTTTCCCGATCCTGTCCAGGATCTGCTGGTTGCCGCTCTCGACCCCGATGCTCACGAGCGAGCAGCCGGCGTTCTTCATCTCGCGGGCCAGTTCCTCGTCCATGGCGCTCGCCCGGGTGTTCGCCGACCAGGTGATGTTCAGACCGGTTCCCCTGATGGCCCGGCAGAGGTCAAGGACCCATGCTTTGTCCTGCGTGAAAAAGTCCGACCAGAAAATGAAGTTCCTGATCCCGTATTTTTCCTGACACTCGACGATCTCAGCCGCTATGTTCTGCGGACTCCGCTTCCGCGCTTTGCTTCCGCTGACCGGGGTCGCAAGACAGAAGAAGCAGTGATAGGGACAGCCTCTCGAGACCTTGATGACCGTTTGCAATGCGCCCGTGTCAGGTCGTACGAACGATCCGTTATCAACAAGATGCCGGGCAGGGAACGGCAGGGAATCAAGGTCCTCCAGATAGGGTCTGTCGGGATTTCGCACGATCGCGGCAGCTCCCCGCCAGGTAAGGCCGGGAATAGAAGCAGGGTCCTTTCCCGTCACAACATCCCCGAACGTAAGCTCCGCCTCTCCGCGGATCGCCATATCCAGTTGAGGATAACGGTCAAGGACTTCCTCGCTGTTGACCAGAAAATGCGCTCCTTTCGCGACCGTACGCAAACCGGGCAGCACGCGTTTTGCCGCCGCGATCTGCGCCATATCTCCCTCGATCGACGGGGTCGTGATGCTGACCAGAAGATAGTCCGGCCGGTACGATTCCAGGTCGCGAAGAAAATCTGCCGATCCCCTTCCGGCAACCGAGTAGTCCCTGACCCGGCACTCGCATCCCGACCGCTCCGCCACTGCTGCAAGATAGAGCAGGTCCATCGGCGGTACCGGCGGGGACATGACAATGTTCTTCGCCGGGATCTGACACCGGTCCTCGCGAAGCAGCCGCCCGCTCGGAGGATATACGAGCAACACCCGCTTGTTCATGGGACCAAGTGGTTCCTCTCTGATCGGGTCCCTGCATCGTTCGACGAATAGAACCGCTGAGTCATAACGCATAATAACAACAATAAAATATCATAAGCAAGTGGAATTCCGCCGGCAGGAAGGCAGAATAGCTCTCTGCGGATCACGTGCGAGCCAGGGTATTCCGTATTGACTTTTCAGCGGGATTTCATTACTGTGGTAACGATGGATAAAACAGACCAGGAGAAACACGCCACGGAGAAACCATGAGATCCTCCGCTTCGTCCCTGACAACGCTGTCCGTTGTCATTCCGGTCTATAATTCCGGCCAGATATTCCCTGAACTGCACCGGCGCGTGAGCGATGCGCTCCGAGCCACGGTGCCGTCATTTGAACTGATAGCAGTTCTCGACGGATGCAGGGACAATTCTTTTGAGGTCATTCAAACCGCGCGGGAAAGTGACGACAGGATCAAGATCGTCGAGCTGTCGCGCAACTTCGGCCACCAGGCCGCGGTCACTGCCGGACTGGCCTATGCATCCGGGGATATGGTCCTGATCATGGATGACGACCTGGAAGATCCGCCGGAGTTGATCCCCCGGTTCATCGAGGAACTTCGGGCGGGCTCCGATGTGGTCTATGGGGTCCGCAAGGGCAGAAAGCGCTCGCTGCTGCACCGGCTGCTCTACACCGCGTTCTACCGCATCCTGGGCCGGTTATCCGATATTCCGATCCCCCGGGACGCAGGAGACTTCTGCATCATGTCCCGGCGGGTCGTTGATATCCTGAACAGTCTGCCGGAGCGGGACCGTTTCCTCCGCGGGCTGCGCGCCTGGACAGGGTTCCGGCAGACCGGCCTGGAATATGAGCGCAGCGGCAGATTCGCCGGAGAGCCGGGCTACACCATGCGGAAATACCTTTCCCTGGCCGTGAACGGGATCATTTCCTTTTCCCACCGCCCGCTCACCTTCATTTCCGTCATCGGTGCTCTGATCGCCGCGGTCAGTTTTATCCTCGGGCTGCTCTTCATCATCCTCAAGTTCTCGGGCAGGATCCCCGATGTCCCCGGATGGACGTCCCTCGCCGTTCTCCTGCTCTTCCTCTCGGGCATTCAGATGGTCACCACCGGCGTCATCGGCGCCTATATCGCGAGGATCTTCGACGAGGTCAAGCAGCGTCCCTCTTTTGTCGTCGGAAGGACCGTGGGAATCGACCGGAAGGACGGTAAATGACCGGAGACCCCGCCGCCCGTCTCACGGGCAAACGCATCCTGATCACCGGCGGCCTCGGCATGATCGGGAGCACGATCGCCGGAAAACTGGTGAAGGCCGGTGCGCATGTTACCCTCGTCGATGCCTGCATCGAACCCTATGGTGCGAACCTCTTCAACCTCCACGACGTCCGGGACAAGGTCGAGGTCAATATCAGCGATATCCGCGACCGCGAATCCATGAAGGTCCTGGTGCGCGACCGGGACATCATTTTCAACCTGGCAGGGCAGGTGAGCCACAATGACAGTTTGAATGATCCCTACCTGGACGCGGACATCAACTACATCGGTCATTTGAACGTCCTTGAGTGCCTGCGGCGCAACAACCGTGACGCGGTGATCCTCCATGCCGGGTCCCGTCTCCAGTTCGGCAGGATCGAACGGAATCCCGTTGATGAGAACCACCCGCTCCGCCCCCGGACCCCCTACGCCCTGAACAAGACAGCTGCGGAGAACACCTATCGCTTCTACCACGAGATCCACGGTATCAGGACCGTGTCGTTCCGCATCGCCAATCCCTACGGCCCCCGCTCCCAGATGAAGCACAGCAAGTATTCCATGATCAACTGGTTCATCAGGCTTGCCATGGAGGACAAGACCATCAAGGTATTCGGCGACGGCGCGCAGGTCCGTGATTACATCTACGTTGATGACCTTGCAAACGCCTTTGTCGCAGCCGCGGTCACCGAAGGCTGCCACGGCCGTGCTTTTAATATCGGGTGCGGCAAGGGAACGACTTTCAGCGAAATGGTCGGAACCGTGCTGAAGACCGTGGGAACAGGCCGCAGCGAGCTGGTTCCCTGGCCGGAGAACTACATCAACGTCGAGACCGGCGATTACATTACGAACATCGACGCGTTCGCATCCGCGACCGGCTGGTCGCCGGTCATAGACCTGCAGACCGGCATTGAACAGACCCACGCCTATTACCAGCAGCACCGCGAGCACTACTGGTAGTGTTCATGATAGGGAGCGTTGGTGAATACCCCGGATTTCGACCGATACGCCGAGGACTACCGAAGCCTTCTGGACAGCAGTGTGCGGCTGTCGGGCTATGGCGCAGCGTTCTTTGCGGACCGTAAGGCCCGGGAGATCGCCCGAACGCTGTCCGCTCACAGCATCTCGACCACAGGCCTCCGGCTGCTCAACTTCGGGTGCGGGATCGGCACGGGCGAGCCGGCCCTTGCACAACACCTTCCCGGATCATCGATCTTCTCAGTCGATGTATCCCGAAAATCGATCGAGGTGGCCCGCGAGCGCAACAAGGACCTTCTTGCGGTCCAATTCAGCGATTTTGACGGTCGCCATATCCCTTTTCCCGGCCCCTTCGATGCCATCCTGCTTGCCGGGGTCCTGCATCATATTCCCCCATCCGACCATAGGGATATCTTGTACAACTTGCGCAAGGAACTGTCGCCGCAAGGGCTGCTGTTCGTCTTCGAGCATAATCCCTGGAACCCCCTGACCCGGAAAGCGGTACGGGACTGCCCGTTCGACGCGGATGCGAAACTGATCCCGCAGGGATCCCTCCGAAGCGTGCTGCACGCAGCCGGCTTCGAACGATGCGATATCCGGTTCATTCATTTTTTCCCACACCTCTTCCGCATACTGCTCCCGATCGAACATCTGATGAGCTGGCTGCCGCTTGGAGCCCAGTACTATTGCGTCGCTTCACGCGACCTGACTGCAGAGGCGAATGTACCATGAAACCCTGGAACGACCGATCGTACCGCGATCATGCAGTCGCACTGGCCGCGCTGGCTGCAGCGAGTTTCATCCTCTATTACGATTATTGGCTTGGCACGAAGGTCTTCTCGGGCAAAGATTTCCTAACCGCTTTCTACCCCCTCCTCAATTTCCAAACCGATTGCCTGCAGGCTGGCAGTTGGCCGCTCTGGAACCCCTTCATGAACTTTGGCTACCCCTATGTGGAGCACTACGTCAATTCCACGCTTTTCCCTACCCATCTTTTCATGGGACTTGTCACGGGATCAACACTGTTCCTCATCCAACGAGAGCTTCTTATCTGGATCATTGTGGGCGGATTCGGGGTCTACCTCTGTACCCGTGAACTCGGGCTGAGAACAGTTACCGGCATCGTGGCAGGCCTCAGCTTCATGGGATGCGGTCAGATCATCGCGCTCCCTCAATGGAGCACCCTGGTCTACAACGCCGCATGCTTTCCCTACCTGATCCTCGGCTATCACCGGGCAAAACGGCAAGAGACCCCTTTCAGCCCCCTGTCCATCGCATTTCTGAGCTTCACAATATTCGGCGGATATATCGTCACGTCTGTGCTCGGGATCTACCTCTTCGCCGGCTATGTCCTCATCGACGCCGCCTTGTCGCGCAGGCCTCTGTTCGCAGTGAAGTATCTGGTCACGACAATCGCCCTGTCGGTCGTTCTGACCCTGCCGAAGCTGCTGCCGCTCTATGCAGGGATGGGAGCCGGCCCCCGGCTGTCATATTCGCCATCAGGAGGCCCCTTCGATACCTTTAACCTCATCTCTCCTTATAACCTCCTGAGCCTTCTGCTCCCGGTAAAGTATTATTTCTCCCTGTTCCTCGGGACGATCGGTATCATTGCTCTGATACACGGCATCGTCAAGAAAAGCCACCGGTTCACCGCCCTTGCGTCCATGACCGTCCTTTCCGGCTGGCTGCTGATCTCCGGAATGGACGGATCCCCTTCGCTGCTGCGGACCATGGCGTCGCTGCTCCCGTTCATGCGGCTCGTCCGTAACGACTGGCTCAGCTGGTTCTTCCCGACGATCTTCGCGATCCTCTTTCTCGCCCGGCCCATCGAAGATCTCCTCTCCGACAAGGACAGGAAGAGAAGATACCTCGCCGGAGGAATCTATGCCGGACTTCTTACCATAGCATTTTTCGCCGCATACAGCTCTGACCTCTATTTAGAGGCCTATCTTGTTCATCTCGGGATAACGGCCGCGGTGATATTCCTGCCGGACCTTCGCCTGCCTCTGGCCGCCGACCGCGCCATGGTCCTATTGCTGTTTATCGAACTTCTCCTCGTATTCCACCGCGTCAACATCGATGTGCCGCCAATGCGCAAGGGAGAGCTGCTGGCTTTCACTGTTGTCGACCAGGCATCGGTCTCCCGCTCCTACTTCGAGGACAACCGCATACGCTCGGCATTCCGGGCGGTCGCGGTCGATGACCGCCTCCGCCCGACTATCGACCAGGCAAAGGAGCGGCCTGCGCTCTTTTCCGGACTGCACGGCATGCCGGGCATCAATTATTCCCAGGATCAGTACGGCATGTTCATTGACGATATGAACCTGAAGCGGTTCTCGGGGTGGTGGTACAATACGCAGGAGCGGTTCGACTTCATACGGCTCAAGGAAAGTCCACTCCTCGAGGCGCTGGACGGGATGCCGCTTTACACCTTTTCCGCTCCTTCGGGACGCCCGGTACCCGGCGTCATCCGGCTCATAGGCCTTTCATGCTCATCATTTCTCTTCTCTGCCGAGGTGCCTGAGGCAGGCAGCCTCATTCTGCGTCAAATGTTCGATGACCGCTGGGCAATCCGGGTTGATGGCCGACCGACAGTAGTTAACAAAACCGAGAATTCCTTCTTGAAGGTGGATGTGGACGCAGGCAGGCACGAGATTCAAATGTCGTTCACCGACAGGATTTTCGCGTCATCTGGCGTGACCAGTTTATGCGCGTTCGCAGCAATGATGGCGTGGGTGCTCTTTCGGAGAAAACGACGATTAAAGCCGACGATGGATACTACCGCACGCTGAGAGACCGCGGCATGCGCTGAGCAGGTGAGCTCATGCCGCTCCTAGGAACGCTCGTCGAACGTAATCTCCACCGACGTATGGCCAAAGACCTGGAACCGGTTGGTCTTCACCTTGATGTCGCAGGGATTGCAGTGGCCGTAGACGTCGCAGGGCCGGAAGGTGTCATCGATCTGGTAGGCCGGATCAAGAATACTGCTGATAGGCTGCCGCTGTTCATAGAGATCGCTGTGGCAGCGATAGATCCCGCCGTTTGGTCCCACGATCAGCTCTGTGGTTCGACACAGGACCTTCTTTTCGAATTTCCGGTCGCAGGCCCCTTCATACTTCATGGTCCCGTGCATCACCCCATCATGTACGCCCAGGAACTCCTTGGTCCTAAAGTCTATTCCCTTGCCTTTCGCAAACTCCTGCGCTGCGAGGATTTCCTTCTCCTGGGAGGGATGAAGCACACCCCAGATGCCGATGCTGTACCCCGCGTTCTGGAGCTTCAGCACCTTTTCGACCAGCGGTTCCAGCTTCATGGTCTGCGGATGATAGCTGACACGGATGGACGCGTACGGCGCATCCCGCTTGATCCGTCCGGGGTCCACGTTCTTCATGAACTTGTCGGCATCGAACTGAAGATTCGTCAGCAGATCGATGTTCAGTCTCCGCTCGACATTGTTCACAATGTAGTAAAAATCCGGATGCAGGCTCGGTTCTCCGCCCTGCAGCGTGATGGGAAGATCCTCGCGTGAATGGATTCGGTTCAGGCCCTCGACCCACTGCTTGCCAGTCAGCCGGTTCTTTTCCAGGTGGCCGGTCTCGAACTTATTGATGCAGTAGCTGCACCGGAGGTTGCAGGCAAGCGTCAGGAACGCCGCAATGTAGTTATGGCTTTCTGGTATGAGGATCGGCTTCATCGCCCCTCCATCGGATGAAATCAGTGAGATCTATGGCGACCCTGCCCATGGCTTCCAGGAAATTGGCGGGCCTCCCCTTCAGGAGCCCCTTCCGGTCAAGGGCGTTCAGGGTCTTCTCGAGCTGCGCAGGGTCCTGCGCGATGAGCACCGGCGAGAACTGTGCCGCTGTCCTGCGGACCATGACCTCGATATCATCGGCGATCTTTTCCGGGTCACGGAAGCAGAGGATCGGCCGGCTCCCCGCATAATACTCCGTCAGGGGAAGGATCTGGGGATATCCGGGCACATAGTTGGGGTCCCAGAAGAGCGAAAAGGCGCCGCTGTCGAAATAGACGGGCTCGTAACGCGTCTGGAGCGAAGTGAGCTGCTGCGCGAACTGCATCTCCTCCTTCCGGGGTCCCAGCTCATACACCGATGCACGGTCGACGGTCGCATGGCGGAACCACACGACCAGCAGCACTACCATGGAGAGCAGCAGGTAGGGCGCGGCAACGCGCACGTTGAACGCGGCAGCGCGCCCCTCGCCGGAGTCGTCATGCCGGACCGCCTTCAGGACCACCAGGAAGCAGGACCAGGTCAATCCACCCATGAGCATCGAGCTGAAGGGCAGCATCTGGCGCGCCTCGTAGGGCATGCGCGCGGCGTGGGGAAGCACGAAGATGAATGCAAGACCTGAAAGGAACAGGACCAGCAGCAGTCTCAGCGACGGGAATTCGCTGCCCGGCCGGAAATAGAGGATGAATGCCGCATAGAGAGCAAGGACCGGGGCGATGAGCCACAGCGGACGATAGATATTTTCGAGGACGATCCAGAGGGACGTGAAGATGACCGCCAGCCGCCCCTGGCCCTGGTTGTAACCAGTGACCGAACCGTGCTTCAGCAGGAACGCGTCCTTGATATCCAGCACGGCATCCTTGAACCCGAGATACCATACGTTCTGCAGGAACTGAAGGCCATGGGCGGAAACAGGCGCCAGGGAAAAGAGGAGATAGCGTTTCCACCGGAACCCTTTCCCGTCGATCCAGTCCCAGCCGATGAGCCAGACGTAGAGGAAGAAGACCGAATCAAAGGAGACCAGGGAAAGGCAGAACTCCATGATCCAGGCCGCGACGAGCCATCGTTGCCGAAGCGTTTCCGTGGCCGTCCGTGTCGACAGGACGACCGCCAGCATGAAGCCGAAACGGAGCAGATCGTCGACCGGCTGGTTCGCGAGGCTGTCGGCATATCCCAGGAAGGCCGACGACAGCCCATAGAACAGCACCGACAGGAAGGAGATCGCCGGATTCGTGATCCGGGAGAAGAGAACGAACATCAGCGCAAGCCCGCCGGCCGAGAACGCGATCGAAAGCAGGCGCACCGCGAACATGCTGTCCAGGCCCAGCCTGAACAGCAGCGCATAGGGTATCAGATAGCCCGCCGGGTAGTGCGTGTACCACAATCGGGGGCCGACGTTCGGCGAACTGCCCGGACAGGTGCCGTGGGCATGATGCCGCAGCTCCGGCTCATCGAGCAGGTCGATGACCTCGGCGTATCCCTGGGGTTTGAAGAGGAAGTAGTTCTTGAACCAGCCCCCCTCCTCCCACTGCCGGAGCGAGAGCAGGCTCTGGGCGTCGCCGAAGCCCCAGTCGCTCCAGTGATACTCATCGGCCGCCCGCACCGAGAGGAACAGCGCAAGCAGGACGATCAGGACGACCGCGGCGCGGCTCCAACCGCTCGTTTCCTTGACGCGCCGGAGGATTCGATCCGTCTTCAATGAACAGCTCCCCTTCCTTACGAGTACTCCGGATGCTTCTGCATCCACGTCCGTGCATAGTCCTTGAACGCCCTGCCCTGCGGATACTGGAGCATGAACGACGAGAAATGGCTCATGGGAAATCCTTTCCACGAGACCTTCCGGATGCGCGACAGGATGCGCCCGGGGGTGAAGATCGCCGTTCGAAGCTTGATGAACTCGGCTTCCCGCTCCAGCGGGTCCATGGTGGGATGATCGAACACCGCATGGTTCCCGTCGTAGAGGTCCCAGTCCATCTCCGGGTAGAGGTAGGGCTCATACTGCCTGAACAGCTCCGTGTCGGGCAGCGGGGTCAACATCACCGGATGGGCCGAGACCTGCAGGTCATCGCAGAGCTTCAGGATGTCATCGAAATCCCTTTTCGTGTCATTCCTGCCGCCGACGACGATGAAGAGCATCACATCGATGCCGTGGTCGCGGATCCTTCTGAGCGCGTCCCGCCGGTCGCTCCCCTGCTTGGTCATTGCGCGGTATTCCTCGAGACTGGCGATGTTCTCGGTCTCCCAGCCGAGCATCACTGCCGTGAGCCCGGCCCGCCGCGCGTACTTGAGCAGTTGGTCCCCCTCGGGCTGCTGCACCGTCCGGAGGTCACCGGACCCGAACCACCACTTCCCGCGTACCGTGGTGCTCATCTCCCGGAACAGCTCGATCGAGCGCTTCGGGTTCACGCCCCAGACATTGTCGTCGATGCACCAGAAGAGCCGCCGTTCGTTCGCGGCGACCTCGCGGATCACCTCGCCGATCGGGCGCAGCCTGATCCGGTTTCCGAAGAACTTGTGGACCGAGCAGAAACTACAGCGGTGCGGGCACCCGCGGGCAGTCTGGAAATAGCCGAACATGTACCGCTGGTTCCAGCGGTCCGTGACCGGCGGAGCGAGATCGTTCAGCTCCGGCAGCCCTCCCTGGTAGCGGGGTCCGAGCCTTCCCTGCTCCGCATCCCGCAGCACCTCGGCCCAGACATTCTCGCACTCGCCCAGCACCAGGGCATCGGCATGGGCCGATGCCTCCTCCGGCATGGCAGTCGGATGGATGCCGCCCAGCACCACCCGGATACCGCGTTCCCGGAGCGCGTCCGCGGCGCGGTAGGCCCATGTGGCCTGGGCCGTCATGACCGAGATACCGACAAGGTCCGCGTCGATCAGCCCGGCGTCGAAGTGCTCATGCTTTGCATCGAGAAGCGCGATCTCGATGTCCGGCCGCAGCCGCCGGGTGAGCCCCGCCAGATACTCGAGCACCGGCGGAGCGATCGGCATTCCCTTGTCCTTCTGGCTGTGTTCACTGAAGGGCGGGCAGATCAGCAGGAGTTTCATGTCTCTTTCGCCTTGCGCAGCATCCCCGGCCCCCTCAGATGAAATTCCCGTGCATCGGCGGAGCGCCGCCCGGCGTCCGAAGCTTGATCTTCCCGAGCTTCAGCTCCCAGAGGTACTCGTTCACCTTGTGCTGGAGACAAAGGGAACCGCACATGGTCCGGGCATCGAACTGCTCCGATGCGATCAGGTCGATCACTTCCCAATACCGGTCGCTCTTCCAGATCTCCTTGAACGACTTTTCAGCAATGTTCCCGATATGGTATTTCTTGTACTTGCTGTTGAACAGCATGCCGCAGGGCGCCACAAGTCCCGAACCGGAGAACTGCATGATGAACGGCGGACCATAGCATCGGGAATAGCACCGTTTCCCGCCGGACAGGATCTTGGACCATTTGGCGCGCACGAGATAATCCGGCGAGGACAGTTCCTCAGCCTCCTTCAGGATGTCCACCATGACCTCGTAGCGGGAATAGTCCACGCCCAGGCTGCCCTGCTCATCGTCGCTGCAGTGTTTGATCACCAGGTAGTCCACACCGAGGTCTTTCCCGAGCCTCGCCAGCGGGATGATCTGGTCCTGGAACTGCGGCAGCAGTACCATCTGGAGACCGAGGGTCACCTCAAGGTTCTTCGCCTTCTTGATCGCCACGGCTTTCCTGATGGTGCCGATGACCTTTTCATATTCCTTGACCGTACAACCGTGGATCTCAGCGTACCGCTTAGGGTCCGCCGCGGAGATATTGAACCGGAGGTAGGTCAGGGCAGGAAGGATCTCTTCAAGCCGCTCGTCCTTCAAGAGGTAACCGTTCGTGCCGAGCGCCATATCCAGGCCGTTGTGCTTCCCCCGCAGGATGGCGTCGTAAAGATGGGGCGAACAGGTGCTCTCCCCGTCCGAAACAAAGCTGACGGCCTTCACGCCGATCTCGGCCGCGTCGTCGAGGAACCGAAAGATGACGTCCCTGGTCATTTGTTTCTCGTCGTTCGCCTGGAGCTGGCCATAGCAATAGACGCACCGGTAGGTGCAGGCCCGGGTTAGCGCACAGTCGATCGTGATCGGCGCGATGCGTTCGCCCCGGAGCCAGGCCTCTACCCGGTCCCGGTGCCATTCGATCTTGTGGCCGTCGAGGATGATCTTGTCAGTGGTTCTATCGCTCATAATCTCACGGTTCTAGGCTTGCAGGCCTTTCCACCGGGCCGCGGTCCGCGAATCAACAGCAGGAGCAGTGTGGCTTGGACGTGCAATATGTATCTCCAGCAGCAGGGTGAGATAGGCCTGCATCACGTTCTTAAGTGACCTCAGGCTCGTGGCCTTCGACCTTCCCGCGGCCCGCTGCAGCAGCGCATAAGGAACCTCGGCATAGAGATATCCCCTGCGGATGCACTTGATCAGAAGTTCCGTCTGATAGAAGAATCCGCGCGCCTTGAGCTCGATGTCGTCGAGAATGCATTTCCGGTACAGCACAGTGCCGTTCATGTAATTGAGCGTGGTTCCGAAGGTGATGTTGATGATCCCCCGGTAGAGGTTCGAAAGCTTTCTGCGGAACCAGGACCGCACCTGGCGATTGAACACATACGGGACTACCATATCCACCTGCTCCATGAGCGGCAGATAGCGCAGGATCTCTGCTGCGTCGTTCTCCCCGTCCCCGGGTATCATGACCACCACTTCGCCGCGTGCAGCCTTGACCCCGTCCCAGAAGGATCCGCCGATGCCCTGCGGCGCAGCGTGGTGGATGACCTGGATCGAGGGATCCTTGTGCTTGAACTCCTCGGCGAGCCTGCCGGTCCCGTCGGTGCTGCCGTCGTTCACGATCAGGACCTCGCCCTTGATGCCGAGGCGCTGGTAGGAATCGAGCACGTTCTGGACCGCCGAAGATAAATTCTTTTCCTCGTTCAGAGAGGGCATGACAGCGGTGATCTGGTAAGTATTCATACGTTGCCAATCATTTCCTTTGCCGTTCTCACAATATCCTCGAACGTCGGATAATAGGCCTTTTCGAGCACATTGCTCGCAGGCGTCGGCGTCGCCGGCAGGGTAATGCGCCGCACCGGCGCCTTGAGCTTATCGTGTGCGTGCTCAGCCGCGATCGCGGCGACCTCTGCGGAAACGCCGCAGAGCTTCCATCCCATGTCCGCGGCTATGAGTCTGCCGGTCTTCTTCACCGAATCAATGATCGCGTTCCCGTCAAGCGGCTGGATCGACCGGAGATCGATCACTTCGGCGCTTATATCCGCTTTTTCCAGTTCCGCTGCGGCTCGCATGGCCTCGTAGACCATATAGGATGTAGCAACGATCGTGATGTCTTTGCCCGGTCTTCGCACGAGCGCCTTTCCGGACGGGACAAAATAGGGGTCTTCAGGCACTGCCTCTGTCTGGTCGTAGAGCCAACGATGCTCGATGATCAGCGTTGGCCGGTCGCCGGCGATCGAGGAAAGCAGCATGCCCTTGGCATCGTAGGGAGAAGCTGGCATCAGCACCTGGATCCCCGGAATATGCGCAAAGAGCGACTGGAGGCTCTGGGAATGCTGAGCAGCGGAACCCCAGCCCCTGCCCACGATGGCCCGAAACGTGACCGGCACCTTCACCCGGCCCGCGGTCATGTAGCTCCACTTTGCCGCGTGGTTCACCATCTGGTCCATGGCCATGGGCAGGAAATCGACCCGCATATGGATCATCACGGGATGCATGCCCGTCATGGCGGCCCCGTTCACCACGCCGGTCAGGCCGTTCTCAGCGATCGGCATGTCCATGACACGGTCCCTGCCGAATTTTTCCTTCAGGCCGACCGTGGTGCCGAACACGCCGCCGGGATCGTCAATGCCTTCGCCGATCAGGAACACGCGCTTGTCGCGCTCCAGGGCCTGTGCAAGCGCCTCCTTGATCGCGTCGCGATAAGACAGTTCCCGGGCTGTTCCCGCGGAAGCTCCGAAGATCCCCGGCCGGCCGGCCTCATCTGCTTGTATTTTTGTCCAGGGCATAGTTTTTGTTACCACACGTGATCGTACAGCTCCGCCGCGTCGGGGAATGGTCCCTTCTTCCCGAACTCGATCGCATCGTTCACCAACCGCTCCACTTCGACAGTAACGTGGTTCATATCATGCTGGGACAGGAGGTCCTTCTCCCGCAAATAGGCTTTGAACCGGTCAAGGGGGCATCTTCTGAGCCATTCCTCATGTTCATCAGCGGGCCGGCATCCGGATTCGATGTCCGACGTCGGCCCCACATGGCCTTTCCAGCGATAGGTCCGGAATTCCAGAAGAGTTGGACCGGCTCCGTTCCGCGCCCGTTCAATGGCCTCTCCTGCCGCGCGATGGACAGCCAGGACATCGTTCCCGTCTGCAGCAACACCGGGAATGCCGTACGCCGGCGCCCGGTCAACGATCGGCACTGCCGGTTGGCGCGCTGACTGGGGAGAGTTGGTGGCGTAATTATTGTTCTCGCACACAAAGACCACGGGCAGGCCCTTGAGGGACGCGAAGTTCATGCTTTCGTAGAAGGTCCCTTCGTCAACAGCACCGTCGCCGAAGAACGCCACTGACACCTGCCCCCTCTTTCCCTGAAGCACTGAGGACAATGCCGCTCCAACAGCAAGGGGAATGCATCCGCCCACGATTGCCGTGGTGCCGGGGATGCCAAGCTCCGGGGCGACCAGGTGCATGGAACCGCCCTTGCCCCGTGCGCAGCCCGTTGTCCTGCCGTAGAGCTCGGCCACGAGCGGTTTCAGGTCCATCCCTTTAGCGATGCAGTGTCCATGGGACCGGTGGGTGCTGAAGATCGTATCATCCTTCGCAAGATGGGAACAGACACCCGCGGCGATCGCTTCCTGCCCTGTGCAGAGGTGGACCGGACATTTCATTTCCTGTTCGGAATAGAGCTCGGCCACCCGCTCCTCCACCGTGCGGATGGTAAGCATGGTGGTGAAGAGCTTTTGCAATATATCCTTTGATATTTCTTTTCGCATGGATATGTTCCCGGCTACTGGCTACATGCTACTGGCTACTGTTTATATGAAATTCACATGGTCCTTCGGATGGGTAAGTTCCCAGAGGTAGAGATTGATCTCATCCATCCGGCAGTTCATGCGACACGCTTCGGGATCGAGCTGTTCGGCCACCATGCTCAGGTTCGCCTTGCGAAGCGGCCCGGTCCAGATCTGTTCAAAGGTCTGTTCGTGAATGTTCCCGTACCGGAACCGGTCATCGCCAAGATAGGCGCTGCAACCCCATACATTGCCGCCCGAATCGATATAGGACCAAAAAGGCAGCGCCAGACAGCGTTCATACCCCCGCATCGTGCGCTTCATCTTTTTCATGGTCTGTTCGCGGAAGATAACGCTGAAGTCCTTGCTCTGGAACCGGGCAAGCTTATCCCTGAGGTGATGGAATTGTGCATAGTCCACATCACGATAGGTCTGGGTGCGGCTCTTATGATGCTGGGAATAGGGTTTGACGACCACGTATCGGAGACCGGTCTCCTTTGCCTTCTCAGCAAGCTGTTCGACCTCCTGGGCATTCTCCGGAAGCAACAGGGTCTGCACGCCGATGGTGCAGCCGGCGCCGGACTCCTGCTTGATCTTGAGGGCCATCTTGAGGTTCTCGAAGACCCGGTCGAAATCATCAGGCTTGGTCCGGTGGACCTTGGCGTAGGTTTCCGCGCATCCTGCGTTCAGGCTGACCTTGATCCAGGCCGTGCTGCCAAGGATACGGGTCGAGAGCTTCTCGGTCAGCAGCACGCCGTTCGTGGTTATCCCGACATCGATACCCGATCGTTTCGTATGAACGATGATCTCACCAATGTCCTTGTGCAGAAAGGGCTCTCCTTCTCCTCCATACATGACGCTTTTAAGCCCCAGACGGCCCATTTCCGTGAGGCGGTCCTTCAGAACGGCCGTATCAAGGAACCGTGGCTTATATTCCATGTAATCGAGAGCGCAGAAGGTACAACGATGATTGCAGGCACCGGAAGGGGATATCTCGGCGTACAGAGGATATATCTGATCGCCAGCCAACCATTCCGCCACCCGCCGCGGATGGAAGATAAGCTTATGGCTGTCGATGCGAAACTCATCAGACATTGAAATTCCTATAAATTCAATTTGTTATGCATATTCCCATAACATGACAGGTATGTCAATATGGTTTTCTCCTGTTTGGGATTTCGCTGGGTTTGCAGGCGGATCTTTTGCGCCTCACCAATGCCGCACTACCGGAAGGGATTGTGAAATCGGAGATCATCTACCGGAGGAAACTTTTCTTTGCCAGCCCCATCCCCGGGGTGGGAAATACTCAGCACGTAATTTTCGGTTCCCGCCCTCCCGGTTCCGGATCAAGTCGATAAGCTGGCCCGCGATCAAGGCATGGCCTGCCTCGTTCCAGTGAATGTCGTTCTTAATGCAATACCGGTCGTTAATGACCTGCGCGGGAGTGTTATTTATGAACAAGGGGAAATAATTGAGAAATCCGATGTTATTACGCTTCGCGAAATCCCTCCAGAATGTCACCTGGATGGATTCCTGGTCCCGCCGATCCACCAGATTGGTCCAGGGATAAACCGCGATGGTGAGAGTAAGGAATTGTCGACCAGGAATTGGTCCACGGCATCGATAACCCTTTCGGACAACCCCTCTTCCTCACGAGAAACGAAGTGTTCCTTCTCCTGGTAAATATATTCGTCATGCACATCGGAAATGTCGAGGAAAACGAACAGGTCGTTGATCTGCAATCCTTTCTTTTCCACATAGTACTTCGTCTTGTTGTAATACACGATCGGAGAGGAGGAAACCACACCGGCGTTCAGGATGTCATATCCCCTGCCTCCGAACAGGTCCTCCACAAGCCCGACAAAGGTCTTGTCCTCAGGTATGCCAAGGCCTTCCGTAAAGGAGTCCCCCATGAACACGATCCGCCGTCCCGCTGTTCGCAGCGGAACATCACGGACCCTGCGGTCCTTGAAGCCGAGGGAGTTCGTCTCGATGATGTAATAGACGTGTCCCCACCATCCTTCGGAGTGGCAGTTCTCCTTCAGTCCGTGATGGTAAAAAACATGGTGGATCCGGGCGGATCGAGTGTTCAGGTCCACGGGAAAATAGATCTTTTCCAGGGTAAAATCAAGACCGATGAAAAACAGCGCCAGCGAGATCACCAGGGACTTCTTTGGATTGCGACGGATCCAGGTTGTCACATCCATGTTCATCTTTCTCCAGGGATCTTTGAGGAGGAATCAGCAGCCGATGTCACAACTAGCATTTTGCTGCATTCAATGCCTCAACCAGTACTCGCACCGCTCAAGCCTTTGCAGCTCGCCCGTGACCGGCCCCGAGTGTGTCGCCGGCTACGAGGAGAGGCACGGCCGGACACAAGGGATGCCTCCTGTTTCTTCCCCGCCCGGATCTTCTCAGCGCTTTTTGCTCCGTACCGCACCTACGACCAGGTACATGAGCAACTGGAAGGCAAATCCCAGAAACTCAAGACAACCCCGCAGCGAGGTGGTCTCGGGCACCATTACCTGCCCGCCCGTGGCATACCGCATGTTCCCCATGTTCAGGAGCTGGCGGGGACGGAGGTAGAAGAGCAGATGGCCGATCCACTGAAGGGACACCAGCTCCCGCGCAGACCGTCCCTCCGGAACATAGGGCGCGCCCTTTCCCGTGAGCCCCCCATGGGTCGCATAGCCGGTCCAGTCGTGTGCCAGGCGATCCTTTTCTCGACGCACCATAGCGTGCACCTCGGTCCCTGGATACGGCACCAGGAGATTGAACCGGACGAAATCAATAGGGAGCCGAAGTGCATGCCAAATGGTCCGGAAAGACTCGCGCCGCGTCTCTGTCGGAAAACCAAGGATAAACTGTCCGCCTACGGTGAAGCCGGCCTCTTTTGCCACCCTGACCCCCTCAGCGATCTGGCTGACCGTCTCACCCTTCTTTACCATGCTCATCAGCCGTTCGGAACCGGTCTCAAAACCGATAAGTATGAAAGAAAAACGGGCTGCTCGCATGTCCCGGAGCAGGTCTGGGTCCAGCGAATCGCCCCGCCCGTTGAATCCGATCCTGACATCGTCAGGAAATCCCCGTCGAATGATCAGTTCGCACAATCTACGCACCTTTTGCGGTTGTACCAGGAAATTATCATCATTGATGAAAATGAACCTCTGACCATAGTGGAACACAAGCCGCTCAAGCTCCCGAAAGGTCCGCTCAGGAGATTGAACGCGGTATCGGCGACCGCTTATCGCCCGCTGGGAGCAAAAGATGCATTCGTAGGGACATCCGCGTGATGTCAGCATATTGCCAAATTGGTATCGTGCACTATTCTCCTCAAAAAGGTGATAGGGGAAGACAGGAAGCTTGTCGAGCTCGTCCACGGGCGTCCGCTCCGGATTATGAACGACCTTTCCTTCCCGCACGTAGGAGACCCCCACAACATCGCCGTACGGGCTACCAGCGTGGATTCGGCTGACGATCTCATAAAAGGTGACCTCGCCCTCATTTCTCACCACAATGTCTGCAGCCCCCCTGGCGAGGGGCTCTTCGGGCAGAAGCGTGACATGAACACCGCCCATGACAACGGTTATCTGCGGCCACAAACGCTTGATCAGGGCTCCTAGCTCATATGCCCGTGCTGAGGTCAGGGTGAGAACCGAGATCCCGACGACGCGGACTGCCCCCGTATCAAGGAGAGCGCGCAAGTGCTGGCCGTCGGCCTGCCGCAACTGTTCGTCAACAATCTCAACGGGAATCCCTCTTTCCAGCAAATAGCCGGCAAGCAGTCCGAGCGACAGCGGGAGCTGGGAAGAAATATAGCGTGCAAAGGGGCCCAGCATATCGCTTTTGTCGTAGCAGGGATTAATCAGCAGTACGGTCCGTTCATCCTTCATCGTTGTCTTCCTGTCGGCTAGCGGTAGGGGATCCTAGTCGGCTGTCCGTCGTCAGATCTTCCGGATCATCGAGATCATTTCCTGCACCTGGATTAGCAGATGTTCCACCGACCTCGTCCGCCGAAGTCGTCGCAGAAGATAGGATGGCCGCAGGTAGAAACGGCGGAACGCAGTTTTCCGCAGTTCGCGCAGGCGTCTCGCAGTGATGTTCCTGTTGCCCAGGATCCCCGACCGTCCACAGGTATCGAAGCCTTCCCTGCCGAACTTCAAGACCCCCGCCTCATTCATCGACCGCCTGATATCCGACCCGGGCAGTGGCGCGGCAATATTGAACGATGCGAAATCGATTGGAATTTCAAGGGCATATTCGATCGTGCGAAGGATGTCCGCTTCGTCTTCATGCTCCAGCCCTAGGATGAAGTCCGCACAAACATCGATCCGCAGATCGTTTGCTTCCGCTATGACGCGTTCGACCTGCTCCCTCTCTGTGTAGCGGCGATATCGTTTCAGCGAGCGGACATCGGCCGAATCTACGCCGATGATAATCGTGTGGCAGCCGGCCGCCTTCATGTCCTGGAGGAGGTTCCGATCACAGAGCTGCGGATGGAAATAACAGCTCCAGGAGAAGGAAAACCGCTCGCGCATTGTCGCGAGCAACGGATCAATGCTCTTCCGGTTGAATCCGAAGACCTTGTCCGCGAAGAAAATCTCTCGGATGCCGAGATTCGCGACATGGACGAGCTCGCGTAGAACATCCTCGTAGGACCGTAGGATAGGGGGGAATTTCGAGTCCGAGCAGTATGTGCAGGTGAAGGGGCAGCCCCACATGGTGGTAACCGTCGTGAAGCGGACATGCATTGCGAAAGGAAATCGGTAGCCGGTCTTCTGGAACAGCTCGTGACGCGGGGGGCTGCTAGTAACGGCAACCGCCCGCTTGCCTTCGGGAAACAACGGGCCATCGGCCGTGATACAGACTCCCGAAAGTCTCCCGGTCCTGTCCTTTCGCTGCGTCGCGAGGGACCGCAGGTCCAGCACGTAAGGATTGACAATGATCCCGTCACAGTGTTCGAGGATGTGTCGACGATAAGCCTCCTCAAGGAAGATGTCGCCCAGCACATAGAGTGGTATCGCCGCGAACCGCTCTTTGACCTTCAGAAAATAGGCGTAGTCGGACTCCCAGCACACGCTGGAGAGCGCGATGATCACAAGATCCCCCCGGACAGCATCGATCAGTTCCAGGAACTGGTCGTTATCCAGCGCATCAGCCGTGCCGTCGACGAACTGCACGTCGTCATCGGGCTCGGCCCGGGAGGTGATGATCATGAAGTCATTCGGCTGCCAGAGATAGTTCGCCTTCGCCTCATGGCTGCAGTCGATCATCCTGATGATGTTTGTCCTGCCCGGCGAAGGCGGGATGATTAGCGCGATGTTCATGCTGTTGTCATCATCGATCGGTTGCGTGACCGCGATCCTGCTCGAGTTGTTCCAGAACTATCTTGACGTTGTACCGTGTGTTCTCATCCTTGGGATTTCGGTCCAGCACGTGTTGAAGCTCACGAAGGGCATCATCATAGCGCCCAAGCTGCGCATATACACCGGCAAGATTGTTCCGTGCCTCGCTATGGCCGGGCACCTGCCTGATCACTTCCTGGTATGCGGCTATCGCTCCCTCTCGGCTCCCAAGCTGGGCGAAGGCGTTGCCGAGATCATAGCGGATCTCAATGTTGTTCGGCTCCTGGCGGAGCGCAATCTGATATTCCTCGCTCGCCTGTTTGATAGCGCCGTTCTCCATGTAGAGGTCGCCCAGGCGCTTGTGCGCCTGGACTGCGTCCACACCGTCACTGAGGGTCTTTCTGAACTCGTCAGCCGCGTCTTCGAACCTGCCCTGACGGACATAGGTGATGATAATGTTCCGACGGCTGCGATACCCGCCGGGATCAATGCGCAAGACAGTCTGGAACTGATCCAATGCCTCGTCGAGGCGGTCCTGTTCTAGATACATTGTTCCAAGATTCGTGTGCGCTTTCGCACTATTCGGGCTCTTCCGGACGGTATCCTCCCAGAGCGCGACATGGTCGCTCAGCAATGCATTCCGGCGATACGCGACAGCAGCCGCTGCCAGCAGCAGGACGAGAATAACGACCGCCCCCGCCAGCAGCACGCTCCGCGAGCGGACCTTCACGAATACGAGTTGGACAGCGGTCATTGTAGCAAGGAAGAAACCGACCGACGGTAAGTAGAGCCGATATTCGCAGAGCATGATCGGAAGCGGGATCATACCTGATTCCACAAAGAGCATCAAATAGAACCAGAAGATCCCGAAGGAGATGGTCCTCAGTGCCGGATCGAAGCGGTGCGGCCTGGCAAGAATGAAGACCCCTCCCGAAATCACACAGGCGTGAAGGATCGCCGAGAGAACGACCTCAGGATGACCGAACGAATCGTAGATCGGATAGTTATAGAGAAAATTCTGGCGTACCGGCGCGATGAGAAGCCGATAGTAGGTAATGAGAGCCCGGACCTGTGTGATCAGATAGGTCCGCCAGGGAACCGTTGCGGATCCGCCGGCCGCCATCTCTGAGATAGGCATCCCTGCGCCGTCCCGCGCGAGGAAGACTGCCGTCAGGGGGATGATCAGCATCGTCGTCAATATCGGCAGCAGGCCTATCACCCGTCGTCTCGCATCGCCCCGGAAAATGATCGCCTCATAGAGTACGATAGCGATCGGCAAGAGCAGCGTGTTCTCCTTCGTCTTCATGGCGAGAACGCATGACAGTAGGGAGCCTGCGTACCACCATATGCGCCGTTGATCCCGGCCCCCGTCTCCTCCCGCAAGCCGCCACTGAATGTAGCAGAGCAGTGCCACGAGCGAAAAGAACGCTGCAAGTGAGGCAAACCGCTGCATGACGTACGTGACTGCCTCGGTATGCACCGGATGCACGGCAAAGAGCATCGCGGTCATGAATGCCGTTATGCCCGCGTGACCGTGCAGGGCAGAATCTGCAAGCCGGGGGGCGCGAAAGGTCAAAAGTACGACAAAATAGACAAGGAGACTGTTGAGAAAGTGGATCGTCACGTTGACGATGTGATACCCTTCGACCTGAAACCCATGGAGGCGATGGTTGAGCGTGAAAGTAAGATAGCCGATATATCGCTGAACGACCGACTTGTACAGTTCCCCTCCCGGCGGCAGGCTTCGCAAGGTGGCATCCGCCTCAGTCACGAAGGGGTTCTCCAGGAGATAGACCCGTTCATCAAGGAGAAACTGTCCGTGCAGCGTATTTGAGTATACCAGGAAGACCGCTGCCAGTATCAGTAGCGGAGCGATGAACCCGCTGTACCGGATAAGCGGACTCATCCTCCTCGTGTCGCCCAGATACGCCCTCCCCTCCGCCGGGGATGAATGGTCGGTATCCTGCATCATTTCACTTTCAGCAGCAGATCTATCCGTTGTATGACATCTTCAGGCCGGATGAACTGCATGCAGACCTGTGGTTGGGTGCACTCCGGAGCAAGACAGGGAACGCAGTCATAGTCAACGGAAGGATATAGGACCTCTCCCCGTCCATAGAAGTAGGTCTCGTTCGGATTCGTGGGACCGTACAGAACCACCACTTTTTTCCTGAGCGCAAGGGCGATATGGAGCCCGAGACTGTCATTGGTCACGAGCAGGCGGCAGGAGTTGATCCAGTCCATATACTTGTGCAGGCTGTCAAGCCCTTGCTGCATGGAGTAGGAATACTTCCCCTCCATGAGCTTCTTGAGCGCTTCCCAGTTCTCCTTGGGCCAGGCCTTGTTCGGCCACTTGGACCCGACCGCCCAGTTCAGCCCCACATCATAGGTTTCCTGCGTCTTCGGCTTGTAGCCGAGCACGTATTCCTGGCCATCCCACTTCGCGCCCACGACCTCCAGCAGCATCTGCTGCCAACTCCCTTTATGAGCCTTCTTGAGCTCCGAGTCCTTGCAGAGGTCGAAGATATATTCGCAGCGGTCGTAAGCCTCCGCCTCGCCCTTGAGCTCATCGAACCGGAAGCCATACCGCCTCCAGGCCGAGATCGAATCAGCCAACGCGCACACACCCGGCACTTTCTCCAGGTTGATCACCGTATCGAACTTCTCCCGCTGGAGTTGCAGGACCGTGGCCAGATCGAAGACCAGTATGCGCTTAATGAAGGGATTGCCCTCGAGCAGCGGATAGGCAGCCTGGTCCACGAGCCAGGTGACATGGTTGTCCTTGAAGGGATAGAGGATCACCGTGGTCCGCAGAACATCGCCGAGGCTGGATGTCCTGCTGATCTCGGGATCAATGGTCTCGGAGTAGCCAAGCTTGATAATAAGGACCTTTGCCATACTGTTCCTCCTCCCTGGCCGGTCAGGACCGCCGGCGCAGGCGCGCGATCTTATAATCCGCTCACCGCTCTCCCTGCCGGATGGTGGCCCTGCCTTCGCAGGCAGGCGGATAGCCCATGGTACACGAACGCTCCAGGTCCGCTGCCGCTGCTTCCCGCTTCCCCATGCGCAGGTACGTGATCCCTCGATAGTAGAGCGGCACGGGCGAGCCCGGATGGCGCCGGACAGCTGCATCGAGATCATGCAGGGCGTTGTCGTACGTCCCCCGTCCGGCGAAAGCATTCGCCCTGCCGATGATGGCGTCGAGGTCATCAGGGAACCACGCCAGGATGGTGGAGTAGACCTGCACCGCCTCCGCATAGGCCCCTTGCTCAAAGAGCGAAGCGGCCCGCGCGCGCTCCTGCTCGAGCGGGATCGGCGTCGTGCTCATCATCATGAACTTCGCGGTGCGCATGTCGGCATCGGCCTGTTCGTAATCCCCCAGCGCCCGATGGATCTCCGCCCTGCCAAGGTAGGTTTTCGCCAGGTTCTCCTGCGTGTAATCCGCCTCTTCCCAGGCGAGCGGACGGCCGATGGTCTTTTCAACGATGCGGATCGTGGTGTTGATGTCCTGGATCGCCTCCTCTAGCCGTCCGAGACCTTTCAGCGCATTACCCCGGTTATTGTAGCCGATCGCCTTGTTGGGGGCTTTTACGATGACATCGTCCCACAGGACGAGTTCGTTGAGCCACACCTTGTTCCTGGCGATCGTGGCGCCGCCAAACACCACCACGACCGCCAGCACGGCGATGGGGAAGCGGGCGGCCAGCCGGCGTTCATCACCCGTGCCGGCAAGGAGCAGCGCGGCCGAACACACCGCCATCAGGATCCCGACGCCGGGAAGGTAGGCGCGATGCTCGAAGATCAGGTCCTTGATGGGGATCACCGAGGACTCGACTGACGCGGTCACATAGAACCAGCCGATCCCGAGCGCCGCAAGCCGCAGCAAAGGAGCCCGTGAAATCCCTTCGCGACTCGACCGGAACCAGAGGACCACCGCGCCCGCACACAGGCTGAGGTGCAGGAAGAGCGAGAGCAGGACCTTCGGCTCCCAGAGGCTTCTCGATGCCGTGATCTCGTACACCACGCTCTGTGAATAGGGAAGGAATAGCAGCCGAAGGTAGATGACCAGCACCCGCATCTGGGTGGCGAAATACTCGAGCGGAGAGCGCGTGGTCAGATCGATGATCTTGAGCGCGCGGGTCGATTCCGCCACCCCGACGCTCCGTTCGATCAACCCCCATTCCGGTCCGATGATCGAAAGTGGAATGATGACCATGGTCGCCAGGAACGGGACGACGAGATAGATCGACTTCGCCCGCACCGGGTATCCGCCGATCAGGAGGATCTCTACGGCCAGGATCACGAGCGGAAGGGTGAAGGATATCTCCTTGACCTTCATGGCCAGCAGGGCGCTCAGGACCGCCAGCCAGTACAGCGTCATGCCCCGGGTCCGTTGGCCTGATCCGTCCATCCTCGCTCGCGCCTCCAGGTACAGCACGACGGAAAGGAGATAGAAGAGCACGGCCAGCGACGTGAAGCGCTGGGTCACATAGGACACGGCCTGGGTCTGGAGCGGATGGACGAGAAAGAGCAGCCCCGCAGCCGCAGGGAGCGTGAACAGGGTCCTGGAGCCGAGCTGCTCCCGGCTCCATCCCGCCAAGGCCAGCAGCCTGCTCACCAGAAAGAACACGAGCACGGCGTTCGCAATATGGATCACCACATTGACCAGGTGGTACCCCAGCGGATCCGTCCCGCCGACCAGATAGTTGATGGCAAAGGACAGATAGCCGATCTGCCGGGGATCGCTGAAGTTCCTGAGCAACGACGGTAGATCGAACAGGATCGGGTTGTCGACAATATACTCGAGATCATCGAACACGAACCCCGCCTCACTGATCACCTGAAAATACAGGATGAAGCCGACCACCGCGTAAAGGACTATAACGCCCACGGTCGGGTGGCTACGCAGGTAGCGGCCCTTATTCGTTCCTTGCATGTGCGTCTTCCCAATTCCTTCCCGGCCGCATCTCCGAGGGATGCGACGCGACGAGATCGCCTCCGGTCACGTCTGGAGGCCGTGGTAAAGGCCGTCCAGGCCCTGGTGGCCCCCGCAATCTATTAAAGCCCTCTACCTGCCGCCCTGACGCGCAACCTCAATGCTCTCGCAGGACGGGCGAAACCCCCTCGTGCACGCGTGCTCGAAATCCCGGATCGCCCGTTCGCTCTTTCCGGTCCATGACAGCGCAATGCCCCGGTTATGATAGGCAAGGATAAAGTCCGGGTCAAGGGCAATGATCCTCGTGAAGTCATTGACCGCTTCATCGTAGCGTCCGAGATAGGAATAGGCATTTGCCCGGTCGTTCAGCGATTCGATATGTTCCGGGTTCCACTGCAGGATCTTATTATATTCCTCGATCGCGTGCTTATACGCCCCGCGTTTTGCATACCCGTCGGCGAGCCTGAGCAGGGAGTCCACGTCAACAGGCATGGAGGCAAGTTGCTTCGCCTTCCGGAAGTCTTCCCGCGCCTGTTCATAGTTGCCAAG
This sequence comes from Nitrospirota bacterium, assembly GCA_029858565.1. GTDB lineage: Bacteria > Nitrospirota > UBA9217 > UBA9217 > UBA9217 > JAKAHZ01. Next base: position 148,917 of record JAOUEV010000002.1, on the reverse strand, counting down.
GGCGATGTTGACGTCTCCCCGGGAGCTTAGGACCCGGGCCAGGTTCTCGGCATTCAGGTCCGCATTCTCCCATTTCGCCCGCTCATTGATGTTCTTTGGATAGAAACTGATGGCCTTCGTGAGGTCCTCCAGGGCCGATTCGAACGCACCCCGCTTTGCATACGAGACGCCGCGATTGTTGTAGCCGATGGCCTTCGCCGGTGACTTCTGCACAACATCCTGCCACAGCTTCAGTTCATCGGTCCAGACCTCGTTCCTCACGTACGTCCCTGTCGCCAGCGGCACCGCCAGGAGCACGACCGGCGCCCCGACCGTCAGGAGGCGTCCCCGTGACCGGAGGAGCCGTTCGCTCATATGGCTGAGCAGGGTGGCGCCGGCCATGAGGAATCCGACGCTGGGCAGGTAGATGCGATGCTCAAAGATGATGTCCTTGATCGGGATGACCGATGACTCCACCGAAAGGGCGATGAAGAACCAGAAGATGCCAAGCGCGATCATCCGGGCGGCCAGCGATGACTCACCCCCCTTTCCGGCAGCGGAGCCTTTCCTCCACAGGAAGAACGCGCCGCCGGCAAGCGTCAGGAGCAGCATGCAGGACGCGATGACCCTGGCGTCCCAGAAGGTATAGGAGATCGGGAGATCATACACCGCACGGAGCCCGACGGGCAGGAGGAGTGTCCTAATATATACGACGACAACGCGGATCTGCGTGAAAAAGTACGGAAGCACTGGATAGCTGGTCAGATCATGGAGTTTCGCCGCCCGCGTGACCTCGGCGATGCCGTCGTCCGGCCTGCTGATCCCCAGGTCCGGACCGAGGAGCGAGAGCGGGATGATGAGACATGCTGCGGCAAAGGGGGCAAGATAGAGAAACCGCTTCCGGTGGTGGAGCTTCGACGGATTCAGCACCAATGCCTCGAAGAGCAGAAGCATGAAGGGGATCGTGAAGGCGATCTCCTTGGTCTTCATGGCCAGCACGGCGCTGAGGACCGACAGCGCATAGAAAGCATGTGCCCTTCCGGAACCTTCGTACCGCTCAAGGCGAATGCGGGCGCTCAGATACAGCCACGTTGTCAGGAGGTAGAAGAACGTCGCAAGCGAGGTAAATCGCTGGGTGATGTAGGAAACCGCCTGTGTCTGCACCGGATGGACGAGGAACAAGAGGGCTGCCAGAAACGCTGCCTGACGGGTCATCCGCGTGGGTACGGCAAACCCGCTGAGGATGTTGAACAACTGGCCGGCCACGGCAAAGACCAGCAGGCTGTTGGCTATGTGCACCAGGACGTTGAACAGGTGAAACCCCACGGGGTCCTCGCCGGCAACGGCATGATTGAGCGAGAAACTGAGATACCCGACGTACCGCGGATCGCTCATGCTGCCGCGCGAAAGGACATCGGCGATCATCGGATTGTTGACAATATACTCGAAATCGTCGAACAGGAACTCACCGTGCAGGATGACCTGCCCGTACAGGGCGAGACCGATCACCATGAAGAGCATGACGAGGGCAAGGCGGTGCAGGTTCCTATCCATTGCCAGCCGCAGCATCAGACCCCTTTCTCCCGCGTGCCGCGTCCCGGCCGGTCCGTCGTGGTGATCCGCCGCAGCCCCCCCGCGTTCACGACTGAACACCGAAGACATGCTGGGTGTTCTTCACGAACAGGTCCACGCCCCAGTAGGTAATGATGATACCGAGGACCGCGAACACGTAGACCCAAGCCAGCCGGCGGCCCCGCCAGCCCATCTGCACCTTCAGGTGGATCGAGAGCCCGTAGATGAGCCACGAGGCCAGTGACCAGACCTCGACGGGGTCCCAGCTCCAGTAGCTGCCCCAGAGGTCCTTTGCCCAGATCGTTCCCGCGGCGATCATGATCGCGTCAGCGATGAATCCGTAGATCACGAACTTGAACATGAGCTCCTCGATGACCGTAAGCTGTGGCAGCTTGTCATAGATCGGCGAGGTCCCTCCCGTTCGCGTCTTGCTCTCCTTGAGGAGGTACACCACGCCGAAGCCGGATGCGATCAGGTACGCCCCGAATGCAAGCTGCGCAAAGAGCACGTGAATGACGAGCCAGGAGCTTTTCAGCGTGGCAGCATGGGGAAGGGCCGCGGGATTCTTCATGATCCCGTAGCCGAGAAACAGCAGGGTCACCGGGACCGTGATGAGGGATACGCCCGAGAGCTCCTTCTTCCGGAAGAAGAGGCCGAGGGTCAACAGGATGGTGAACCAGCCGCCGCTGATCGCGTTCTCGAACTCCCCGTTCGCCGGGAAGTAGCCGGTCCGCACCCAGCGCGCGACGAAGACCGCGGTATGGGCAACGAACGCGGGGACCAGGATGTAGGGGACCAGCCTGAGGAGGCGGTCCTTCTCAAAGACGAACGCCGTCAGCAGCAGGATCGAACATATGGCATACAGATAGATGATCCCCCACGCAAGAATCGGTTCGATCCAGCTCATAGTGCCGTCCCCCCCTCCCGGGTCTGCTGGAGAGCATTGGTCAAGGCTGCGGCCAATCGCTCCAGTTCCTCCCGGAACGTATGCTGATAGTATTCACCGTTTCCGCCGACGTACAGGACGGTCGCATCATCGAGTTCCTCGATGTGCACGCGAACGGTCTTCTGGTAAAAGATGAGCCGCATGATCAGGCCCACGGCCCCGAGGATGAATCCCACCGCGATCGGCGTGTCCCCGTACTCGCGCACCACGAGCAGGTCGACCCAGTACCGGATCTCGCTGCAGGAGAGCTCATGCGCTCCGAACCGGATCCCCTCTCCGGGCCTCCGATAGCCCTCGGCAAGCGTCCGCTCCCCCTCCTGCACCCGGATATGGAAGACCGGATTTCTTATGTCCAGTGACCTGCTGACCGGCTTGCCTGCCTCTTCGGTAAAATCCGGGTAGAACCGCACAAAGACGGTATAGGGAAGGTCGGGAAACTGGAACGAGTCCTCCTCGCCCTTCAACACGTTCAGGATGAAATAGCCCCCCGACGCCTCGGCCCCGCCCGGCCCGTGCAGGACAAAGAGGGGCGAGATCCCGATGTTCTCCGGCAGGATCGAGATCGCCCCTTTTCTGATCGGCTCATTGATCCTGCTGACCGCTTCGAAGGCTTCCTTGAAATACTGTATCTGCATCGAGACCTTCAGGTCCGTTCCGGTGCTGCCTTCATACGTGGGGAACACCTTGCGCAAGGCGATCCTGAGCTCCGGAAGCGCATGGAATATCTTCGGCTCCCGGCTGATCTTCCGGAACTGCGCGATGTTCGACTGGAATTCCTCCCCCTCGGTCAGCAGCAGGTTGCCGGAAAACCGCGTGTACATCACGAGAAGCCCGCCGGCAAGACACAGAAAAAAACTGACATGGAACAGCAGGAATCCCAACGGGGACAGACGGTTCCGGACGGCGATGAACGAACGGCCGTCATCAGCGGTCATCACGGACCAGAACCGCTTCCGGAAGAACGAAGCAGCCTGTCCTGCGGCCACCCCCGCCGCACCCTGCGTTGTCCCGCGCAGGACGATGGTGTGCGCCTGTGGGTCGTTCTTCACCTTCTCAAGGCCTTCGACGGCGCTGCGCCGGTCGATGACATATGCCCGCCTGAGCACATGGGGGACCCGGTGCGCAAGGACCGCCAGGAGGTTCAGGAAAAAGAGCGCCAGGAAGACCACGGTGACCGGCGCAACATAGATCTCATTGAGCTTGAGGCCAGTGATCACCAGCGACAGGAGCGGATGGTCCGCGTTCCACTGCTCGAACTGTTCCCGTGATGTGAAGAGCGTTTTCTGGGGAATGAGCAGCCCGGAGAGGAACAGCGCAAGCAGCGCCGAAATGATGATGACCGTTACCCGCGGCCGCCGGAAGGAACGATAGATCCCTTCGGCAACCTCCCGGAAAGAGCGGGGCGCGGCGGGCGTCCCCTTTTCGAGTTCGCTATTCAAAGGCAGGTGTTCCCTCCAGGGTCCGCAGGCCGCGCTTGTCGTTCCTCCGCTGATAGAGCGACTTCAGCCTGCTGATGCTTTCCTGCTCCCGTTTGCTCAGTCGGTATCCTCCGGCCTCCCGGTAGGAACTGAGCGCTCCTTCGTACCGGCGCACGGCCTCGTCGTTCTGCTGCAATGCGTACGCGCAATCTCCCAGCAGCAGACCGCCCGCGACGGTGTATGCCGGATCGGCAACCAGGGGTGACGCCTCCCGCTGCGCATCGGCATACTTTCCTGCCTGGTAGAGGGTGACCGCGTACTCCCGTCGCGCGCGGCCGGGACGCAGCTGCTGCAGGGAGACCGCTTTCCTCAGGAATTCCTCCGCTCCGGCCAGGTCGCCCTGTTCCCGGAGCAGGACGCCGGCATCGACGATGCCGCTGCACAGCACGGGATCCTTCACGCAGAGAGCCGTCAGCGCATTGAGCGCCGACGCCCTCTTCGACAGAAGGGCCTGGGCCGTCCACCGCATCAGATGCAAATAGGGATCGGCGGGAAACGCAGCACCATGCTTTTCCAGATGCCCGGCCGCCTCCTTCACGTCCCCGCGCGTCAGCATCCCGTCAGCCTGCTCACGGAGGGCCCAGAGGTCAGGCGGCTGCGTGCTCTGGAGGATTTCCGGGTCCTTCAGGATGCTGACGATCTCTTCTGACAGATACCCCCGCATCCCCTGGAACTCCGGGGAAGCGGCGACCGACACTGCCCGGGTGCCGATCCGCTTAATTGCCATGAGGTCGAAGAACTCCTTCGTCGCGCCGAGACCGCTCGGGCCCCGGTTCGCCGCATAGAGCGGAAAGAACCCGGGATCGATCGTGACAACGGCCGGTTCTGCGAGGCGCGGCAGAGTCGTCGGACTGCAGACATGCACCTCGATGCCGGCAAGGGTCCCGGAGACGCAACCGTTCCGGAACCGCATGGAGCCCACATCCTGCGGACTGAAATGGGATGTCTCGTTGCGGAGAAAGGCCTGGACGCGCAGTTCTGCATTGATATAGTCGACATGGTGGTAGGGAATGACCCAGAAGACGCGGCGTATCAGACCGAGGCGCTGGGCCAGGAACAGATAGTTGTCGGCAGTGACCAGGTCCCCGACATCCGTGCCGGAGCCCCCGTTCTGCAGGAGATCCTTGATCGTCTTCACCCGGGCAGGCGGGACGAATGCAAGTCCGTCCTTCGGCCCCGCATGGACCGCCGTCATGTTCCGAAGGCCCCTTTGCATCCAGGTTACAAGGACCTCGTGGTACCCGGTCACGGACACTGCGGTGAGGGGATCGGTCCCGAGCAGGCGCAGGGGTTCTGTCCCTGCAGGTCGCTGCGTACAGGCGCCGGAGAGGAACATGACCAGCAGAACCACCGGCAGGATGGCCTGCTGTTTCGATTGTACTGTTGAATGCATCATTTATCGAGTAGATTGCTGCAGATATCCTGCTGACAAGGCTGACGAAGACGGCGAGAACAGCTGTCTGCGATTCCCGCGAGGCGGATCAGCGTACCGGTCCTCTGAATCCTCTCATCACGCTGTTCATTATACCATAGCGACCCTGCCTTTTCATCACTGTTTTGCCCATGGTTGCATCGCTCGGACCAGGGGTGGGCGCTTCCTGCGCGGTCTTCGCCGGACATGCCGCGGCCGCATCATCAGCCTACCCGACCGCTGCCCGGTGCGGCATAATATCGATTGACAAGGGGGGGCGCATTCATTAGATTGATACCGTGCGCGACAACAGGAGACCGACAGGGGCGGAACACCGGCCAGGACGGGCCGGCCGGCATCCTGCCGGGCTCGTTGCCGGCCCGTTCCTAACAACATGAGACCCCGATTGAACAACATCCTCCTCCTCTTCACGTCGATCGCGACGTTCTTCCTGCTGCTGGAACTGTCACTTGCCCTGTTCGCCCCGCACAAGCTCAGGATCCAGCCCTACCACGAGACCTACGACCCGGTCATGGGATGGGTCAACAAGCCGCTCAAGGACGAGGGAGTCCATTTCGAGTTCGCCCGCGACCGCTTCTTCCAGGTTCGTCACAACAGCCTCGGGCTGCGCGGCCCTGAGACCACCAAGGAGAAGCCGCGGGGAACGAAGAGGATCCTCCTCGTCGGGGATTCGTTCTTCTGGGGGTACGGCGTTTCCGATGACAACGTGCTGTCCGCGGTCCTGCAGAAGGAACTTCCCCCTGCGGTCGAGGTCCTGAATGGAGGGACCACCGGCTACGGGACCGACCAGGCGCACCTCTGGCTCAAGCACGCGGGGCTCTCGCTTCAGCCAAACATCGTGCTCTTCGGGTTCACCGCAGCGAACGACCTCGACGAGATCGCCAGTTCGGTGCAGTATTACTCTCCCAAGCCCCTCTTCATGCTCGAGGGCGGCGAACTGGTCCTCAAGAACGTGCCGGTCCCCCGGAGCGAGCAGACGGACCGCAAGACCTTCGGAAAGCCCCGGACCCTCTTCGGGAAGGTCAAGAAGTTCCTGCGGTTCCATACGCACACCTACCAGTTCATCATGGGACGGCTCAACAGCAATCCCGAGATACGGCTGCTGCTGATCAACCTCGGCCTCGCGGAAGAATATAGTCAGGACATCGGGGACATCCCGGTCCTGACCAATCCGCCGGAGCAGGTCCGGGAGATCGCCTTCAGGCTGATCAGGGAGAGCAGGAAGGCCGCGGAGGCGTCGGGAGCGGCTTTCGTCCTGGTGTTCATCCCGGAGAAGGAGGAGGACCGCTCCGGAAGGGTCCAGCTCCAGGGGGTCAAGGAAGGCACCTATGAACGCAACTCCGCGTTGAGCGCGGCGTTGTCGGCCTTCAGCCGGAGGGAGCGGATCCCCTACCTGGACCTCCTCCCCTTTTCGCGCACCCAGTGCCGGCAGGGCCTGTCCCTCTACACCGTCGATCGTTCCGATCACCACTGGACCGCTGACGGCCACCGCCGTATCGCAGGCGAGGTCCTCCAATTCCTCAGGAAAGAGCGGCTCCTCCCCTAGGTCGGAACGGACAGGGCCGTCGGACAGGCATGACGAGACAAACCTTCCATATCGCGGTCGTGATCGCCGCCCTCGCTCTTTTCCTCTGGATGGACGGCAGCGCGAAAGCTGCTCGGGTGTTCCCGGCCAGGAGTGCACAGGGACCGTTGATGGTCCGTGTCGATTCGCAGAAGGACATCTACGTGGTCTACCAGCGGAGCGGCCTCTGGGGCGCGCGGGTGGTGCACCTCAACCGTTTCCTGAACCTGGTGGACTACCTTCCCCGCGAGGAGAACGTCACCATGCCCTTCCCGGTCAGGGTGGGGGACGTGCGGCCGCTCTACGAGAAGGGCCTCGACAGCCATAACTGGCTGTTCATCGCGAACCGCACGGGAATGGTGCGAACGGTTACCGTGGTCCTTCCGGCGCCGGTGCTGCGGGAGCGCCTCGTCCAGTTCGAAGGCGATTTCGCCTTTTCCGTGTCCGGGGAGATCGTCCGGGGATACACCCACGACATGCCCCTGACGGTAACAACGCTCGACGCCATGCCGGCGATCCGCGAGCCGGTCATCGTGAACGTCGATGCAGGGTACTTCGGGTTCGGCGAGGACCCCGGAAGGGTGCTCGCCGGGCTTCGCGAGAAGTGTCCCGACATCCGGCTGATCGTGGTCTCGGGAAGCCGCGATGAACCGGAGGTCGTCGACGGGGACCGGAAGCGTCTCCGGCAATTCGAAAAAGCATGGAGCAGTCGCGGATGATGAGGCGACTGTGGGGCAACCATCATGCCGTACTGTGGGGGATCTTCGCCCTGGCACTCTTCGTGCGCGCCTACGGGCTCCCTGCGCAGCCGCCGACCGATGACGAGGTCGGCACGGCGTCCGCGGCCCTGAACTATGTGACCAGCGGGCTGTTCGGCCAGGTGATGTGGTACCATCCGCCCCTGCGGAACATCGTCATCCTGACCGCGGGCAAGCTCTTCGGCGGATACAGTGCATGGGGCCTGCGGGGCGGCAGCCTGCTCTTCGGGAGCGCCGCGGTCCTGCTGCTGGGATACCTGGTCCACGGCCTCTTCGGAAAGCGGACCGCCGCCTATATCGCCGCCTTCTTTCTCGCTGTCGACCCTCTCCACATCTATCTTTCGCGGGTGGCCTTTCAGGAAACGACCACCTCCTTCTTCATCGTCGCAGGGACCCTCGCCTCGCTTCACGCCATCAGAAAGGATAATGTGCTTCTCTGCTATCTTTCCGGGGCGCTGTACGGCATCGCATCCGCGTCGAAGTGGAACGGCCTCTTCCCCTGGGCCGTTTCCGCGGCCTCCTATCTGCTCTATCCCTGGCTGTGCAGGGACCGCGCAGAACAGCGGCAGCCGGGGAAACGGCTGCTGACGGCCTTCTCCGCCTACCTCGTCGTTCCTGTTGCCATCTATACGGCCCTTTACCTCCCCTGGCTCCAGCGGGGGTATTCGCTCGGGGATTTCGCCGGCCTGCAGGCCTGGCTCGTCAAGCACCAGTACTTCTGGAAGGGCACGCCCTATACCGAGGACATCCTCTCGCACCGGGCCTACCAATGGTTCCTCTGGCCTGTTGCCTGGGTGGATTTCGTGTTCCACCAGGGCAAGGCGTACCTGAGCATCGCGATGGGCAATCTCCTTGCGTGGGTGCTGACGCTTCCCGCCCTCTTTTTTGCCGTCAGAGAATGGCTCCGCAGCAGGACGTTCGAGCTCGGGTATGTGCTCGCCATATTCTTTGCCTCCTATCTCCCGCTCCTGCTGACCACCCGCTCCATCTGGGTCTTCATCGCGACGCCGCTGCTGGTGTTCGCGTTCACGCTGTCGTCCTATGCTGTTGACGCGCTCCTGGAACGGAGAGCCCTTTCGGCCAGGACGGTCATCGTGTACCTGGCGTTCGTTCTCGCGCTCTCGGCAATCATGTATCCGATGTCCACGTTCCAGGCGCTCGACCATGCGTGGATGAAGCCGCTTGCCGAGTTCTATACGCCCCATCGCTAGCGCGGGCGGCCCTGCCGCTCTCGGGCGCACAAAGGACGGTACCCCATGGAGCTGACCCCAGAACAGCGAGCGGCAGGCCGCAACGATCGCCTCATCGCGTCCGCGATCGCGCTCGCCGCGGCCCTCCTCTTCTCCCTGCAGATATTCGGCCTCCAGGACGCCGCGAGCCAGTTCTCCAAGTATCCCACAGCCGCCCTGCAGTACCTCGGCAGCGCGATGGCTCCCGAGCGGCTCCTGGACTTCAGCCCCCTCTATCTCGGCCTCCACATCGCCGCGTTCCGGTTCATGGCGGACCCCCTCGGGACCATGCTCTGGATGCATATCAGTGTCCTCTCGCTCGCCGCCGCGCTCACCTACCTGATCCTCCGCCGCCATGCCGGCCGCGCCCTCTCCCTGGGAGGCGCCGTCGTGCTCCTGCTCAGCAGGAGCGTGGTGATCTTCGGGTATGTCTTCGAACCGGAGCCCTTCATGCTCTTTTTCCTGGTGGCGCTAGTCTACTTCGCCGGCCGGCGGGATCCCCTGAGCGCGGCCGCTGCAGGCATTTCATTGACCCTCTGCATCCTGACGCGTCCTACCTTCTTTCCCCTGATCCTGATCGTGCCGCTGTACTTCGTCCTGCGCCACCGGGGCCTTCGGCAGGCGCTGCCCGGGATCATGCTCTTCCTCCTCCCCGTGATCATGGGGTTCCTGTTCATCGGTATCAGGAACTACCTCCTCCAGGGGCAGGTCTCCCTGTGGTTCATGAGCCCGGGCACCGTCTTCTTCGACGGCAACAATCCATTGTCCGAGGGCACGCGGGCAGCCTACCCCCCGCTCATCAATGATATGGCTGACCAGTTCCCGGGGGAGAGCGACTACGAGCATGCCGTCTACCGCCAGGTGGCCCGGGCCGTGGCCGGGAGCAGCATTTCCCCGACCGAGGCGAACAGGTTCTGGGCCGGGAAGGCTGCTGCCTACCTGTCGGACCATCCGGGCAGGTTCCTTGCGCTCACGGCCCGCCGCCTCTTCCTCCTGTTCCACAGCTACCGATGGTACGACCTTGCGACCGCCTGGTCCGCGGACGAGGTCCTCGAGAAACGCGGCATGCCGTTCTTCCCCTTTGCCCCGCTTTCCGCCCTGGCGCTCGTGGGCATGGCAGCCGCTTCCCTTTCCTGGAGACAGCATTTCCTCGCCTATGCGGTTTTCCTTAACCAGGCAGCCCTCATGGCCCTGACCTATGCAACGGACCGGCAGCGGGTGGGCCTCTACCCCTTCTTCATCTACTTTGCCGTTCTCGGCCTGTCATGGCTCCTAACCCATAAACGCGGCAGGCTCGTCGCCATCAGCGTCTTCCTGCCCCTTGCGCTCGTCCTGTCGCTCCCAAGCGACCGCATGCGCGATGATCGCCACCTCTGGGAGGGTATTGCGCGAACAGCGTCCCTCCTTCCGGAGGCGATGCAGGCACGCGACGCACTTGACCATCCAACAGCGCTCCAAAAGACCGCCCAAATGCTTGCGGCCTCCCCATGGAGGATGGGATCCGGCAGGCCGGCCGGACTGACTGCGGACTCGTCAACGCTGCTCGCCGGCGCCGTCGATCTGCTCTCCTCGCGCAGCGGGGATACCCCTTCAGCGCGGTTTGACCGGGCGCTGCTGCTGATCGAGCTCAGCCGGCTGGACGAGGCTGAGCACCTCCTGACGGCGCTGGCCGGTGAAGGCATCCGCTTCGATCCCCTGAACGGCCGGAACCCGGAGCCGCTCTACCACCTCGGCCGCATAGCCACTCTCCGGAAGAAGCGCGAGGAAGCCGTTCAGTACCTGCGCGAGGCGCTCCGGAGGAGTCCCGGTGATCCCGAGGTCCTCGCCTTGCTCGGCTGCATGACCGGCGAGGAAGCCCCTGTCGAGCGCCTTTTCCGGTACTATGACGATGCGGACGGACACCTCTTCCTCGGCCGTGCGTGCCTCGAGAGCGATGAGCCGCAGAAGGCTGTTGACCATCTTGCACGGCTCGCTGCCTTGCAGCCGGACTATGTGAAAGGAAAGATCTACCTGGCTGCCGCGCTGAGCAGGGCAGGACGGTACCGGGAGGGCGCTCTGCTCTATCTGTCCACTGCCGGCGCGCATCCGCCGCTGATCATCCTTGATGACCCCATCCTGCGCCTCTTTGGCCGCTGGGCGCAGGACGGCTCCCGGGAGTCCCTGTACTGGCATGGCATGGTATTGCGGCAGTATGGACATCCAGTGCAAGCGCTCCGGGTGCTGCGCACGGCGGCAAAGGCCGGGCACCCGCTCGCGAAGAAAGAATACCCTATGCTTCGGGATTCCCTGAAGGGGAGGTGAAAACCGCCATGCCCGTTCAGGACCGCGTCAGGACCGTGGTTTTGACAGTTTAGAAACAGTATGATATGCTTATTCCGTACGATGGACGATCTTTCAGAGAGCACATGAGGGGGCACGTATGAGCAAACAAGCTGTGGTGGGGGCGATCGTGGCAGTTCTGTTTCTTGCAGGGCCAATGGCAGGCATCGCTGCCGCGCAGGAGCAAAAGGAACTGGTCAAGATCGCGGTCGACAAGAAGCTGGGGAAGTACCTGACGAACTCCAACGGCCGGGCGCTGTATTATTACAAGAAGGACGGACCCGGAAAAAGCGAATGCACGGGTTCCTGCACGCAAACCTGGCCGGTCTACTGCTATACGGCCGAGGAGATATCCCTGTCCAGGGGGCTCAAGCAGTCGGATTTCGTATCCTTCCACCGCACCGACAACGACCAGGATCATCTGGCCTATAAGGGCATGCCGCTCTATAATTTCGCCGGGGACAAGAAGCCGGGAGACAGAAAGGGCCATGGGATGGATGGCCTGTGGTTCCTCGTCAAGCCCTGAGACCGGCTCCATACGAAAAAAGCGCCTCCAGGAAGGACCGGAGGCGCTTTTCTTTTCGGACTACCCTGGACAGCCGCTCCCTTCCCTTTTCCGCGTCGTCAATAGCGGATGGTTTCCGTCCTCCTGATCCCAAGACTGATCGCCCGGAGGATGGTCAGGACAAGACCTGCGAGCAGCAGGACCATCCCGGGATCCCTGACGATCGTAATCCTCACCCATCGCCTGCTGTCACCCACGGACAGGAACAGGGAATCGAAACGGATGAGCTCGTCCGGTGCTGCGTACCGGTCAGCGAGCAGGTCGAGATTGCGCACGATCCGCACCTCGTAGGCAGGCCCGGACCTGATCCCGACGGTCCCCGTTGCGGAGGACAGGAGCGACACATCAGGATAGTACCTCAGGTAGAACGTATGCGGAATGATCTTGTCGAAGCGAAACGAGTCTTCCGCTCCCGGCGGGTACAGCCGCATGATGGCGTAGATATCCAGGAGGCTGTTCCCGCTCAGATCGAAAAGGAACAGGTGGGGGGAATACCCCGCCTCCGCAATCCGGAACAGGAAGCCGTCCGCCATGGCCGGGAACAGGGAGCCGATCTTGAGAGCACGTGGCGGAGAGGCCGGGTCTTTCCGAAGGCGGGCTTCCGCTGAAAATCCCCGTACTACCGGTCCGCCTGCCTGCGGGAAGGGTGCAACAGCTTCCATCAGGATGCCGCCGTTCGGCTCCCGCGAGAACCTGCGCCGGTAGAGCGTTCCCGCATCATAGACCGTGGCCGCGAGCGCCGCTTCCTGAGACTCGTGAAGCGTGACGCTGCCCTCGAACCTCGTAAAGCTGCTGGTCACGATGCCGGCACCGATCAACAGGAGTCCCAGCCAGCCTGCCCCTGCCGCGAGATTGCCGGAGAGCCGGATAGGGTCCTCCCCGGCTCTCGACCGCAGCGCCGCCAACCCCGCAGCCCCGACCAGGACGAGCATCCCGGCGCCGAGCAGCGCGGGCCAGGCATGGAGCGCCCGGAAGATATTTTCCGGAGGGAGCGAAAAGAGCCCTGAGTACCGCAGCAGGACATAACCCGCGAGGTAGGATACCGTCGTGATGAGCACAAACACGCGTGAGGGCCGTCGGTATGTGCCGAAGTCTATTCCCATTTCAGCACCATGTCAACAGGGACAGGCGGGAGCGGCTTCCCCTGCGGGAAAACCTCGTATTCGAAAATGATCCACCGGCCCCACTTCTTCTTCAGGTAATAGCGGACCGTGAGGATGTTCGCCTGTTTTTCCGAGATCGGCCTGCGGGTCGACCGGTTCTGAAATACGCTGAACCAGGTCTCATCGACCAGCGCCACCGCCATGTCCGGCGCGAGGAACTCCACGTTCCTCACCGCGATCCGGTCCCGGTCCATGACAAAGAACTTGCCTGACTCCTCCCAGTTCCTGATGTCCTGGAAGATCCGTCGTTTGACCATGTTGTCGGCAGGGAACTGTTTGAGACCGACGGTATATCCTGTGGCGTAGAAACCCGCAACAGAGCTGCTGAAAAGCTTGATGGTGGCCTCAACATTTGCTGTCTCTTGCTGCCGCAGATACCCGTGGGCATAGAAACGGAAATGTTCATATCCGCCATGAGCGCCGAAGGAGACGATAAGAGCAAGCAGCAGCCCCAGCACGGCAGGGAGAACAGCCTGTGCTCCAGCGCGCTCGTCACCGTGGATCCCTGCTGTCCGTTCCTGGTCTTCCATTCCGTTCCTGGTGCCCTTCTGTCCCGGCAGGTCGCCTCTGCTCCGGCGCAGGAACGTCCGGGCGCGCAGGCGTGGTTGATTGTACCGTTCATGAACGGTGTCCGTCAAGGCTAATTTCCTCGTCTCAAGCTTCCTCGCGGGGACGGCCTTTCTATCCTTTTCCGAAAGCGTCTCAGCGTGTTATAATGGTTCGATTGTCCAAGGATATTCATGCGCAGGAAATTCATCAAATACGCTCTGGTCGCTGCCCTCTGGGTCCCCGTCACCCTGCTCACAGGCATCTTTATCTTTTCCGTATACCCCAGCTATATCCTGCGGGGACATCACGGCCTGTTGTTCGTCCGGGTACGCGCCGTCTCCGACAGGATCGCTGCCCGCCTCTTCGAACTCGGGAAGGACAAACCGCTCTATTACTCCAGCGGAACGCGGAAGATCCATATCTATGAGGAGAATCCCCTGCCCGAAAAGACCAATCATCCGCTCATGGTCGTACGATTCCCTGAAGAACTGCCTGCGGCCCTCTATTTTGAGAAACCGACCAGACCGGTGGTGGTGCACACCACGATGGTGCCCGATCCCTTCACGACCTACGCGCCGGCAGCAGGTGATATCAACGGTCTGGTATTCCACAACTACCAGCAGTTCCGCTATCCGGACGATCTCGGCAGGAAGAAGGAGAACGAAGTTCGCGTCTTTTTGACCGGCGGTTCGACCGCATGGGGGGCCTTTGCTACCGATACGGACCATACCATCGCAGGATATCTTCAGCAGGCGCTTCGCGAACGGTACGAGGGCGCGGACATCAAGGTCATAACCGCGGCAGCCGGCGGATGGACCTCGACCCAGGAGCGGACATGGATCTTCAATCGCATCACCGAGTACGAACCCGACATGATCATCTCCTATTCCGGCCACAACGACCTGTTCCAGGTCCACCTGAGAAAAACCGACCTGCTCAATCAATATGACGTTGACGGCGAATATTTTCTCTACGCGATCGAGGAATACGAGCTGTTCAATCACGGCCGCGACATGTTCGATCTTATCATGACAAAGGCCGGCGAGAATTTTCAGGCCTCCGACTACCCCCGAAAGGCACTGAAAAATATCCGAATCGTCAGTTCCTACTTGAAGGCCCGCGAGATCCCTTACGCTTATGTGCTGCAGCCTGTCCGGGAGCAAGAGCGGTCGAAGGTGTCCCCTCTGTACGCATCACTGGCGCACGGGGCCGGCGGCCTCTCGGAACAGGAGGAATTCACCTTCATCGACCATTCACGGCTGTTCGACGCACGCCCCGAGCTGTTCTATGACCGCTGCCATCTTGGCGATCGGGGGAACAAGCTCATCGCCGAGGACCTCCTGTCGCGCATCGATTGGGACAGGATCATCCGACGGACCGTTTCCGGAATATCAGGCAGAGCACGATGAAGATCATCCTCACCATCAGCCCCCGAGAAGGGGAATCGGTGCTCAATTACAATCCCCAGTATGTACTTGACGATTTCATCAAGTATCCGCCCCTCGGCCTGCTCTCCATCGTCCGGAACATCGGTCCCGAGCACGAGGTCATCCTCTACGATGCCCACGATACGCCCTACCAGACCCTGCTCGAGAACATCCTCCGGGAAAAGCCCGACCTGCTCGGCATCTCGGCGGTCACGGAGCGGTTCTACGGGGTCGTCAGGCTCGCCGCCGACGTGAAGCAGTTCCTGCCGGAGACCGGTATCATCGTGGGCGGCACCCATACCGACCTCTATCCTTCCGAAACGATGACGCACCCGGTCTTCGACTTCATGCTGACCGGCCCCGCGGAGCAGACCTTCCCGCGCTTCGTGGAGTGGTACGCATCGGGAAGGACCGGCGATATCTCCGCCGTGGATAATCTGCACTACCGGGGGCCGGACGGCTCGGTGAGATCCACCCGGACAAATCCCCTCAAGAACATGGATGATTTCCCCTTCCCGGACCGGAAGCGGCTCGACATCAGGAAATACGTCTCCCTCTCGGACCGGCATGTCATGACCACCATGACCGCGTCGCGGGGCTGCTCGTTCCGCTGCACTTTCTGCAACGTGCCCCGGTATTACGCGACGAAGAGCGCCGACCGGATCGTGGACGAGATCGAGGAGATCCTGTCGCTGGGATTCGACGAGATCCACATCCTGGACTACACCTTCAACATCAGCAAATCGCGGGTCAACGAGATCTGCTCCAAGATCCTTCAGCGCGGCCTGAAGTTCCGCTGGTCCACGAGGGCCCGTTTGAAGCCCTTTGACGACGAGA
The DNA here is from genome assembly GCA_029858565.1 of Nitrospirota bacterium. Taxonomy (GTDB): domain Bacteria; phylum Nitrospirota; class UBA9217; order UBA9217; family UBA9217; genus JAKAHZ01. The sequence continues at coordinate 133,099 of JAOUEV010000002.1, read as the reverse complement.
TGGCAGCGGCCATGAAGGAGGCCGGCTGTTTCCGGCTCACGGCAGGGGTCGAAAGCCATGACCCGAGGATCCTGCAGTACATCAACAAGGGAACCACGGTCGACGATATCCTCCGCGGTTTCGAGATCCTGCACCGCCACAAGCTGGAGTCCCTGGCCTATTTCATCATCGGGTTCCCGAACCAGACCCCCGAGGAGGCCTGGACAACTCGCGATTTTATCAAGCTCATCAAGCCGGACTTCATCCTGATGAACACGCTCCTGCCGGTCCCCTTCTCAGACTTCTATTTCGAGCTCGTGAAGAGCGGCGTCTATGACCGGGACCACTGGCAGGAATTCGTGCTGCACCCGGTCAAGGATTTCCGGCTGCCATCCTGGCGGGGCGATGCGTTGGACAGGGCCTTCACGGACATCCGGGACGGCCTGATGCGGGAGTTCTATCTCGCCCCCTCCTTTGTGGCCAAGGAAGCCTGGAGCGATATCACCCATCTCCGGTTCGGCCAGCTAGGCCGCAAGATCGGCATGGGAGTCAAGATGCTGCTCGGCGGAAGATCATGATGCACAAGACACGGATCGTTATCATTGGTGCTGGATGCTCCGGCCTCTCCGTTGCCTGGGGCCTATGCGGGCGCAAGAACCTCGAGGTGACCCTGCTTGAGGCAGCGCCGGCAGTCGGAGGGCTTTCACGAACACTGGAGCACGACGGTCTCCGATTCGATATCGGCCCGCATCGCCTCTCACCGCAGCTCCCGGGCATCGTGGAGAAGATCCGCGGACTGCCGGGAATTGACCTCCTCGAACTGGAGAATGAGCACGGGGTCTACTTTAACGGGACCGTATACTCCTATCCCCCGAAACTCCGGAACATGTGCAGTGCATCAAGCCTGAAATTTACCACGGTCTTCGCCGCAGGCTGGCTGCGTGCCCGCTCACAGGCCGTTCTCAGAATGCTCAGCTCCCGCCGGACTGATAACACTACCTTTGAGGACATCATCCTGCATTCCTTCGGCAGGCCTTTCAGCGAAATGGTCGCCTTTCCGATGATCAGGAAGGTCTGGGGAACAAAAGACCTGCATGAGGATTTTGCCCGGATCCGCTTCGAACTTCCGACGATTGGCACAATGCTGAAGCGATTTTTGAGGGGTCGGTCGCTTCCCGGCGTCAGCATGTTCTATTACCCAAGGCAGGGATTCGGCCGCATCCCCGATGCGATGGCAGAATTCGTCCGGTCACAGGGGCAGGTGATCGAGCTCACCGCGAACATCAGGCGGATCGAGGCAGAGACGATCAAAGGCCCCTTCCACATTTCCTACGAAAAGAACGGCCGCGAGCACCACCTGGTCGCCGATCGTATGGTCAGCACGATATCCAACAGGACATTGATCGGATACCTTGCCGCCCCGCTTGCCTCGCCCATCATGCCGCTCGCCGAAGCTTTCCCGTCCAGAACCATGCGGCTCGGCATCCTTGCGGTCAGGAATTTCCAGCTCCCGGCGAGGGTGATCATATTCCCGGAAGAACATATCATTTTCAACAGACTATCTTCATTCGACCAGTTCTCACCCGAACTCTGCCCTGATGGGCAGGCGATCATCCTGTGCGATGTTATTTGCGATCACGGCAGCCGTTATGATACTATGTCAAATGAGCAGTTCGACCAGGTGCTTACCGAGGCTGTCCTCGAGCTCGGATGGTTCGGCAGGAACGATATCCTCCGGGCGTTCAACGTTCGCTGCCCGGGTGCATATCCCGTGCTGAACCATGAGCGATATCAGGCCCAGGACAGGATCGAGGCTTTCTTTGAAAATTCCGGCATAGTCCTCTGTGGAAGAGAGGCCTCAAGCGATTACAACAACGCACACAATGCTATCGGCAAAGGTTTCCTCGTCGCTGACTATTTGGCCGGCAACATAGACGCGGAGACCATGCGGGAACGGTCTCGTATCGTGGGCCGCCTTCCGATCCAGGATTGAGCTATGAAGGTTCTCTTTGCATATCCGCCTACCGGGCTAATTAACCGCGAGGACAGATGCCAGGTCCCGACCGGTAAAGTTCCGATCGCGCCGACCCTTCCGCCCACAGACCTCCTGTACATGGCGGCGTCCGCAGAGGCTGCCGGGGCTGAGTGCCAGGTCCTGGACTGTCCGGCAAGCAGACTTGATATGGCCGCATTTACAGCTATCCTGCGTGAATATAAGCCGGACCTTCTGGTTTTGAGCACGACGACACCAACGCTCCTGGCCGACCTGACCGTATGCAGGGAGGCGAAAAAGGCCCTGCCGGGCCTGACGATCATCGCCAAGGGAGCTCATTTCCTGGTCTTTGACCGTGAGGTCCTGCGGGCCCATCCCGAGGTGGACATTCTGCTGCGCAGTGAGCCCGAGCCGCTGATCAAAAGGATCGTCTCCGGGGAGTCCCTGGAAACGGTTCACGGCATAACCTGGAGACGGGGCGAAGAGGTCCTCCGGAACGATGATGCGCCGTTCCAGAGCGATCTCGATGCCCTGGCGTTCCCTGCACGCCACCTCATCGATAACCGTCGCTATGTCCGGCCGGACAAGGGCAGGCCCCAGGGCATCATCAAGTGCTCCCGCGGCTGCCCGTACAACTGTTTTTTCTGCCTGGCAACGCCGGTCTCGGGCCGCAAGGTCAGGATGCGTAGCCCGGAGAACATCCTCGACGAGGTCCGGCACTGCTTGCGGACCTACGGAATCGAGGACTTCATCTTCTGGTCCGATGTCTTCAACTTCGACGACGGGTGGGTGAGGCGGCTTTGCCAGGCAATCCGTGCATCGGGCCTGCGGTTCACCTGGGCCTCGAACATGCGGGCGGACAACATCAACCAGGGAACGCTCACGCTCATGAAGGAGGCGGGCTGCTCGCTCATCAGCCTCGGCATCGAGAGCGGCAGCCAGGAGATCCTCGACAAGATCGGCAAGAAGGTTTCCGTGGAGCAGATCAGGGATTCCGTGCGGCTCATCCGCGGCACGGGCATCGCTTCCTTTGCCTACTACATGACCGGCCTCCCCTGGGAGACGACCGGGACCGCGGAGCAGACCATGCGACTGGCCCGTGACCTGAGGACCGACTTCGCCAACTTCTTCGTTGCCACGCCCTTCCCGGGCACGGCATTCTTCCGGTACGCGGTCGAGAACGGACTGTTCGGAACCAAGGACCCGGCTGACAGCTGCCTGTTCGAATATGCTTACGGTTCCGCGGTCGTCAAAGGCCACACTCTGACCAGGCAGGAGATTGACGGTCTCCATCACAAGGCCGTCAGGAAGTACTACCTGCGGCCCGGATATATCCTCAATCGGCTCTCCAAGGTGCGGTCCATGAACGAGCTGGCCGCGTACGCAAGGGCAGCGGTCTCACTCGGGACATCAAGATGAGCAAGGAATCGAAGATCGCGGTCATAGCAATATCGCTCCTGTTCTGCATCAGTGTCCTGCTGTTCCTGCAGCAATACGGCGCATCGCACCGGACGATCCTGCCCTCCCCGCTGGTCAGGCAGGTGAACGTTCCCCAAGATGCTTTTGCTGTCTGGCGCGAGCAGGGGATGCACGGCAGGACGCTCGTGCTCATAGACAGGCATCTGAATGCTGACATCGAGGACAGGACCGATGAGTTCCAGGACACTGAATTCAGAGATACGGCAAGCCTGAACCGGCTCTGCGATGCGCTCAGGACGGACCTGCAGGGAAGCGTACAGGACACCTTCTCCTGTACGATCAAGGGCTTGAACACTGACGTCCTGAGGCGATTCAGCCTTTATCCCCTGTTCCTGAGAAAAGGGCTTCCCGATCCATCCGGGCAGATCACGAGCCTTGCCGGCTACCTGGCCCTGACAGACTCGTTCTCGGTCCCGATACCACGCAACAGCGCTGACGACTACGCGCGGCTCAACAGGCTCATCCTCGAACACTCCTACCCGGACCACTGTCCAAAACGGCCGGAGTACCACATCGTAGCCGGGAACTACGTGCACCAGGCCGTCCGGTCGGGCATGGTCCGCAAGGTCTATCACCTCATTTCGGACACTGCGTGGGAGACGGTCGCCTCAGTGCTCGGGAACAGCAAGACCGTGGAATCTTCAGGCGGAAGCTTCAGGATGACCATTGCGGAAGGGATCTCGGTCAGGATCATGCGCTTCCAGGACTTCCCCGGACTGAAAGAGCCGGTGATCGTCAATCTCCAGGCTGACAGCGTCTCGGCAGAGGAGCGCGGGATGCTCCTCCCGCTCCTGCGCGGAAAGCTCACCTGCGACCTTCTGACCGTCTCCGGCACCCATGCCGTCGAATTCATCTCAGACCTGAGGAAGGCTGATGGAACGTTTTAACAATCGGAATACCGTGCTGCTGCTGTTTCTCTTGGCCTTTGCCCTTCGCGTCTGGAGCGTCGGCGAACCGCCATACGTCATCGGCGATGAATTCCAGTTCATCCCCGCTGCAGAGAACTTCCAGAAGAACGGCCTCTACGCCCCGGTCGTCTGGCTCCATCCGCCCTTGAACTTCCATGTGACCGCGATCGGCATCAAACTCTTTGGAAACAATGCCTATGGCTGGCGGCTGCCGAACGTCCTCTTCGGTAGCCTCTCCGTGCTGATGCTCTTGCTGCTTGCCCTGCGACTCTTCGAGGACCGGCGCGTCGCCTGGCTCTCCGGCCTTTTCTTTGCCATCGAGCCTTTCCATATTTCCCTATCTCGCACCAACTTCATGGAAATAATTCCGATCTTCTTCTTCCTGCTCTTTGTCTACGCGATCGCCCTGTATATGCAGGGGAACGAGCGCGCACTGGCATGGGCAGGGATCCCCCTCGGACTGGCGCTTTCCGGCAAATGGTATTTTGTCCTGCCGACTCTCGCTGTCTTCGCCTATCTTCTCCTCCGGATCTGGTCGAACCGTGACGGGCAAGACCGAATCCTCAGCTCAACTTACCTTGCGTCGTCAGGCGTGGTCGCTGGAGGCGTTTACTTACTCCTGATGTATCCCTGGTTCAAACGGGGGTCCAACCTACTCGACTTCATCATATGGCAAAAGGACGCCTACCATACCCTCCAGGCCATGGCGCTTGATTCCTTTGTTGATAAATTCTTTAGTTCTTCGCCATCAGTTCCCTGGCACTGGTTCGTCAAGCCGCTGATACACGGCGAACCGATCTTCGTGAATGCCGGGTGGGGAAAGTTCTTCACCTTCATGAGCAATCCGCCGATCTGGCTCCTGACCATACCTGCTGCGGTCTATGGGCTGTATTATGCGTATCAACGCAGAGAGCGGAGCCTCCCCCTGGTCTTGCTGCTCTTTGCTTCATCGTACTTACAGTTCATCCTGGTGAAGCGTCCGGTGTTCCTCTATTCAGCCTTTGCGGTGCTGCCATTTGCCTATCTACTGATCGCGTACTCGCTTGCATCTTTGACCATGGGCTCTGGCCGATCCCGAAAGGTCTTTAGTATTCTCTTTTGCCTCACTGCAGTCTGGGGGCTTTATCTGTATCCATTCGTCACCGGACGCATGGTCCCTGCTTTTCTCTACAGTTACCTGCTTTCTTCACCGTCATTGCCGTAGTAAATTATGGTCCTTTCAGCATATCGTTCGATTTTCTGCGTTCGCGCCTAGCTGGGGACTGCCACGGCTCGGACTTCTCTGCCCCCCTACCCCCTCTTCACAATTCACGAACTGTTTGCTGAAAAATGCCTTCAAGTGTCTCTCCGAGCAGGTCCTGCACTGGTCATTGCGAGCGAAGCAAAGCAATCTTGCATTCCCTTCGCCTGGATCAGACTCCTCAAATTCCTGGTTATGCGTTTCCATAAAATACGAGATTGCCTGGTCGCTTATGCTTCTCGCTATGGCAACACCAGAGGACGTTCTCAACACCTTGCTAATGCACTCTGTTTCTGATGACGATTGAGCACACTTCGTTGACATCTCCCGATTGGCGACAGCGGTTGGCACTAGCTCCGATAAAAAGAGGTCTGAAACATATCACCAGGGCGGATCGAAAGTTCATTCAGGAAAGAGGCTCCTTATTCATCCCAGATGATCGCTGCCGCAACTTCACTACCGTACTCTTGTTTATCGGACTTTGGGCCACCGGGCTTCCCGTCCAATTTACCTTGCTCCTTCACCGTGCACCAACACATCCCTATCGTTAAACACAAGGAACCGCCTTCACCGCTGTAAAAAACAAAAAAAAAGCGGAGGCTCATATGAGCCTCCGCTACATTTGTTGCCTTCAAGACCTCGAAGCTGTTAGTACTTGACCGGACGCGTGTACGTCGGCGTGTACGTCGTTCCAGTTCTGCCGGTCGCGCTTCCATGTGACGTACAGCTCGCAAATCCGCTATTATCGGTTGTAGCCCCGAAGTAACAGGTCGAAGCTGTCATGGAGCCCCACTGGTTATCAGCACTATATGAATGCTTTCTCCAGGTCCCGGGGAAGAACCGGTAGGTCGTCAGGTTTCCACTTCCTACCGTGCTCATGGGATAGAAGGTCGTCCAGGATCCATGGATGCCGCCGTAGCTCCTCTGTCTCGAGACCGTTGACTCTATCTGCCAGCCAGCATGGCACATCATACAGGCGAGCTGAGAACCCGTACCTGCTGCGTTGGAAAGACCATAGGCATTGTAACCGCCTCTTGAGTAGCTGTGATTCCACCGGGATATAGCGCTCGCCGCAGCGTAGGCAGTTGTCGAATGACACTTTGTGCAGATGCCATCACTAGTGACTGTAGACAGCATGTATTTCACTGTACCGCTATGAGCATTGCCGCCCACACCTGGAGCATCGAGCACGTGACAGTCAGCGCATGAGAGTAGCGCGGTCTCACGCATGGCGTTGATGTTCGCACGAGACTTCTTCATGAAGTAGCTCGACCAGGCTGCGGCGGTCCAGGTGTTCCAGGCCCGGCCGTACCGGGTACCGAGCACCGCGTGCTGCGACGGATTGCCGTTGTAGTTCGTTGTCGCCCAGTTGCCTGCAGTACCTGCGTAGAATTGGGTCTTCACGTCAGTGATCTTTGCTCTGCCCTCGCCGGCGCCTACTGACGAGGTGGATGCAACCAGATAACCAGAACGCCAGTCCGTGGAGTTGAACGGTGCCAGGGCTGCCCTGCCGGGGAAAGTTCCTGCCATTGATTTCCAGCCTGCACGATAGGTGTTCCAGGCAGCAGTGCCGGTGAAGAGTCCGTTGTTCGCAGCATTCACCGCGATCGCGCTTGCCCCGTTGGAATCATGGCAAGAGACGCAGAACTCGTCCATACTCTGATAATCGGTCGTCGTCCAGGACTTGTTGTTAATCGCCCAGCCCGAGTTCGCAGGATCGATCGTGTCCACGTTCCGCAGATGGATCAAGCCGCCCAAGTCATTATGGTTCTGCCAGTCAACCCTTCCAGGAGCGCCCGTTGCCTGACCTTCCTCGTGACAGATGATGCAGTCCCATTTCACGATTGTCGAAGCACCGTACAGGTGACGCGAACCTGCGCCGTTCCCGATCGTTGACATGTTGAAATCAGCGGCGTTGGTCGTACCGACAACCTGCCGGATCGTTCCCGTGCCGAGGAACTTCTTGAACGAGCTGGAGTGGCAGGTAATGCAGTTCCATTCGCTGCCGGAGCCGGCTCCTGTCGAGCCCCACTGTGCGTTCAGCCCAGCATGGCACTGGTTGGTATTACAGGTGCTGCCATTGGCATTATAGGTATAGGTGAAGTTTGCCAAGGTGTTCCAGGCACCGCCTCCCGTGTAGGAACCCACGTTGTAGGACTTCTTCACATGGTTCGCTTTGTTCGTAACGCTCACCCCGTCCGTGGTCGTTGCCGAATGGCAGATCTGGCAGGACTGGAGCGTGTTCCACGGGAAATGGCCCGCATGGCTGTTCTTCTTCGGCGTGCCGTTGGCGTACTCAGGCTTGCCATTACCGCGAGTGGTTGTTGCTACGGTCGAACCATGGCAGCTGTTGCAGTTCAGCGAACCTGCAGCCAATGTCCAGAGCGCTGTCGTGTTCGGCGCTGTATAGGGTGATGTGAACGTGTTCCCCTGGCTATGACAGTAGAGGTTGGTGCAGCTATAGGCCTGCCCGCTTCCGTAGGCGTTCGCCCCGGCGTTCGTGGTGGTTTCAAAGGAGACGTTCTTGATTCCGTTGACATGCAGCGTAGTTGAAGTGACCGTCGCCTGAACGGTTGAATTCGCTGTCATGTTCACCGTGCTGCTATGGCACCAACCGCAGGCGTTTTGATATCCCGCAGCAGCTCCCACGTGTTTGCTGTGATGCGTTGAGGTCGGAGCGCTGGAAGCCAGGACGCCGTGGCAGGTTCCGCAAGCACCTGTTGCCGGAGAACCCCAGGTCGCTGTTGCGAATGTTGCTGTACCGTTCAGCGGGGTTCCGTTGCTATGGCAAGAGACGTTAGTGCACCGACCCAGAGATGTCGTATTAACCTGGGAGAATGAACCTTTGCTGTATGTGCCTCCGCTGATCGAGGCATTTATATCAACATTGCCGTTCCGATGGGCAAAATTAGCTCCGTTGTTGATGTGACAGACCGTGCAGGCCATCTGGTAGGTCGTCACATGCTGTTGATGCGAGCCCGGGAAGGCGCCGGCCGGATTATTCCGGGCCGAACCGTCCGTGAACGTTCCCGTGGAGTATGCGTGGCAATCGCCGCACGTATCTACCGTATACGTTCCGGCTGTTGCCTGAGGTACAGCAACGAATGCGGAGATCAGCATGATCAGGACTACCGCAAGCCCCAGCCATGTGAGCCGGCTTACCGCGCTATCGTTACAAGCTTTCTTCATCATAAGTACCTCGCCTTCTGTAAGAGCTCTGCCGGTCGATTCCACGGATGCGGCTGAGCGTTTCTGATTATGAACTGCAGCCTTGCATGCAGGCTGGCTATTATACCTCAGTACGGTATACACGTCCACACCCTCCCTTACTGACCCGCGGTCTGCTGCCACAGCGGAGTTACATTGAAATGGCAGCTGACATTCGAGCAGTTCTTATTGGTCGTAGTCGCGGGATTCCCGTTATATGTCGGCGTCCCCGTACCAAAGAGGTAAGACGATGGGATCAGGAGGTCACGGACATCATTGCCATTCTTATGGAAGGCATCGGCTGACGTGTTGTGACAAACGCCGCAGATCGCCGCAACCGTTGCACCGGTATAAGTATCACCCTTAGCGCTAAGGGTCAATCCGGTCCTCAGGAGGAGATAGTTGACATGGGATGTATGCGCTCCTTTACCGAGCAGCGCGGAACCCTTATACGCCTTGCCGTCGCCTATTGCAGGCGGATATGCGTGGCAGCCGTCGCAACCGCTTGCGGCTTCGACTACGCCGTTGATATGCAGCGATTTGTTGTTGAACGTACCGTCTGTGCTCACATGAGGATGACAGGTGTTGCAGTCTGTGAAGGTGCTGTAGCCTGCATGGGTCCCTGTTGCCGAAGGCGGTGAGAGATGGCACTTCGCGCAGTCTCCGCCGATGCTCGGTGTGCCGCTCAGGTAAGCCGTATCATTCCAGGTCACTGTAGCGCTCGAAACTGCCGGCGAGTACAAATTGATCGATTTACCGAAATGACAGTAGGTTGTTGAACAATTCGGCGCGCTATAATTTGCAGCGGCGCCGTTCGATGTAGACAAACCGCTGAATGTCAGTGTGCCGGAACCATCCATGTGCCCTGATGACGTATTGTGGCAGGCGCTGCAGGCAATGGGATCCGAATAGTTGCTCACGCCCTTAAGGTGTGCGTTATGAGCTCCGACCTTCGGATCTGTCGCAGCTGTCGCACCAGATGTTGCGCGACCGGTACCGACCGGAGCGACAGAAACATATCCAGGCGCCGCTATATTGTTATCCGCGGTATACTGCGCAGGGGTTGCGCCGGAAACACCATGGCACTTCGTACAGGAAGCATTCGTGGTGTTCGTGCCCCAGACGGGTGAGGATGAGCCATGGCAGTTCGTTGTGAAACAGGTTCCATAACCGCCGCCCAGCGCATTGTCACCCGAAACCGTGCCGCCGCTGTAGAAGCCGGTCGACATCGTCACGTTGACTGTCGAGTTATTATGCGTTGCAGCCGCAACCGTCGTCTCGGTGTACCCGCTGTGGCAGGTTGCGCACGCAATCGCCGCTGTCTGTGCATGGCCAACGTGGCTTCCCGGCGCAGTTCCATCCGTATCCATGTTCTTGTGGCAGGAGCCGCAATCCAGCGCTCCGCCCCACGCAGGAGAGCCGTAGGTCAACGGTGATGCCGTACCCGTCGCTGACTGGCCTGAGCTGTGGCAGGAGCTGGTGTAGCAGGAACCGTAGCCGCCGCCGAGCGCGTTGTCGCCGCTCACTGTGCCGCCGCTGTAGAACGTCCCGGCACCCGTCCCGCTGAAGCTCATATCCACCGTGCCGTTGTTATGCGATGCCGCGGCAACCGAGGTCTCGGTGTAACCGTTGTGACAGGTTGCGCAAGCGATGGCCGCGCTCTGGGTATGCTTCACGTGGCTGCCCGGTGCGGTCGCATCAGTATCCATGTTCTTATGGCAGGAGCCGCAGTCCAGTGTACCTCCCCATGCCGGAGAACCATAGGTCAGCGGCGAGGCCGTACCCGTGGCTGACTGGCCCGAGCTGTGGCAGGAGCTGGTGTAGCAGGAACCATAGCCGCCGCCGAGCGCGTTGTTGCCGCTCGTTGTGCCGCCGGTGTAGAAGCCGGTCGCCATCGTCACGTTGACTGTCGAGTTATTATGCGTTGCAACCGCAACCGTGGTCTCAGTGTAACCGCTGTGACAGGAGGCGCAAGCGATGGCCGCGCTCTGGGCATGCTTCACGTGGCTGCCCGGTGCGGTCGCATCAGTATCCATGTTCGTGTGGCAGGAACCGCAGTCCAAGGTACCGCCCCATACCGGTGAACCATAGGTCAGCGGCGAGGCCGTACCCGTGGCGGACTGGCCCGAGCTGTGGCAGGAGCTGGTGTAGCAAGAACCGTAACCGCCGCCGAGCGCGTAGTTGCCGCTCGTCGTACCGCCGGTGTAGAACGTGCCGTCTCCCGGACCGCTGAAGCTCATGTCCACCGTGCCGTCGTCATGGGTTGCCACGGCTGCGGTGGTCTCGGTGTATCCGTTGTGACAGGTGGCGCAGGCAATCGCCGCGCTCTGCGCGTGCTTCACATGGCTGCCCGGTGCGGTCGCATCAGCATCCATGTTCTTGTGGCAGGAGCTGCAATTCACCGTTCCGCCCCACGTCGGAGACGCATAGGTAATGCCGGACGAACTGCCATCGGAACCCTGGCCGGTGCTATGGCAATCGTTCGTTGAACACTGGCCGTATCCGTTCTGCACAGCATGGGAGTTTCCCTGGGAGTATGTCGAGCCAGCAGCCCTACCGCTGAAGCTCAGATTGATCGAGGCATTTGCGTGCGTTGCCGCGGCCGTTGACGTTTCTGTGTATCCATCATGGCAGGTCGCACAAGCAATGGCCTTATCCTGTGCGTGCTTAATATGGCTGCCAGTTGCCGATGCGCTTGCATCCATATCAACGTGGCAGCTGCCGCAGTTCAGGCCGGCTCCTGTCCAGTTCACTGACTTGTAGTCTCCGCCGGCAAGCGAACCACCCGTGGCACTCTGACCCGAGCTATGGCAATATAAAGAGGAACAGGTTTGCGTGCCGCCCAGGGTGACATTGGCGCTATAGGTGTAAGGAGCGTTGAGAGCAGTGCCCTGATATGCTCCACCTGCTGCCGCGTCGCTGAACGACATGGTTATCTCGCTGTCGAGCGCAGGCATGGTATTTCCAGCGTGACAGACAGCACAACTCAGAGACAGGGTCACCGCATGCCGCAGATGTGCGCCTTCGGCGTGGCCGGTTGCTGGCGAGACAAGATCACCGGCAACAAGAGGCGCGCCGGTCGATCCGCTCTGGCCGTGACAGCCATTACATCCGCTTGCCTTGAAGCCCGTATTATGTTTATGGCAGGAAGTGCAGGCCGTTCCGACAGCTGCCGGATGACCTGCAGTCTCAAATGTTCCGTCATTCTTGAAATGCTTGGTCTGGGTATGACAGACCATGCAAAGGGATGTTGATGGGCTCGCGGTTTCTGCAAAGGAATTGTTGCCTGCATTATTGTAGAACTTGACCGAGGCATTCACCGAAGTCGGGTTCGTATAGGCAATTTGCGTTTTCACCATTTTGCCGTAGCGCAGTGCCCAGGTCTTTCCCACTGCCGTACGAGCCAGGTTAATAGCACCTTTCACGGTAAACTTCGTCGCGTCATTGGCTATAACACGATACATGATCGTAGGATATGCGGTATTCGGGATAAGAAGGTAACCAACGTAACCATCGGTTCCCATCGACCCCGCGGACGCAGTAAGCGTGGACATGGTCGCAGATACCGACGACGTCAGCGCCGCCACCGTACCGGTCAGCACATTATTATTAGCATCTGAATAGAACGTGGTCTGCTGCGCCTGGTTATGGGCATGATGGCAGACACGACACTCAACCGTCCAGCCACCGCCCCACCGGGTGCTTCCCGTGTTCGCCGCAGAGTGGGTCTTAATATCCTCATACTTGCTGGTCGTGAGCTTGCCGCTCGCGTGACAGCTTGTACAAAGATTGTTTGTATAGGTATTGTCCGTGGTCGTCGGGATTGTTTTCCACGTCGGGGTCGGTCCCAATGGAGAAACGTGGCACGTGGAGCAGGTGATCGACCGAGATACGTCGTTCGCGTTATGCGGGGCATCGAGTGCCGCGACGTCCCGCACGGCAATCAGCATGCCGAACAGCATAATCAGAATTGAAATCGTAAGTAGAGTAGATTTCTTCATAGTCACCGCTCCTTCTTGCAGAGTACGCCGTATCAATCTTTTAATTCCATTCATGTTCATGCTGGTCACGATCATGAATTAGAGACCAAGTTCACCGATGGCAACATTCGCACCATCCGCCTTGACATCGATCGAGAACATCAAGGTGCCATTCGAATTCAGGACCTCGATCGCACCATCCTTCTTCGCATTCCCACTCTCAAGCACAGGCGCCGCAACGAGATCAGCCTTACCGTCGCCATCGAGGTCAGCAACGGCCAGCGTCATACCAGCCACATCCTTCCTGCCAAAGACCTTCACCTTCGTCTGAGTTCCGTCGCCTTTAATGATGGTCAGCATACCACCCGCATCTGCCGCGGAACCGACAATAATCTCACTTACACCGTCTCCATCGACATCGCCACCGGCCACTGCAGCGCCCATCATTTCACCGTTCATGGTGATATCGTTGATCAAGGCTGCTGACCAACCACCCTTTGCAGCGCTCACGCTCCAGGCTTTTACCATTCCTGCTGATTTTCCTTCAAACGCGGCTAGTGTTAAAAGTTCCGCTTTTCCATCACCATTAATATCCGCGACAGCAACGTCAACTATTGACGTCTTCTTATACATGGTCACTGCCGCGACTTCGATCATCTTCGCGCTCGCACTGTCGTAGGTATACACTGCTGCGGTCCCGGCAGCGCCGTTTCTGGTAGGCGCTGGGATGACGACAATTTCCGCAGACCCATTTCCATCCATGTCTCCTGCCGCGACCCGAACAGCATTGGCATTCGCAAAAGGAACGAAGCTGTTCAGTACGGTCCTGTCAGCTTTCATAACCGTAACCGTCGCGGGATTGCTCCCCTTTTCTGCGGCACTAACAATAATCTCTTCTGCGCCGTCATTGTCAACATCGGCGACCGCCACGCTGGCACCGTAATTCGCTGACAGATCAATTGCCTGCGAAAGAGCACCCGTATTGCTATACACACTGACCTCAGAATCACGCGCTTTTACGCCAAGAGCACCGGCCACAAGGATATTCCGCCGCGCAGCAATATCAGCGAAGGACGTATAATTTCCCGAGAAGGAAACCTCGCCATCCGCCGGGACAGCCCCCATCGCTGCCTTCGGTTTGCGATAGCCGGCAACAGGCTCAAAGTTGACCTTATAATCGCCCGCAGGAACATCTTCCACACTCCATGATGAGCCGCTACCATTGTATGTCGACGGGCCGCTTACCGAGAACTTGGCATTTTCATTGTTCGTATTTACGGTGATCTTCGTGGTCGGGGTTATCGTAAGCATAACCATAACAGCACTGCCATCTCCGATAGCTCCGGGGGCAGATACCGTGATAGCACCCTTATAGGTTCCAACACCCATGCCAGCGGTGTTGATCGTTACGTTTGCACCAGCAACCGCAGACGCGGCAGTCGCAGTTCCCGATGCCGGTGTTACAGAAAGCCACGTTGAATCGGACTTCGCGCTCCACGCCGTTGCCGTGGTGACGTTGTCGATCCCTGTTGCAAGAGACTGGGCAGCCGCTGTTTTGCCCTTCTTAGCAGTAAATGTCATCGTGCTCTTGCTGATATTCAGGATCAGCGGATTCAGCACATTCACAGAAACACCGACTGACTCCGTCTGGCCGAAATCCGATACGACCGCAACAGTGCCTGTATAAATTCCCGCCTTCAACGCGGAGATGTCTATACCAACGGGAAGACCGGAAGATCCATTCGGTCCCGCCGTACCTGCATCCTGCCCCAGCACGATCCACGACTGGCTCTTCGATGCCGTCCAGTTGAGAGTGCCGCTGCCGCTGTTGCTTACCGATACCGTCTGAGCGGAAGGATTGCCCGAGAACTGCCGAGCCTCGAACATCAGCGCTGCAGGCGCAGCCGCCATCGTCACATATCCTTCAAGAGCGTAAATGTCAATCCTGCCCTTGCTGCCTTCGCCTTTTTGCATGACCACATACGCAAGTCCATTTTTGCTTACCACAACACCGTTAGGGTTATAACCAGGCTTGCCGGCGTCATAAAGAATACCGACGATGTTCCCGTCGGAGGCATTGATAATATTAGTGACACCCAAAGCGCCGTCAGTAACATACAGCTGCCCCTTGGCATCAATGGCAATATCTGTAGCTTCTTTGAACTGACCGACCTCGATCCCATACTGACCAATCGTCCGCACAGCAATTCCAGATCCATCAAAAGCCTGGATCCGTGCGCCAATCGCCTTTTGACCAGCAACAATCACATCCGGCTGATCGGAAATTATGATTTCCCCGGCTGTATCGTCGATGGCAACACTCATGGGTTTATTCAACCGCGATGCGCCACTGCCGGCAATCGTACGGATAAGTGAGCCTGCACCGTCATACACCTTGACCACACTATAATCAGGGTCATTGTCTACGACATACACATTGCCTTTTCCATCAACAGCCACATCGATGGGCTTTACAAATTCCGCGCATGATGCCCCACCCAGGCATCCGGCTTTCACAAAGTCCGGGGTGAATACATACACCGGGTTTTTGGTCCTCTGATTTCCAGAACTTACATAAATCGTTCCGTTCCCGTCAACCGCAACACCGAGCGGTCGAGGAACCGAAAGGCCAGTCTTATGCTGACCTTTACTGGTATAAACCAGGACGAGGTCGCGCTGTGCCTCGGTCACATATATATTCCCCTGAGCATCCAAAGCCACCCGCACAGGGTCCGAGATATTCTGCTCCAGGGTCCCGATCCGGACCGGGGCCGCGAAGGCAGCACTGGCCACTGCCACGATGGCAATCATCAGAATGATCGAAATCTTCACCGTTTTCATACCCACCTCCGAGGCCGCGTTCACTCTTCTTAAATAATTCTTCATAAATATTTCCGACTACAGATGGCTGCAGTTCCGGATCTATTTTTGATGACAGGATAGACACATCTGGCTGCCGTTGTTCGGCATTGCCAGGAAAGGCTCGTACTGGTTGTCGTGCACCAAATGACAGGTCGCACACTCGACCATGTCCTTGCTAGCACCAAAGAGACGGAGACGAGTATCTATCGAAGTAGAAGGATAGATGCCCGAAGCACTGGTCGGATAGACGAATGAAATCGGATGATCGTTGCTCAGGTCTATGATCTTGGTTCCCGGGAACAAGGGGTCAATATTACCAAGGTTCGCGCCCCATCCATTCGTAAGAGGATCACCATTATACACCGCACCTATTGCACCATTGGAGGACATCGATGTAGTGACCTGATCGGGCGTCGCGTCTCCCGGGGGGTTCAGAAGCGTGCTCACCGCGATAGACGATACACCATCATGGCAGCTCATGCACAAGGCGCTGATGCCCGTGGGACCGCCAACAGGACCATACGTGAAGGACTCGCTTGTATACATTTTGAATGTATACGTCGCATCAGGAGGCGACGAGGTCCTGTTCCACAGAGGGGCGGCTGCGCCGAGCGCTGCATGGTGAGGCGTATGACAGAAAACGCAGACCTGATCGATCGGCGTTGGGAATCCCGTTGCCGGATCCGGCACAAAGAAATTATCCGCGAAATTGTTCGTGCCCGAGGCAGTCGATGTAAAATCATGCTTGCTACCGACGATTGTCAGCGCATCAACCGGAGCAGCAAAACATACACAAACCAAGCCAAGCGCAAGCAATGAGATAAAGGGATTGGTTTTCGTGAATCTATTGCAAGTGGCCATCGCTTCTCCTTAAAAATCAATATGTTTAATAGATTTCCAAGCTTATATACATTACTTTTTCAATTAATATACTTTGCAATTCATATACCAGCATAGGCATTCTTTAAATATCAATATATTAGCTTTATATTACAAGACACCAATGACTTATTTTGAGTGTTATCGCTCAAAAGCCTTGTTGGTTTTCAAACATGCTAGACTTATAATGCTCAAAGCAATTTTTTTATAATGCCATGAAATTTAATAAAAAAAACACCTAATAATTTTGTTCCTCAACAATAACTAGCCAAGTTCATCCTAATCTGCCGTCCGATAGGGACTTATGTACGACAACTATTGCGCATTTCAAACGAAATAAAAAGCCGTTCACTTCGCCCTTAGTTTAGACATCACCATTGAGAAGAGGAAGGGCACAATTCCCACGCAGATTAAGCATATCGAAAGAACAAACCATGGCAAAAACCTATCTTGAACAACTTCAACTATGACCCAGTCCGATGGCGTAAAGAACGAAAGAGTGAGGTTTTCATCAATTCTGATCGAAGAATCTGTTTCCCCGTTTAAAATGGTCTGTTCTTCCTTTACGACAGTGACATTATACCGCGGTTTCTCAAGGTCATACGTATTCGCGGATTCCTTTCCTTTTCTTATTGTACTATTGGGAATTATGCTCAAATAGAACTTATAGGGCAAATCAGAATTGTCAAAAACGTCGACATTTCCAAATGGCGTCAACTGCAACGCTATATATCCGCGAAATACCACTTCTCTCCCCTTTTTAAGTTCCACACCAGGGCCGATCCCGAATGTCAGCACATGCATATAGGTTGAGCCGACAGGACTGGGAGGAAAAGCGCCGACCCGGTACGTTCTTCCCTGAGGATCCAGGAGCATGAGCCCCGGTTCGTAATCAAAGACCGCGGCCCCTTCATTCCTGAGAGAGCGTTTCTTGAGCGCAGGCTCAACAGACTGGATCTGATACTTCTCCGTGCCGTGGGGAACAGTGATGATGTCTCCCATGCCAACCGGTGGAGTTCGCAGTGTCTTTCTCATGTTCAAGCTCAGGAACAAGGCCGGCAGGAACAGCAAAAGCCCCACCAACAAGGGCAATTGGAGAATGAATTGCGCCCTTGTTGACCAAAGGCGTTGCAGTCTCTCTATGAGACGAAGAACCACATTGGAGAGGAATAAAAGATAAAACCCACGAAACAGGTTATTCGAAGAAAGATGGACAATGTACATACCAAAAGCTTCATTGCTCCACACGGCCATCGAGAGATAATAGAACAGGAACAATCCCACAAGCCAGACCGTGAGAGCAGCAGAGCGCAGAAATGCATATATTCGGGCGGCAATCGATTTCATTTTACAGTAGTCTTGGATGCCCCGGACTTCACCAGGACCCATTTTTCGGAGATATCCTTCATTGTCAGCCGCACTTCCTTGTCCGTCACAACAGTTGGCAGGGGGATTGGATTGCATCCACCGGGCTTCCCGACCGTATCAAAGGGGATGGGGGTTTTACAGTAAAGGCAGACAACATGTTCTCGTGATTGGCCATAACCATCGGGCGGGCATATTTCGCATGCATCGAGGCATGCCGTGAGCGTCCCGTCAGGCTTTTTCATGATCAGTAACCTGACCTGTTCGTCACGAATCAGGAGCGAAAATTTATGAATAGCGCCGTCGCGAAGGTCTTCTGTCGGCGATTGGATGGGAATATTCAATGCATCTCCGTCCGCAGCGACAGGTTTAGGGTCCGGTAGATACAGGCTTACACCGGGCGCGTCCTGCTGGGAGAACCAGGTCATGATGATTACCGCTAAAAAGAAAAGCACGGGAAGCGATTTGAGAAGCCGCTGATCGCGAATAGACCTGATGAACATGCGTCTTTGAGACGGACGATCAATGCTCCCGGGATACCGAAGGGGCTCCCGGAAATGTTTGATCACGAACAGGACGAGCGGCGTTACCAGCAGGATCAGAGACAACCAAAGCCCCGCGGTCTCCCGAAACAAGAAACCCACAAAGTTCCATGTTGTCGTCGAAAGCACGGGGTGGTCAGGCACAAGGATCATGACAAAGGTCTGGTGAATGACATCGTGGACCAGTTTCATGAGACCAGCCTGCACCGCCGGGATGAGAGTAAGTTCGGCAAATCCCCGTATCCCGCCGGCAAGCAGTTTGATGAGTGCCAGGGTCAGCAGCACCTGGGGCAAACCAAAAAGACGCGGGAACACAGGCTGTACCTTCCTGCCAAGGGCAGCGGTCCCGGCAATGAACAGGACAAACCCGAGCCCGGAAGCAAGAAAGACCGGCATAGGCGCCTGTGCCATGGATGCAAGGTCTGCAATGAACAGCGCAGAGCCGGCCATGTCAGGCGCAAAATAACCAATGGTTAAGACCAGCAGGATAGGGATCTGGAGCACCCTTTTCCCGCCAACGCTGCGGAAAGGGCCGATGATATCGGTCCCTGACTCGTGAAAGAGCGCGCCAATGGAAAGAAAAAAGAAAATTCCAAAGACATACCCTATCATCCGAACGATAATTTCGCGCATTTCGAACGTGACCGGCAGGGTAAGCAGGAGAAAAGAGGCAAGGAACACGACAAGGAGTCCGGCAATCACGGACCGTTTCAGGGGAAGACGCTCGCGACCGCTCAGAAGCGAGAATACCAGCAGAGTGCAAAAAGAAAGCTTGACGCCTTCTTTCGCTCCAATGAACAGCGCTTCAAGAACGAACCGGCTCATCCCTGATGATCCTTCCGTCCTCCATGGAGATCACCCGACGGGCCCATTGGGACACAAAGGGGTCGTGGGTCACTACTACGACGGTGAACTTTTCCTGGGCGTGAAGCTCTTTGAGCAGTTCGAGGATGTTCCTGGTATTGGAACGGTCAAGGTTGCCGGTCGGTTCGTCAGCGAGCAGCAGGTTGGGATTGTTGATCAGCGCGCGGGCGATCCCGACGCGCTGCTGCTCGCCGCCCGAGAGCTCGGCCGGCCGATGCCGGAGGCGGTGGCCCAGTCCAACGCGCTTCAGCGCCTCTTCTGCCTCCCCGCGGTCTGGGATGCTGTGGAAATACTGGGCAAGCATCACGTTCTCGGTGGCATCGAGGTAAGGTATCAGGTGCGATTGCTGGAACACGAAACCGATCGTCTCCCGCCGAAAGCGTGCAAGTTCATCCTCCGACAGTCTGTTGATGTCCGTGCTGTTGATGGTAACAATGCCCTCGGTGGGCCTGTCGAGTCCCCCGAGGATGTTCAGAAGCGTGCTTTTTCCCGACCCCGACGGCCCCATGATGTTGACCCACTCGCCCGATCCGATCGTGCAATCCACGCCATTCAGCGCGCGGGTCGTTGCGTATTCCTTGCTCACCTTCTCAATGGTTATAAAAGACATTGTATCGATCCTCAACAAGATTCCGGCCCGTTAACAGGGGTGGTTGTTCAATACTGACAAAAGAGCGGGAAACATGGATAATCCTCTCGAAATCCCGCAGCAATCCTAATTCCGCGAAAGGAGCTTCACCTTTCACTCTATTCGCCGCGCAGTATCCTGGCTGGCACTACCTTCATGGCGCCTCGTACCGGGATATAGGTTGCGGCTATGGCAATGACCATCCCCAGGACCAGCGCACCGGGAATGACAAGAACGTTCAAGGGAACGAAGGAACCGAAAGCTGTGCGAGAAACAGCCTCGGCAGCCAGAACGCCGCCTCCGTATCCCGCAAGCGAACCAGTGAGCCCGGCCAGGGCCGCCTCAGCCATGAAAAAACTGCGGATGTCGCCCCGGGTCGCACCGATGGCCTTCATCAATCCGATCTCCTCCATGCGTTCAATCACGTTGGCGCCCATTGTGCTTCCCAAGGCGACCATGGAGGAAAAGAGCACCACCACCGTCACCAGCAGCATGAGCAGCTGGATCCTGCCCAGTATCCGCTCCTCGGCAACAGCAACCTGTTTCAGGGTCTTCACCTCGAGAAAAGGCCAGCGTTCACGCACCCGGCGCTCAACCTCCAGCAGCCGGGCGGAATCCGCGTTCAGGAGCACAGCGCTCACGCCATCCATGGCAAGCAGTTTCTGCGCTCCTGCGAGGGTCAGCACGATCGTGGAATCGTCGTCAGGCCCTTTTTCAAAAAAAGCCGAAATGGTGAACTCCCCGGAATGACCGTCAAATGCTATCGTGCCTCCTTGTTTGACCTTGATGGCCTCGCGCAGATTGACACCGACCATCAGTTCGGAGGGGCCGGCCGGCAAGGAGCCAGCTACCCGGTAGCCGGCCATTTTCCCTGGTTCGATCCCAACGATCTCCACGGCCGTTTGCCGGAGCATTGCGCTGCCGTAGAGCTGCGATGCTGCGTCCTTGATCGCCGGAGAAAGACCACGAACCTCCTGTGCGACAGCTCCCGGGATCAACTGTCCTTCCCCGTGTGTCACTATCATGTTGGCGCCGTAGCGCTTCAGCTCCGCGCCGATCTTTTCGCGCACTCCCAGCGAGACCGTGACCAGCGCGGTCACCACCATGACGGACAGCAGCACGGCCGATGACGACAGTATGAACCGCCCCCTCCGCTGAGAGATCGATCGTGTCAGGAAATATCTGAACCAGGCATTCATAAGGAAGAGTATCTTGCGTAAAGCTTCCGCAGATCGACTATTGGCCTCCCTTCAGCACAATTGCTGGTTTTATCCGAAGCGCACGCCTGATCGGGAGGTAGGCCCCGAGCACCGAGATCACCTCGGATACGCCGATGCTGATCGGCAGAAGCATCCCCTTCTGCTCCAGCGCCGTGCCGAAGACCTGATATCCGAGATAGCTTGATATGCCCAGGGAAAGAAGATAACCGACCGCGCCGCCGGCCAGGCCGATGAGGAGCGCCTCGGAAAGGAACACGGTAACCGTCTGCAGCGTGTTCGCCCCGAGCCCTTTCATGAGCGCGACCTCCTCGGTCCGCTTAAGCAGGCTCATGATCATGGTCGTGGATATACCCAGGGCTGCGGCAAGGAGCGACACTGCGGTCAGCAGTATGATCAGGAGCTCAAGTCGGCTTAACACATTTCCCTCTGCCTCGGCGACCGGCCAGATGGGACGGGCAACCGAGCCTGCGAAGACCTCTTCGAGCTGCTTTGCGATCGAGGTGACATACCCCGTGCAGTACCACTTCTCATATTCCTTCCGGGACATGGTCGCCGGGTCCTTATAGGCAAAATCGTCCATGGGCGTGGTCAGCGCGCTCACCGCGACCTGGGATATCCTGCCGGGGAGGCCGTATAAGAGCTGTACCGTCGCGAGCTCGCCGACGAACATGTCATCTTCTCTCCCGCCGGCGTTCAGGACGCCCGATATCCTGAGTTGCCTTCCTCCTACGGCAACGCGGTCCCCGATCTTAAGGTTCTTCTTTTCTGCAATGCCGATGCCCGCCAGGATTTCGCTGTCCCCCGCTGGCCATTTCCCCTCTATAGACCACCATGGCATGACCGTAGAAGCGCCGGTATCGAATCCTTTTTTTTCTCCCGGCAAGGCGATCGTCCTGAGGTACCAGGTCCCGAGCACCTGGGCGTTCTGCTTTTCATCACGCACAACGAGCAGTGGTGCAACACCGAGGATGTTGTGCCTCCAGAAGATGGTCTTTGCCTTGGGAATGTCGGCCTCGCGCAGATAGCGTTTCTGTCCGCTCACGCCTGCCAATCCTGTTATCCGGGGCTGGACCACGATATTCGCGCCAAAGGAACGAAGTTCCCTGGAGACCTTTGATGAAATATCGAAGGATAGCGCGAGCAGGGACGCTGCTATAGCGGTCCCGACGGCCACGGACACGATCATGACCGCCATCGCGCGCTTCTGGTTCAGGAATGAGCGTTTAAGGATATTGAACAACATAGGCTGACCTAGTCATGGAGCGGCTGATATCGGAAAATTATCGCACTTTCCCTGTCGAAAAAAAAGACAAATCCGGACAGCGTCCCTGCGTACCAGAGAGGAAACGTACTCCCGCTGCCTGTGAACCGCTTCGGGATCATAATCATTTCAGGAGGAATTTAAAGAACCGGTTGATGATGACGGCGCCCACGGTCCCGAGTATCGCACCGAAACCGGCAAGAAAGGCCATGACGAACACCAGGACCAGGGTGACCGCGAACCAGTTCTGACCGCAAGATGGTCCGAACATTTTGGTCACATCCTTCACGGCAGCATCCCGCCAGGTCCCCTGCAGAGAACTCGACAGGAAGTAGTCCATTGAAAGGGCCACGCCCAGAGTAAGAACGGCGCCGAGAGCGGCGCCGATGATGATCGCTTTCTTCAGTCCCTTGTCAGCCATGTTCCCCTCGCGACTACGCTCAGCGGATCTACGGTTATGGTTCCATTCCCCGCCACCTGTGCGACCTACGGAAGACCACCCTCCGGCTTGCCGTCTATTTCAGTATTTCCCCGGTCTTGCGCGACCACAGCAGCAGGTCCAGGTGGTCCATATCGATTTCGATCTCTTCGGCGAACCGCCTCATCTTATTCTCGATCGAAAGATATCCCTTCCGGGTCGTCGGTTTAAGCTGTTTACCGATCACGCCCAGTTCCCGCAGGCTGTTCACGATATGCTTGTCCAGGATCGCGTAGCCGCCAAAGCCGATGTTCCGCAAAAAGTGGCTGGTCTCCTTGTACCCCAGGCCTTTGATCGCCCTGTTCCCGGCGAAGAAATCACGGCGTTCCTGGGGATCTTCAAAGGAGACGAGAAGTTCCCGTAGCCGCAGTCCGCAGTGCTGACGAAGGTACTCCCGGGTCTGGTAGATATAGGATGGCCGCACTCTCCAGAACCGGACACGGTTCTTTCCCGCCCGTTCCTGCAGTTCCTCCTCGCTCCCGGTCTGAAGAAGGTCGCGCAGGGCCGCGATGGTCTTCATCCCCATGCGCGCGCTGCTGCCGGCAGTGAGTATGCAGAAACAAAGCTCCTCGAAGACCGCTTCATCACCCCGTGGGAGGACCTTCCGGAACTCCCTGAGCCGGGACTCGATGGCTCGCTTCTTCGCCCGATAGTCCCGCTTCAGTTCAACGATGGATGCGCTTCCAGGCATGATAGCCGCCCTTCAGATTATGAAGGTTCGTAAATCCCATCCCCATGAGCCGCTTGATCGCCCAGATACTCCGGTTCCCGCTCTGGCAGTACACGACAAGCTCCTTGTCTTTCCGGAGCTTCTTTGCCTTGCTCCCCACTTCTTCAAGGGGAATGTGGATGGATCCCGGGATGTGCCCCTGTTTGAACTCCTTGTCCGAGCGCACATCGAGGAGCATGATGCCCTTCATCTGATCGATCTGACGCGCGGTCACCTGCTTGATCCCGAGCCTGCTCAGATAGCCCAGGAGCTTGATAGCAACATATGCGCCGAAAAACACGATCAGTACTATGGAAAAAGTATCCAAGATACAACCTCCTCAGCAAAAATTACCGCCTGCAGATCCCGGATATCGGATCGCCGATTCCCGTGTCATCCACGTGAACGTTTCCGCTCGATCCGCGATCTGCGGTCAGTACAAGTCTTACTTCACGGGCAACTCAATGATGAACCTGGCCCCCTGAGGATGGTTCCGCTCGGCACGGATCGTTCCGTTGTGATCGGCGACGATGCGCTCAACAATGGCCAGCCCGAGGCCACCACCCTTTTTCTTCCGCGAAAAATACGGTTCGAAGAGGCGGACCACGTCCTCCTCGGAGATACCGGGGCCGTCATCGGACACATCGATACGAATGGTGTTTCCCGCCGCATCTGCCTGCGCCGTGATGCCGATCGTACCACCCTGGTCCATGACCTCAATTGCGTTCTTGACAAGGTTGATGAACACCCGTTTCATTTGTTCCTGATCAATCGGCAGGTCGGGTAGCCCTTGCGGTATCTCCTGCCGGAATTGTATCCCTTTATGCATACCGTCGTAGAGCTTCACAACGCTGTCCACGACCGGCCCCAGCGCCTGAGGCGCCGGATTGGGCCGCGGCATCCGCGCATATTCGGAGAACTCGTCCAGGAGTCCCTTCAGGCCATCGACCTGCTGGATGATCGTCTGGCTCGACTCGTCGAAGACCCGGTCGAAATCCGGCGAACGTTCCAGATATTTCTTCCGGAGGCGTTCAGCGGACAGCTTGATAGGGGTAAGCGGGTTCTTCACTTCGTGAGCTATCTTGCGCGCCACGTCCTGCCAGGTCTCAGCCTTCTTCGCGCGCAGCAACTCGGTCAGGTCATCAAAGGTGATCACGGACCCCATCAGCGTTCCGGCGCTGTCCCGAAGCGTGGACACGCGCATCCGAAGGGTGAGGGTCCTCCCCCGGACCGACAGCGTGAGCTCTTCCTCGGTCCGTCCATGACCTTCCTCCAGCTTCCGGAACAGTCTGCGGATCGGTTTGAGATCAATGAATCCGAAAGCGTCATCATACCGCCGTCCGAGCAGGTCTTCGGATACCACACCGAGGATCCTTGATGCAGCGGGATTGATCGTGGTGATCCTGCCGCTTCGGTCAAGGGACACGACACCCGCGTCAATGGTCGTCAGGATGATCTCGCGGTTGGATACTTCCTGGCGGAGCTGCTCGCTGGAATGCTTCAGATCTGCCGTCATCCGGTTGAAGGATCCCACCAGCAGACCGACCTCGTCGCCTGACGGATCGTCGATCCGGTAATCCAGGTTTCCCCGCGCAACCTCGACGGTCCCCTCGGCAAGCTTTCTGATCGGAACGGTGATGCCCGCCGCAACCCGAAGGGCGACCCAGATGGCAGCCAGAACCAGTGTGAGCATAACCGCCAGAAAGCCGAGCCGATAGGACAGCTTGAGCAGTTCCTTATTCTTGAATGCCGACCGGTATTCTATGTACCCGGCGCGGATCTCATCGATCTTGCTGGTCAGGCTCGAGGAAACATAATAGCTCACGGCCACAGCGCCGACCACCGTTGATCCGGTCTCGACCCCGTAGAGCGGAGCGGCGGCACGCACGATCTCTCCCTTTCTTCCGAGGTCCGTCCTGTCCGTCGCCTCCTTTGCCTCAAAAGCAGCAGCGACAAGTCCCGGGTCGGCTCCGGAGAATGTCCGGGCTGGGAACTGGGACGTCACGACCGATGTGAGCAGTCTGCGGTTCTCTCCGTAGAGTTCGACCGCTCCGATGCCGTATTCCTGCGACTTCCGTGTCAGATAGTCGCGAAGCACCGCGGGTTCGAACCGGGCCACCATCCGTTCCTCGGTCAGCTGCCCGCTGATCTGCCGGGAGAATCCCCGTGCCTGGCCGGTCAAATGATCATAAAAGGCCTGAGACACCGAAACCGATTCCTGCAGGGTGTTCTCGAGCCGGAGACTGAAAAGACGCTCCATGCCGCGGGTATAGATGCCGCTGCCGATGACAAACAGGAGCACCGTCGGGATGAACGAAAGGCTCACAAAGGCGGCCACCAGGCGGGTGCGGAACTTCGCTCCCAGGACTTTGCTTCTGCGTTCCGCTGAAAGCTTCCAGAGGCTCCTGCCGATCATGAATATGACGGCTGCCAGGAGGAGGAAATTAGCGTTGATCAGGATCAGAATGAGCAGGTTGTCCGAAAGCGGGCCCCCGAATCCGCGAAAGCGGATCTGCAGGACGATGGCTGCCGCGGTCAGGATAACAAAAGCCGCAAGGAACAGCACTCCCTTGAAGCTCACCCGCTTCACCACCTGTGGTTCATCATGGTTCATGATGACGGCAGAATACCAAAATAGCCCAGGGAAAGCAAGGCACCGCATGTCCGCTGTCACCGCATGTCCGCTGTCACCGCATGTCCGCTGTCACCGCATGTCCGCTGTCACCGCATGTCCGCTGTCAACACATGCCGCGGATAGAGCGTAAAGGGCAGCGCCACATGCTCCCTGCGCCGGCGTCATCGAGGAATTCTCTTGACAAACAACGGGTTTCTCGGCTATCTTAAGTGCAATTCGGTGCTCAACAGGCTTGCTAATCGACCGGAAGGAGGATGGATGGAACGAAGAGTGGTGCTCCATGCGATACTTCCTGCCGTTCTCGCGTTTGTTGTCACCGCATGCGCATCCACAAAACCAGCCCCACCTCCCGCAGATCCAGTCAAGGATCAGGTCCTCATCCTTCAAAAACAGCTGCTTGAGCTCCAGTCCCTCCAGAAAGAGACCCGGCGAAAACTGGACGAACAGACGAGCACGACCGAGGCGCTGACCACCCGTCTCAAGGCCGTCGAAGAGCAGCGTTCCCAGGCTTCCCGGATCACTTCGGCCGACTCGGGATCATCTGTCGGATCGTCCCAAACTAACGGTCAGAACACTTCGTCGGGAAAGAAAAAACAGAAGAGCACTGTGAAAAAGAAAAATAAGAAAGCGAAGCCCGTGAGGAGGCAGGAGCAATGACCAGCAGGAGGTCCATCCGGTACATCCCCGCCAGCGGGATCATACTCACCCTACTTGTCATCCTGACATGCCCCCAGACCGCGTGGGTCCAGGAACCTGCGAACACCGCCGCACCGGCCGGAGGCAACACACAGGACCAGGGGGGGGCATCGCAGGGCACTGTTGCTCTTCCGGGAGCTCCTGTCACTCCCCCGGGGGACAAGAAAGACCAGCCGGCATCTGCGGCCGAAGCAGCCGAGGCAGCTGCCTCTTCGGACCAACCGGGACAATATGTCATCAAGGAAGGTGATACGCTCTGGGACATTGCGTCTGCCCATTATCGAGATCCCTTCCTGTGGCCGCTTATCTGGCAGGCCAATCCAGTCATCGCCGATCCTGATCTTATCTATCCCGGCCGGCAATTGGTGATCCCGAGCCTTGCTCCTGTGGAACGAGCAATGAGCGCTCCTCAGGAACCTGCGCCGGTCGAAGAAAAGACCATCACGGCGAAAGAAGCCCCGGCGCCTGTCGCTGCTGCGCCAGCACCGGATCAGCCGGTGCTTCCCTCGTTCTTCAGGAAGCAGTCGATCGATGCCGCCGCTCCCGGACAGGAGGAACCAGCCCCAGGAAGCAGACTAATCCTGCCCACGGAAGCAGAGCGGCCTGTTGTCGATAAGTACATCATGTTAAGCGCCGGTTTTGTCAGTGAAGAGGATAGCGATGATTATATTATCGGATCTTCAGCCGATGCCGCGAAAACGATCTTCGGCCATGATGATGTCGTCTACATATCGATTCATTCCCGCCCCGCGGTCGCTGTCGGCGACCGGTTCCTGATCTTTCAACCGGTCAACACGGTAAAACACCCTGCCACCAACAAGTACTTTGGTGAACTGTATAAGATCCTGGGCATCCTGAAAGTAACTAAGGTCAACGACGAAGGATCCACGACCGCAACCGCAAGCATCATTCTGTCCTTTGACGCGGCCGAAAAAGGGAGTCTGCTCATGCCCTATCAGGAACCGACGCTTATCTACCCGACATCGACTCCGCGGCCGACAAAGAACCTTACCGGGCAGATCCTGGAAGTGGTCGATCGGCGGGATCTCAACGGGCAGGTGGATATCGTCTATTTGGACAAAGGGAAAGAGGATGGCGTTGATCCCGGGGACCGCTACCTTATATATGCCGACGGCGGGAACGACTCAGGTGTAAATAAGGTGATTGGCGAGGTCCAGGTCATCCTGGTCAAAACACGTACTGCAACCGCAGTTGTCAAAAAAAGCTGGGACAGCCTGTCGCGGGGAGACAATTTCCAGCATAAGAACTGATCCGCTTCCCTTCAAAGAATAATTACCCTTCAAGCGGCCTGAATCCTCAGGCCGCTTTGTATTTTAACTCCCAATGCTCGATCCGGTCCTTGCCTCCGTGCTTAACCGAACACATGAAGTCGTCCGCGGTCCTGATCGTGCCATCGGCGCTGTCGGGCAGCGCGATTGATCTCGGCCTGCGCAAGTTCGGCAAAGTACCTGGAATTGTCAACTTTGGCCAGATAGTCCGTTCTCGCCATATTCCGTTCACGGTCCTGCGATCGCCGGAGCGATGACACCTGGATGGGGATAGGCATCGGAGGCCGAGGTCAGCACGTCCGAGGTGAACCATGCTATCCCGGACAGCAGGGATATGACAATCCCCGCTCCTTCGCCAGCATACCACGTCACGAGAAATATGGGGAAGAGGAAGAACACTACAAAGGAAATCTCCGGTCCGGTGATGTAATCAAGGCCCCAGAGCAGCTCAGTGAAGGTCTCATGCTCAAGAAGATTCTGGTTCTCCAACAAACCCAGCAGGAAGGTCCTCCGCGCGGAATGAAAAATCCTGATCCGGGCAACATAGCGTGCCGATGAGATGATAATGAGCGTGACGCCAAGTACAACCTGGTTCCTGATCTGTTTCACGGTCGCAGCCCCCTTCTACCCATGGCACGACCCGTCAATCCCGCACGACTAGATTATAGCAAACCTCGGGTCCTGCCCGGAGAACCGCCGGGAAAAACATCCTTATTTCATGAACAGGAAGAACCCATTGAAGAAATAGAACAGCCCGAAACATCCGGCCCCCATCCCCAGGAACCAGAAGTACTTCTGTTTCATCAACGCAGCAATGGAGGAAAGCAGGATGGCGATCTGGAGGAACATTGCCGCCATGCCGAATGCACCTGAGTGGGTCCGCGCTTCATCGCGCGTTTTCTCGAATTCCTCGGCTTTCTTCCTGATCTCCTCTTTTTCGGCCTTGTACCGGGTGATCTCCTGCTGATAATAGTCGATCTTTTTCCGGTACTCACCGGCCGCCCCGCGCACGCCGGCCTTCAGTTCCATCTCCAGTTTGTCCCGCTGAAGCTCGTACAGGTATCCCTTAATGCTCTTGGACTGGAAATAGGCCCACTGGTCCGATGCCTGGGCCTGCATCATCACCGATTTTGTGGAAAACCCTCCGCCCTTCAGTGTCGAAAGGGTCGCGCACACCGCAAAAACGACGGTCGTGAGCGCAAGATAATTAAGCCACGGTTCCTTCTTCTCTTCAGCCATACCATATCCTCCGGATGACGATCTGTTCGGCGGAAAATACTACAGAAAACCCGACCGCGAGTCAAGAGCATTCTACTCCTGCATGCCTTCTGCAGGAGATGCTATACTTTTATCAAATGGAGGTTTATACCATGATCATCGGAGTGCCAAAGGAGATCAAGACCGAGGAGTACCGTGTAGGCATGACGCCTGATGCTGCCCGGGAGGTCAAGCGGTTCGGCACAACTATCCTTGTTGAAACGGGAGCGGGCAGGGGCAGCGGATTTTCCGACGATGAGTACCTTGATGCTGACGCAGACATCGTTGACCGGAAAACGCTGTTTAACCGCGCGGAGCTCATCATCAAGGTCAAGGAGCCCCTCCCGGCAGAATACGCTCTTCTTCGAGACGGCCAGGCTCTTTTCACCTATCTGCATCTCGCACCGAACCGTGAATTGACCGACATCCTGCTTGCGAAGAAGATCATCGGGCTTGCCTACGAGACTCTGTCAAAGGACGGCACACTGCCGCTCCTTGCCCCCATGAGCGAGATCGCCGGACGGATGGCTCCGCTGGCTGCGGCGTTCCACCTCCAGAAGCATCGGGGCGGTTCCGGTATCCTGCCGACCGGCACCGCGGGTGTCAAACCGGCAAGGATGCTGGTACTCGGCGCCGGGGTGGTTGGTACCAATGCCGCGCGCGTCGCAGCTGGAATAGGCATGGAGGTCCTTGTCATGAACAAGACCACGGACCGGCTGAAGGTCATCGATGACATGTTCCAGGGCAGGATCGAGACCCTGCCGCTCTCGCCACGAACCCTGGAGCAGGAGATTCGGACCGCGGACATCGTCGTCGGCTCCATCCTTATCCCCGGGGGGAGGACGCCGGTGTTCATAACGAGAAAAATTCTCGGAACCATGAAACAAGGATCGGTGATCGTTGACGTGTCAGTGGACCAGGGCGGATGCTGCGAGACCAGCCGGCCGACGACCCATGCTGATCCGACATTCGAAGTGGACGGCATCGTGCATTACTGCGTGGCAAACATGCCAGGCGCTTATCCTCGCACATCCACGCTCGCCCTCACGAACGCAACACTGCCCTATATCAAATTGCTGGCGACCAGGGGGATCGAGAAAGTGATTCAGGAGAGCACGGAGATCAAAAGCGCGTTAAATACGTACAGGGGGGAAATCGTGAACAAATCTGTTGCGACCGCATTTAGTCGGATTTGATGCAACTGGCCTCGGAATTAGACCTTCTAAGGCTTTTGCATCCCCTTCCCAGCCTGTTTCCACGCGTCGATCCCGCCTTCAATGAACTGGGAGCTTATGTTCATTTCACGCAATTTTTCCTGCACCGTTCTGCTGACCGATCCCCCGCGCACGCAGTAGATCACCACGTCATATGTCCCCAGGTCCCGGCCCCACACTGCGACCTTTTCCGGGTCCTTCCATTGGGCGCCCGGGATCATGGCGGGATCACTCTCGATGTCGGACCGTCTCCGCACATCGAGGAGAAGTGGAGGTTTCTCGCCGGCCAACAGCTGCTCCAACTCATCCGGTCGTACTGTTTCTTTCATGCATGTTCCTTTCGGACAGCAACAGCTGGTTCTCCTTTGATCTGCTCTCTCCCACGCTGGATACAGAGATCGCGGGCCTGCCGAGCACCGGGCATTTTGTCTCGCAGATGCCGCAGCCGATGCACAGTTCCAGGTCAACCCGGGGCTGCTGGACCTTGACCATCCTGCCTGACCGGTCGCGGACAGCGGTTTCCTCCAGCCAGACAGCCTTCTTTGGCGTTGGACAGACCTCTTCGCACATAATGCAGGGAGTCGCATGTGCCCAGGGTAGACAGCGGCCCTTATCGATCATGGCAAGGCCGATCTTGACCTTTGCCTTTTCCGGCAGCGATAGTTTCTTTATGGCTCCGGTCGGGCAGACCTGGCCGCACAGCGTGCAGCGGTATTCGCAGTACCCGATACGCGGCACGAGCACCGGCGACCAGATGCCCTCCATTCCCGCCTCCGTCAAAGTCGGCTGCAGACCGTTCGTTATACAGACCTTCATGCACTCCCCGCATTTGACGCACCTAGCCAGGAACTCCTTTTCGTCGAGTGAACCCGGCGGCCGGAGCAGTGCCGGGTCTTTGGCGTTCGCCAGACCGAGCGGCGTGATCCTGAGCAGCGGCACCGCGGCGATCCCCGACAGCGCCGAGGCAACGACACGCCGCCTGCCCAGGTCCATGGCAGGCGTAATCTTCTTGCCTGAGAATCCGAAGGAGACGGCATTGTTCGGGCAAATGTCGTCGCAGTTCCAGCAATAGTAGCACTCCGCGTCCTTCCACTCCCCCTTTACGTCCGGCGACGCGCCGCCCTGACAAACACCCGCGCAGGCCCCGCATTCAGTGCAGGCTTCGCTGACCGACCGTTTAAGAAGCGAAAACCGGGACAGGAGCCCGAGCAAGGCGCCGAGCGGACAAAGATACTTACACCAGAACCGCTTTTCCACCAGGTTCAGGCCGAGAACGGTCAGGAACAGTATCCCGATAAGGACACCCTGGCGATACACCGGCTGATTGAACGACAGGACCGACTTTTTCAGCACTGTATAGACCGGTTCGGTGACCAAGGCAATGCCCGCGGGATTGACCGAGTAAGCGGCATCAAAGGAGGATCGAACCGCGTGATTGAAGAGCGGATAAACGCTGATGGAAAATGACCGGATCAGGAGCGACAGCGGGTCCAGGATACCGACCGGCTGAAGCGTGAACAGGGATGAGGCGAGAAGGCCGATGAGAAGGAGATACTTTATGCGGTGCCAGTTCCGGGGTTTCTGCTCTATCCTCGGTTTTATGAGCGAGCCAATCATGTTGTTCAGCGTGCCGAGCGGACAGATCCAGCCGCAGAGAACTCTGCCCAGAACCAGCGTGAAAACGACAAGAATCAGGGAGAGGAGAAATGTCTTGGCAACGGCATGCGCGGACAGAAGCGTCGTGAACAGGATCAGCGGATCGAAGTCGAGAAAGAGCCGGACCGGATAACCCAGCTCATCACTCCCTTTCGACTCCGTCTGGACGAAGAGAAAGAGGAAAAAAAGCAGGAACAGTCCCTGAACAAGTCTGCGAATGATTTGAATAGTGAGATGACGCATGTCCTTCGCACGTCCTTTCACCGCCGCGGCAAAGCGCCTTCAGATTCGTTCCCGCCCAAGCCTCCTGCGCGTGGCCCGGTCCGATGGTCTTCTCGTTCACGTCCTCGCCGGTCATTATACAGCAAAATAAAAGCCTTGTGATCAATTTTCATAGATCCGGGACACCCCCTCTCCCGCGCGGTTTCACCTCCGTTTCCGCAATACATGAATGTTTTGCAGGGGGCATCGGGATCCCGTCCGGACAAGGCCCCGCCGTGGTTTTTTCAGGCGATCGACAATTGCGCATTCAGGACTTGCCTTTTCCATTCGCCTCTATTATGCTTCTGTTAGCAGGAACGCTTAAAGGTCCGGTCGCATGAGATGCCGGTTTTCGTTACCCGTCCAATGACCACGTATAAAATACTCATTATCGATGATGATTCGAGAATTCGGCAGATCCTGGCTGAGATCCTGAAGACAAAGGGTTTCTTCCCCATCGAGGCCTCCAGCGGCCATGAAGCCCTGGACCTCGTCCGGACAATGAAGACCGACCTCGCGCTCCTCGACCTGAAAATGCCGGGCATGGACGGATTCGATACGTTGCGCGAAATACGAAAGATCGACCCCTCCATGCCGATCATCATTATTACTGCGCACGGCGATGTGCCGACCGCGGTCGAAGCCATCAAGCTCGGGGCAAATGATTTCATGCTCAAGCCGCCTGATTTCGATTATCTCATCATCACGCTGACCAAGGCGCTGGAAAAACGGGAACTGGAAAATAAAGTCCGGCGATTGAACACGGAGATGGAAGAATCCCTGGAGTGGCTGCTGGGGAAGAGTCCGCTCATAAAGAAAGTCATCGAACAGATACACCAGGTCGCCTGGAGCGATTTTTCGATCATCATCCAGGGAGAAACAGGGACCGGCAAATCGTATATAGCAAACCTGATCCACAACCTGAGCGCGCGGAAAAAAGGCCCCTTCATGACGGTTGACATGGGCGCGATACCGGAGACCCTGGTTGAGAGCGAGCTGTTTGGTTTTGAAAAAGGGGCGTTCACCGGCGCTGAAAAGAAGAAACGGGGCCTGTTCGAGCTTGCCGGCGGCGGCACCCTGCTCATCGACGAAGTGCAGAACATGTCCCCCTTCGTGCAGAGCAAACTGCTCCGGGTGGTGGAGGAGAAAAAAGGCTATCCCCTTGGAAGCACCCAACCGTTGGATATAAACGCCCGGATCATCGCCGCGACCAATACGAACCTCAAGCAGGCCGTGGCGGAAAAAAAATTCCGCGAGGACCTGTTCTTCCGGCTCGGCGAATTCATGATCGTCATACCGCCGCTCAGGGAGCGGACCGAAGACATCCCTTTCCTGGCGCAACGATTCTGCAATGAGGCGGCAACGGAGCTGAAAAAACAGTCCCGGGGGATCTCCGGGGCCGCGGAAAAACTCCTTAGAGAGTATCCCTGGCCGGGAAACATCAGGGAGCTGAAAAACGTCATGAGGCGGGCAGTGCTTCTTTCCGCAGGCGACATCATCATGCCCGAGCGGATCGAGTTCCTCATTGCCGCTGAACACGCTGTTCCCGGACAGCCGCTGCCGGACGAACATGCCGATCAAAGCCTTTCGGAAATCGAGAAACAGGCCATTCAACGGACCCTCGGAGCCACCAAGGGCAACAAGAAGAAGGCTGCGGCAATACTCGATATCGATTATTCAACGCTCATGAGAAAGATAAAACAGTACGGCATCACGTCCTGACCCGCCCCCCGCATCAAGAACAAACCCGAATCAAGCAGCATTCTTTCGCGCAGCGCCCCAAAGCTGAAAAGGGTCAAACCCGCAACTCTTGCTTTTCTTTTCGCCCTCATTTGCGGCAATCGCGGTCCGCTGCCATTGCCCAGGACAATTCTTATCATTGCAATTCACTTCCCTCCGATCTCTCCTCACTGTCGGCAATACACACGCGCAATTTGCAATACTATGGATAATTGCAATACTCTTTTCCCGCCACTCAAGATCATTTCTCAACAAATACAACACCATCATGATCGGCACGGCTCTTGCTAAACAATCAGGCAATCCAGCCGCATTCCGCGCATGCTCGGATGCGGCGTCTCAGGAGGTGAAGGCAATGACAAAAACCGTACTGGTAGCGGATGACTCCGCAACCATGAGAACAATGGTGGGCCTTACCCTCAAAAGCGCGGGGTTCGAGGTGATCACTGCCGTGGACGGCAAGGACGCCCTGGCTAAATCCGGCGGCGCAAAGATCGACATGGTCATCACCGATCTCAATATGCCCGGGATGGACGGCATCGCCTTGATCAAAGAGCTCAGAGAAACACCGGCGAACAGATTTACCCCCATCGTCATGCTCACGACGGAATCGGAAGTGGTCGGACGGGAGAAGGGGAAACAGGCGGGCGCGAGCGGCTGGATTTTCAAGCCTTTTTCTCCGAGCAAGCTGCTGGAAACCGTCAATAGGCTCGCCAGATAGAGGAGGCATCATGCTGAAAACAAGGACCGAACAAACAGGAAAAACCGGGCCTCTTGTGCTCGAAGGAGAGCTGGTCGTCGAACACGCGGAAGAACTGAAAAAAATCCTGCTGGAGGCGCTGAAGAACGGGGACTCCCTGGACATTGATATAGAGCATGTCGATCAAGCGGACCTGTTCGGGCTCCAGACACTGTGCTCCGCGCACCGCTCCGCGATGAAAGCGGGCAAAAAGCTGACGTTGGTCGGGGTGCAATCCGAGGCGTTCCGGAACGCGGTCAGCCTGGCCGGTTACGGCCGCGCCGCCGCGTGTCGTGAGAATATAACCTGTCCATGGAACAGGGAGTGAGGTCTGCTTATGAGCGACATGAAGGATCAACACCAGGAAGCATTTAAGGAGGAGGCCCGCGAACTGCTGGTCGAGCTCGAGACGTCGCTGCTCGACTTGGAGAAACGGCCCGATGACGCCGACCTCGTCGGCAGGGTCTTCAGGGCCATGCATACGATAAAAGGGACCGGGGCTATGTTCGGGTTCGAGGCGATATCCATTTTCACCCATGAGGTCGAGACCGTTTACGACCTCGTCCGGAACGGCTCAATTCCCGTCACCAAGGAGCTTATCGATCTGACTCTTTCGGCCCGGGACCATATACGGTCCATGCTCGGGGCATCCGGAGGCGCTCAGGAAGAAGACAAGGGCGAGGGCCGCAGGATCATCACCGCATTGCGGAGGCTTATCCTGGGCAGGCCCGCAGCCGCCGAGGCAGGCCCCCTCCCCCCCCCTATTGTCGCGGACTTTCAGCCCAAGCGCGCCGACAAGAAAATTACCTGCAGAATCCATTTCCGTCCGCCCCGGGACATCGCGTCACGGGGCCTGGACCCTCTCGGCGTGCTGAATGAACTTTGCTGGATGGGCGAGTGCGCGATCACGGCGAGGACCCAGGACGTCCCTCCTCTGGATGAACTGAACGCGGAAACCTGCTACCTGTGCTGGGACGTGGTCCTCACGACCCGCAAAAAGCTTAACGACGTGGAAGACGTTTTTCTCTTCATTCAGGACGACGCCGAGGTGAAGATCGACCTGATCAATAGTGATCCTGTAGATCATGACGAGGCCGGGTTGAAAAATCCCGGAGACATTCACCTGGAGCGCGGCGAGGCGACGCCCGAACTCGTCCGACAAGGGCTTCCCGGGCAAAAACGGTCCGGCCGGGAGCTTGTAGAAATGGGTGCCCCTCAGTCGGACACCGTGGCCCCCGCCCTGGCGGAACAACGGCATTTAAAAGCGCAGCACGAGAAAAAGCAGGCCAAGGACCCGGCGTCGAGCATACGGGTATCGTCGGACAAACTGGACAAGCTCGTCGATCTGGTGGGCGAGCTGGTAACGCTCCAGTCGCTGCTCAGCCAGACCGCGGGCCTGTTCAAAAAAACGAAGATACCGGCGATCGCGGAGGCCGTGGAACGCCTGACCGCGGAACTCCGCGACATTACCATGGGCATCCGCATGCTGCCCATCGGCTCCACCTTCAGCAGGTTCCAGCGGCTCGTCCGCGACCTCTCCCGGGAAATGGGCAAGGAGATCGAGCTTACAACGGACGGCGCGGAAACCGAATTGGATAAAACGGTTATTGAAAAACTCGGCGATCCGCTGGTGCATATTCTGAGAAACAGCATCGATCACGGCATTGAACAGCCGGGGAATCGCGTGGCTGCGAATAAACCCCGGATCGGCACGGTCCACCTGTCTGCAAAGCATTCGGGCGCCCATGTCCTGGTGCAGGTCCGGGACGACGGCAAGGGGCTCGATCCCGACGCGATCCGCGCAAAAGCCGTGGGAAAAGGGCTGATAGCTTCAGACGCGAAATTGACGGAAAAGGATCTCTTTGCGCTCATCCTCGACCCCGGTTTTTCCACCGCGGAAAAGGTGACGAGCGTTTCAGGCCGCGGCGTGGGCATGGACGTGGTGAAACGCGCCATTGATTCGCTGCGCGGATCCATCGAGATCAGCAGCCGAAAAGGCGCCGGAACAACGATTACCTTGAAGCTCCCCCTCACCCTCGCGATCATCGAAGGGCTCCTGGTCAAGATCGGCGCGGAGTCGTTCATCATGCCGCTTTCCCTGGTGGAGGAATGCGTTGAGCTGACCCGAATGGACATTCAAAAGGCCAATGGACGGGACCTGGCCCATGTGCGGGGAAAGATCGTGCCATACATACGGCTCCGCGAACAATTCAGGATCACGGGGGAAAGGCCGCCCCGGGAGCAGATCGTGATCGTCTCGATAGAAGGCCGGCGCGCCGGTTTCGTGGTGGACCGCGTAGTCGGCGGACACCAGACGGTGATCAAGAACCTGGGGAGCATTTACAAGGACATCGACGGCATCTCCGGAGCGACGATCCTGGGGGACGGCGCCGTTGCGCTGATCCTGGATGCGCCGCGACTCATTCAACAGATGGAGAACGAGGAACAAACGGCCCTCGTGACGAAAGGAACTAAACAAACAGGGAAGACCCGGCAAGAACCGTTTGAAGGAGGAATCACATGATGAAGACGCTGATACGCTTCTAACGACCTGAGAAAGCGCATGAAATAACCATGTTGCAGAAATACCAACCCAAAGGAGGAAATAGCTATGAAGTGGTTTAATAATTTAAAGATCGGCGCAAAATTGATCAGCGGCTTCTTGTTGGTTGCCATGATCGCCGGAATCGTCGGATTGATCGGTTACATCGGGATGTATAAAATCGAAGAAGACCTGACCGACATATCCGACGTCAGGATGCCGAGCATTTATGCGCTCGGGATCCTGAACGAGGCCCAGACCGCGATTCAAAAGGCGGAACGAGCCTCGTTCTTGGCGTTAAGCAAGGAAGACGCTGCGGCGCAGAAGGAGGATCTCAAAGGCTCATGGGACGATGCGAACAAGGGCTGGAAAATCTACGAGCCGCTGCCGCAGACAAAAGAGGAAGAGATGCTGTGGAAGAAGTTTGTTCCTGCCTGGGAGGCATGGAAGAAAGAACATCAAAAGGTCATGGACCTGGTCAATGACGGTAAATTGAAAGAAGCCCAGGCCATCTCGTTCGGCACCGCTCATGAAACGTTTGAAGTTGCGGAAAAGCTGCTGAATGAAATAACCGACCTGAATATGAAGGTCGCTCATGCCGAGAAAGAGGATGCAGACGCTACGATGGCAAGCTCTGTTACGACGTTGTTGATCATAGTCGCAATCGCCATAGGCCTGGCAATAGCGATCGGCCTGTTCATCACCAGCGGTGTGACCAGGGTCCTGCGTGAAGTAAAGTCTGTTGCTGACAACGTTGCTGCCGCAAGCCAGGAAGTAAGCTCGAGCTCAGAGGAGCTTTCCCAGGGGTCCACTGAACAGTCGTCCTCGGTCGAGGAAACCACCTCGTCCATGGAGCAGATGAGCGCGAACATAAAGCAGAACACGGACAACGCACTGCAGACCGAAAAGATCGCGGGCAAGGCCTCCAGCGACGCCATGCAGAGCGGAGAGGCCGTGACGATCACGGTGAACGCCATGAACGACATTGCAAGCAAGATCTCGATCATCGAGGAGATCGCCCGCCAGACGAACCTGCTGGCCCTGAACGCGGCCATCGAAGCGGCCCGGGCCGGCGAGCACGGCAAGGGCTTTGCCGTCGTGGCGTCCGAGGTCCGGAAGCTCGCGGAGCGGAGCCAGGAGGCCGCCGCCGAGATCAGCCAGCTGTCCTCCACCAGCGTGAAGGACGCGGAACGGGCCGGCAAGATGCTGAACCAGCTCGTGCCGGACATTAAAAAGACCGCCGAACTGGTGCAGGAGATCAGCGCGGCCAGCAAGGAGCAGGACCAGGGCACCGTGCAGATCACCAACGCGATCCAGCAGCTCAGCACCGTGATCCAGCAGAACGCGTCCGCGTCCGAGGAACTGGCGTCCACGGCTGAGGAAATGGCGGCCCAGGCGGAACAGCTCCAGAACCTGATCGCATCGCTGATCGACACCACGGACAAGGGAACATACAAGCAGGCGAAGGCGGCCCCTGCCCGGCAGGCCGCTCATAAGACGGTCCACGCGCCGGTTGCGCACAAACCCCTCGGGAAGAAGCGGGACGTTCAGCAGCCCGGGGAACTGGTCCACGCGGGCGCGGGCGTGAAGCTCGACCTGGGGCACGGCAACGGCCACGACAAACTGGACAAAGAGTTTGATAAATATTAGAACCAGACTACAGAGCACAGAGGACAGAGGACAGACAGGTGCTATGGATAAGACGATGCCGCCCTCGCCTGTCTTCTGACCGTCTGGCCTCTGGCTTCTGATTCAAGGAGGCTTTCCATGAGCGTAGCGGAAATAAGTCAAATGACGCAGTACCTGACCTTCAAACTCCAGGACGAGATCTTCGCCCTCGATATATCCACGGTCCGCGAGGTACTGGACTTCACCAGCGTCACCAAGGTGCCGAAGACGCCCGAATTCATGCGCGGCGTCATCAACCTCCGGGGAAGCGTGGTCCCGGTCATCGACCTCCGGCTGAAGTTCGGAATGACGGTGACGGAAAAGACAGTGAACACCTGCGTCATCATTGTCGAGGTGAAGGTCAACAATGAAACCGTCATTCTCGGCGTGCTGGCGGACTCCGTCCAGGAGGTGATGGATCTCGACGCGGACAACATCGAACCAGCGCCGCGGATCGGCACGCACCTGAAAACGGACTTCATCAAGGGCATGGGAAAGCAGAATGACCGTTTTCTCATGATTCTCGATATCGACAGTGTGTTTTCGTCGGACGAACTGGCTGACATCCACGAGGCCGGCGAGGTTGCGGCGTAAGCGGAGGTCCATTCCGGTTTATTACGGAACTGGGCCGCCATGCTATGAGGTACTTGTTCGTCCGTGAAGAAAGCGGAGGGACCAATCGCCGAAACGGCCCGGGGCCGGGAACGCACCGCGCTCTCAGACAGGAAACACGGCGAAGAACGACCTGCCCTACGGAAGGGGTTACGCTTTATGATTACCGTGGAGACTTCATTGAAATCCGGTCCCGTGACGTCCTCATCGCCCGGGGACGATCAGCGCAGCCTGCGCGCCTTTATTCAGAAGGAATGCGGCATCAAAATGCCCCCTGCCAAAAGGGTCATGCTTGAAGCCCGGCTGCAGAAACGCCTGCGGGCACTCGGCATCACGACGCTCAAGGATTACCGTGAATACCTGCTCACCGATGCAGGGAGGAACGGCGAGCTCATCCACTGCATCGACGCCGTCACCACGAACAAGACCGATTTTTTCAGGGAACCCTCCCACTTCGATTATCTTGCAGCGCAAGCCCTGCCCTCGCTCATCGATGCAGGCGCAGGGAGGGAGCGCAAGCGGATCACCGTCTGGAGCGCAGGCTGCTCCACGGGCGAAGAGCCCTATACCCTGGCGATGGTCCTGAGCGAATTTGCCGAGACCCGGCCGGGTTTCGATTTCAAGGTCCTGGCCACGGACATCAGCACCCGTGCGCTGGAAAAGGCCTGGCTTGCCGTATACGACCGGGAAAGAGCGGCCCCGATCCCCGAAAAGCTGAAAGCGAAATACCTGCTGCGGAGCAAGGACAGCAGCAAGAACCTCGTGCGCATTGCGCCCTGGATCAGGGAAAAGGTGGCATTCCAGCGGCTGAATTTCATGGAGGACCGATTCTCCATTCGAGACAAGATCGATGTCATTTTTTGCCGCAACGTCATCATCTATTTCGACAGGCCTACGCAGGAGCAGCTGATGAATAAATTCTGCCGCCACCTGGGGCCGGGCGGCTACCTTTTCCTGGGCCACTCCGAGACCATCCACAACATGGACGTGCCGCTGGTCGCAACGGCCCCGACGATCTACCGGAGGCCGCAATGAAGAGAGAACGGCGCGCCTGCTGCCGATGTTCCCGCGGCGGTCCTCCGGGCGCTTGCGGAGCGCGCATCGCCGGCCCTGACAAAGGCGTCACGCGCAGCGGAAGGAAAGAACCGTGCATACAAACGAGACGATAGTCATCCGGAACGACCAGCGGGTCCTGCTGGTCGACGACGAGGCTTCGGTGCTGAGAACCGTAAGGGATCTCCTGGAACTTCACGGATTCCCTGTTGATCCTGCGGACAATCCCGTCACAGCCCTGGAGCTTGCGCGGAAGAACGCCTATGCAACGGTGATTTCGGACATCAAGATGCCTGAAATGAGCGGCCTGGAGCTTCTCGAGAAGCTCCATGAACGGGACCGGGACCTTCCCGTGGTGCTGATGTCGGCGCACGCGGACCTGGACATGGCGATAGACGCCGTGAAAAAAGGCGCCTTTGATTTCATTATCAAGCCCTATCGGCATGAACAGCTTGTCCAAATCGTGGAACGCGCGATAAGCGAATTCAAGCGCATCCAGGCCGATAAGCATGCGGTAGCCCTGCTTGAAGAAACGGTGGCCCAGTCGGCCCAGGACTGGGAAAATACCTTCAATACGATAACGGACATGATCACCATTCATGACAGGGACTATAATGTCATTTTCGCGAACAAGGCCGCGCGAGAGACCCTGCGGCTGTCGTCATGCATTCCGGGAAAGCCGAGGTGCTGCAAACACTATCATGGGACCGATACGACGACGCCGGGGTGCCCGTCCTGCGCCGCATTACTGACCGGGAAACCGGTCAGTTTCGAGACCTTTGAGCCGCATTTGAACAAACACCTCGAATTCAGGGCGCTCCCGCGCCTCAACGGCAAAAAGGAAGTGATCGGACTGATCCATATCGTCAGGGACATCACGGACCGCAAGAAGGCCGAGGAGGAATTGATCGAGGCGCGGAAGGCCGCAATCGAGTCCTCACGGGCAAAATCGGAATTCCTCGCCAACATGAGCCACGAGATCCGCACCCCGATGAACGGCGTGATCGGCATGTTGGACCTGCTGCTCAATGCCGGGGCCGACCGGCAGCAGCGCGAATATATCGGCATGTGCAAAACATCCGCCGAGGCGATGCTGCGACTTTTGAACGATGTCCTCGATGTATCCAGGATCGAATCGGGCCGGTTCGAGCTCGACCGACACGCCTTCAGCCTGAGGCAAACCGTAAAGGCCTCCATCAGCCCGCTGCTCGTGGAGCTTCGCAAAAAAGGCCTCGCTTTCCGCTGCGCGGTCCCGGCCGTTGTGCCGGACCTTCTTGTCGGTGACGCCGGCAGGCTGAGACAGATCATCACGAACCTGGTCAACAACGCGATCAAGTTCACCCTTCACGGAGAAGTGTCGGTCTCCGTGACCGCGGACGAGCAGAACGGGGCCTCGACGGCGCTGCGCTTTGTCGTGCGCGATACGGGCATCGGAATACCGCAGAATCGCCTTCATGCTATTTTCGAGTCCTTCCGGCAGGTCGACAGCTCGACCACCCGGAAATACGGCGGCACCGGGCTGGGCTTAAGCATCGCGAAAAGGCTCGCGGAATTGATGGGCGGCGGCATCCGGGTCGAGAGCGAGATCGGGAAGGGAAGCGCGTTTTACGTTATCGTTCGGGCGGGGCTTCAACGGCCCAAGGCGGCCCCGCCTGTTGATTGGGTCACGTGGTCCGTCGGACCAGAGGGAGAGTGCCCCGACGGGAGGCGGGACCGCGAGGCTCGGCAAACCGACGGGGCCGGCGGCCTTCACGAGGTGCGGGAACACATTCATGCGTTGAGCAGCGCAATCGCTCTCCGGAACGATGTCCTGATAGAGGAATACGCGCGGAAGCTGAAAGACAGCGCCGCGGCCGCGAATTTAGGCAAACTTTCGGATGACGCGTTCAGGGTCCAGCTTGCGGCAAGAAAAGGCGACCTTGAACGTTCAGCAGCGCTTTTTGACCGGATCAATGCCGACCGGGACAGGCAAGGAACAATATCCAGGAGGACGGAAACATGAAGACCCTGATTGTTGAAGACGATTTCATATCGCGCCGCATCTTGAAGGACATACTCTCTCCGCACGGAGACTGCGACATCGCCATTGACGGCAGCGAGGCCGTCCAGGCATATCGCCTTGCATGGGAGGATAAAAAGCCGTACGAACTGATCTGCCTGGACATCATGATGCCGAAGCTGGACGGGCAGGAGGCCCTCGTCAGGATACGGGAACTCGAGAAAACGCAGGGCGTCAAAAGCCGGGATGAGGTCAAGGTGCTCATGATCTCGGCCCTGGACACGCCCAAGAACGTTTTCGCCTCGTATTACCAGGGCGGCGCGACAGCGTACCTTGTCAAGCCGATCAGCAGGGAAAAGCTGCTCGAAGAAATAAGCAAGTTCGGCCTTCTTGATCGATGCCGCACCACGGTCAAGCAGCCGGCATGAAGAAGAGGCCGGCGTATGAGCGTATCATTTCGCGATTCAATACTGATAGTCGACGACAACGAGGCCGCCCTCCGGGTCACCTCATCGCTGTTTCG
This sequence comes from Nitrospirota bacterium, assembly GCA_029858565.1. GTDB lineage: Bacteria > Nitrospirota > UBA9217 > UBA9217 > UBA9217 > JAKAHZ01. The sequence goes on along the minus strand of JAOUEV010000002.1, from coordinate 89,621 downwards.
TGAAAAAGGCTACGAAGTGATTTCCTGCGGAGACCCGCGGGAGGCGGTCGACAAACTGCAGTGCATTGATTTTGACGCCGTGCTGTCGGACATCAAAATGCCGGGGCTTTCCGGCCTTCAGCTGCTGAACGAAATCCATGCCGTCGACCCGGAGCTGCCCGTCGTACTGATGACCGGATCGGCCGAGCTTGATATGGCGATCGACGCGGTGAAAAAAGACGCCTTCGATTTTGTGACCAAGCCCTATCAGCCCGACTATCTCCTGGATTCCATAAAGCGGGCGGTGGATTGCAGAAAAAACCGGCGGCTTGAGAAAAACGGGAAAAGCCTGCTTGAGACCCTTGTCAAACAGAAAACGCAGGAACTGTCCGAGGCCCTGCTGCAGATGAAATGCATGAATACGGAGCTGATTCAGCGGCTGATCGTCGTGTCGGAATACCGGGACAGGGACACGGGCTCGCATATCTCCCGGATCAGGCTGTACTCGAACAAGCTCGCCGAAGCGCTGGGCAAAGCGCCGGATTTCGTCGAGAGGATTTCCTTTGCGAGCACCATGCACGACATCGGAAAGATCGCCATTCCGGACAGCGTATTGCTGAAACCCGGCGAACTCACAATGCGGGAGTTCGAGATCATGAAAACGCACACCCTCCTCGGGGCGGAAATGCTTTCCGGCTCCTCATACCCTTCCGTGCAGATGGCCGCATCGATCGCTCTGAACCACCACGAACGGTGGGACGGCTCGGGATATCCGAACGGTCTGAAGGGCGACGAGATCCCCCTGGAAGGCAGGATCGTCATGCTTGCGGACGTGTATGACGCCTTGCGGTGCAAGAGGCCGTATAAACCCGTGTGCGATCACAAGACCGCATGCGATATAATCCTGCACGGCGACGGACGGACGTCGCCTTCGCACTTCGATCCCGAGGTGCTGAAGGCCTTTCTCCGCGCGGCGCCCCTGTTCGAGAAAATCAGCGATGAAGCGGAAGACCATTCCCTTCTCGGCAGGACAGCCTGCCCCGCGTAGCTGACGCCCCTGATGCCCGGATTTCCCGGCCGCGCGGACGCACAATGCGTTATAATTGAATACAATGTAACCAGCTGAAAGGTAAGCCGATAATCCCATGCCCAGGCAATTCCGCACATATTCCGCTTTACGCTCTCTCTTGATGGTCGTTGGAACGGTCGCCCTCGTGGAACTGTTGATCCATGTTTTCTTTCACGTGTCGAAATCCGAAACCTGGATGTCTGAAACAGCGCGTGCCGTTACCGATGTCGCAACTCTCGCCCTTGCTTCGCTGACAGCCCTCTTTTTCTGGGTTTTCAAGCCGCTCCTGCTCGCGGAGCGGCGGGCATTGACGGAAAAGATCGTCAACACGGAGCGGGACCGGATGCAGCGCTATCTCGATGTCGCGGGGACCATGCTGGTGGTCATCAACCGCGACCAGAGCATTGCGCTGATCAACAGGAAAGGCTGCAACGTGCTGGGACATGAAAAAAGCGACCTCATGGGCAAGAACTGGTTCGAGCTTGCCGTGCCGGAGAAGGTCCGGAGCGATGTGAAATCGGTTTTCAGCCGGATCATGGACAGCGGTCCGGATGCCAAGCAGCCGGAGTATTTCGAGGGCGCTGTTATTACGAAAAACGGCGAAGAGCGGACCATTGCATGGCATACCGCGCTGCTGAAAGACGATCAGGGGACGATCATCGGCGCGCTTTTTTCCGGCGAGGACATCACCGAGCGCAGGCGGACCGAGGAAGCGATCAAAGGATACGCGGAACAATACGAGACGTTAAAAGCGACCGATCTGTTCGGATACCTGCTGGTTGACGAAAAGGGGAACATACTGGACTCAAATGAGAGCTACTGCAGGATGACCGGATACACAAAGGAGGAATTATCCTCCCTTTCGATCCCCGATCTTGAGGTAATCGACAACCCCGAGGATGTCGCCCGGCGCATACGGAAGGTCATTGCCGACGGGAAAGCCCGGTTCGAAAGCAGGCACAGGGACAAAGAAGGCCGGGTTTTCGACGTCGAGATCAGCCTTGCCTATTTTCGCTCCCAAAAAGTATTCATTTCATTCATCCGCGATATCACCGAACGCAAGCAGGCCGAGGAAGCGCTGCGGGAAAAGGAATATCTCCTGTCCGAGTCACAGAGGATCGGCCACATCGGGAGCTGGTCGGCCGATCTGGCAACGGATGCGATCACCTGGACGGAGGAAACCTATCGCCTCTACGGCGTTTCCCCCGGGCAATTCACGCCTACCGCGGAATCCCTGATAGGCTTGCTTCATCCCGAGGACCGCGAGGCGATGCGGGAGCATATCAAGGCCCTCGCCATGGGGACCGGCGCCGCTCCCGACGAACTGGAATTTCGCGTCATCCTGCCCGACGGCTCGATCCGCATGTTGCGAGGACGGGGCGAGATGATTCTCTCCGGGACCGGCCGGCCCATTCGGCTGGTCGGCACCGTTCAGGACATCACCGAACAGAAGCAGGCCGAGGAAAAGATCCTTCAGTCAAAACAAGACTGGGAAGATACTTTCAACACGATCACCGACATGGTCACGATCCATGACAAGAATTTCAACGTCATCAGGGCGAACAAGGCGGCGGAACAACTGCTGAACCTGCCGCTGCTCGGCGACTCCTCTCGAAAATGCTACCGGCTTTATCATGGCGCTGAGTCCCCGCCCGCTTCCTGCACAAGCTGCAAAAGCCTGATCACCGGCCAACTGACGGTCGTTGAGATGTTCGAACCGCACCTGAACAAGTTCATCGAGATCCGGGCGATTCCCCGTCTTGACAAAAATGACCGGATGGTCGGTTTTATCCACGTGGTGCGGGACATCACGGAACGAAAAAAGCTCGAGGAGCAGCTCTTCCAGTCGCAAAAGCTCGCGGCGGTGGGCCAGCTTGCCGGCGGCGTGGCCCATGATTTCAACAATATCCTGACGGCGATACTGGGTGACGTTTATATCCTGGGAATGAAACTGGGCGACCAGGGCCCCCTGACCCCCTACATCGAGGACATTCGCGCTTCTTCCGAGAAGGCGGCCGCTCTTACGAGGGACCTCCTCGCGTTCAGCAGAAAACAGGTCATCAATCCGAGGCCCCTGGACGTGAATGCGCTGGTGCAAAAGATGCAAAAGCTCATGGCCGGAATGGCGGGCGAGGAAATCCACCTGAATATCGTGCAAACAGATCCGGATTTGACGGTCCTGGCGGACAGCGGCCGATTGGAGCAGGTCCTGATGAACCTGGTCGCCAATGCTCGGGATTCCATGCCCCGGGGCGGAACGCTCACGATATCCGCGGGACGCGCGAGGATGGATGACGCCTACATAGCTGAATACGGGTTCGGCAGGGTCGGCGACTATGCGCACCTGTCAGTTGCCGATACCGGAACAGGCATGGACGACCAAACGCGGAAAAGGATCTTCGAGCCGTTCTTTACGACAAAAGAACTCGGAAAAGGCACGGGCCTCGGACTTTCCATCGCATACGGCATCATCAAGCAGCACAACGGCTTTATCGACTGTTTCAGCGCGCCTGGCGCGGGGACCGTGTTCAACATCTATCTGCCCCTGGCCTTGGACGAACGCGGCGCTGAAGAGCGGCCCGGCGCGCCTGCGCGCGGGAAAGAATGTATTCTTCTCGCCGATGACGACGCAATGGTGAGGAAAACCACAAAAGAAGTCATCGAGGAATCCGGGTACCGGGTCATCGACGCGTCGGACGGGGAGGACGCTGTCCGCAAATTCAACGAGAACAGGAACGACATTCAACTGCTCATCATGGACGTCCTCATGCCCGGGAAGAGCGGCATGGAAGCGTACGAGGAGATCAAGGCGATGAAGCCGGAGGTAAAGGCCCTTTTCCTGAGCGGCTATTCCGATGAGATCATTCACCGGAAAGACGTTCTCGACGAAAGCCTGAACTTCCTGACAAAACCGTCTTCGCCTGTCATGCTGCTGACCAGGATTCGCGAGCTCCTGGATCGGTGAATCCGCTCTCGCCGGACGATAGTTCAGTAGTAGTGTAAAATACATTTATAGACATAACGGCGCCGTTTGAATATGCGCCGGATGAAGTGAAGAGAACGCTGTCATGGCTGAATACTCGGGCAAAATGCCAAGGACGCATTATGTCGGCTGAAATCAAGAAGAAAAATACCGTCCCGCTGGGATTCATCGGGATATTTGCCGTCCTGACGGCGGGCTTCATGGTTGCCGGCTTTCTGGGTTACCAGGGCTACGAAAAGCGCTACCGAGCCCAGGTGGAGCGTGAGTTGTCGGCCATTGCCGATCTGAAGGTTGAAGAACTGAAGCAATGGCGGAGGGAGCGCCTGGGGGATGCCAAAATCATTTTCAATAACACCGCCCTGTTCAGGCAGACTTCGCACTATTTCAGGAACCCTCAGGACGATGGGGTCGAGCAGCAGATGCGCGTCTGGGTAAGCCAATACCAAGGGCACTATGACTATGACGAGGTCAGCCTGCTCGATCCGAAGGGAGCAGTGCGCATGTCATCCCCGTCGGGGCGAACGGTTGTCCCGGCAGCTGTATTACAAAGCGTGCCCGAGGTCCTGCGGTCAGGACGGATAACGTTTGTGGATTTCTACCTGCACGACCATGACCAGAGAATATATCTCTCAGTGCTCATCCCCATCCTCGATGTATCGACGGGAAATCGGGCGATCGGGGCTATCTCCCTGCGGGTGGATCCTGAAAAATATCTTTTTCCCTTTATCCTGCGGTGGCCCACACCCAGCACGACGGCGGAGACCGTGCTCGTCCGGCGCGAAGGGGACGCCGTTCTTTATCTGAACGAGCTTAAATTCAGAAAAGACGCGGCGCTCAGGCTCCGTATCCCTCTTACCAGGACGGATGTCCCGCCTGTAATGGCTGCGCTGGGGCGGACCGGGATCGTGGAAGGTCCGGACCACCAAAACGAACAGGTCATCGCCGACGTACGGGCCGTGCCCGGCTCGCCGTGGTTTCTGGTGACCCGCATGAACGCCTCGGAGGTGTATGCGCCGATGCGAGAGCGTTTATGGACGTTCCTCGGGCTTGTGGCGGCGCTGCTCTTCGGCGCGGGCGCGGGCCTTGCCTTTGTCTGGCGTCAGCAGGCCCTTCTTTATTACCGCGAGCGGTTTCAGGCGGCAGAGGCTCTGGATAAGGGCCGGCACATGCTCGCGGAAACCGAAAAGCTCGGAAAGGTCGGCGGCTGGGAATTGAATATCGACACCGGAAAACTGACCTGGACGGAGGAACTCTATAACCTTCATGAAGCGGACCTCGCCTACGATCCGACAGCGGGAAAGGTGACCGATTTCTATACTCCCGCTTCCCGGCCGCTTATTGAACGGGCCGTGCATCGGGCTGTCGAGCACGGAGAGCCGTTTGATGAGAGACTGGAGATCATCACTGCCAAGGGCAATCGCCGGAGCGTTCATGTCCGGGGAAAAGCGGACCTGGAACACCGCAGGGTCTATGGTTTTATCCAGGACATTACCGAGAACAAGAGAGCGGAACAAATATTGCGGAGTAAAAGCGAACTGCTCGAAAGGATCTTCGCGACAACGCATTTCAGCCTTGTTTATCTCGACAGGGAATTCAATTTCATACGGGTCAATACGGCATATGCAAAAGCGTGCGGCTGCCCGGAGGACTTCTTCCCGGGCAAAAACCATTTCCAGCTGTATCCGAACGCTGAAAATGAAGCCATCTTTCGCGAGGTGGTAAAAACAGGGAACGCATTCATGATCCGGGCAAAACCGTTCGCAAATCCCGGTCACCCGGAATGGGGCATCACCTATTGGGATTGGACGCTCCATCCGCTCAAGGATGCCGACGGCAACGTCGAGGCCTTGCTCTTAGTCCTGCTGGACGTCACGGAAAGCAAACGCGCCGAGCAGGCGCTGCGGGACGCGGAAGCGCGCTATCGCCTGTTATTCGAGCAGTCGCCGAACGGCGTTTTGCTGATTGATTTTGAAACAGGAAAGGCCGTCGAAACGAATGAAGTCGCCCACAGGCAATTGGGGTACACGCGGGAAGAGTTCGCCGCCCTGAGAATCTCCGACTACGAAGTGCTGGAGCGGCCGGAGGACACGGAAAGACGCATCGATAAAATATTGCGCGACGGCGGCGACGATTTCGACACCCTGCACCGCACAAAGAGCGGCGAGCTCAGGAATGTCCATGTATCGGTGAAGGCGCTTGAACTCGGCGGGCGCGTTTTCGCATACTGTATTTTCCAGGACATCACCGAGCGCATGCAGGCGGAGCAGCGATACCAGCACATCCTGAAAACCGCCATTGACGGTTTCTGGGTCAGCGATTCCCATGGCCGGCTGCTTGAAGTGAATGACGCATACTGCCGGATGAGCGGCTACAGCCGCGAAGAGCTGATGCTGATGAGCGTTGCGGACCTGGATGTCGTGGAAAATCAGGAGGAGATCGCGCGGCATATCGACAAAGTCATCAGGCAGGGGTATGAACGGTTTGAATCAAGGCACCGGCGCAAGGACGGGACGATCATGGACTTGGAAATAAGCGCCCAATATTTGCACGAGCACGGCGGGATATTCATCTCTTTTTTCCAGGACATCACCGGGCGCAAGAAGCTTGAAGACCAGCTTCGCCAGGCCCAGAAGATGGAATCCATCGGGACGCTTGCTGGCGGGGTGGCCCATGATTTCAATAATATCCTTACCGCCATCTCCGGCTCCGGCCACCTGCTGCTCATGAAGATGCCGGCCGGCGACCCCCTTCTCCAGAACGTCCGGGACATCCTGGAATCGGTGGAACGGGCCGTCCATCTTACCAGGGACCTCCTTCTGTTCAGCAGAAAACAGCCGATAAACAGAAAATCCGTGGATCTGAATGAGAACATCCATAAACTGGGCAGGTTCCTGGCGAGAGTGATCGGAGAGGACATCGAATTTAAAACCAGACTGTCCGGAGGGGCCATCCGCATTCTTGCGGATTCCCACCAGCTCGACCAGGTGCTGATGAACCTGGCAACGAACGCCCGGGACGCCATGCCGAAGGGGGGCGCTTTCAGCGTAACAACGGACCAGGTCCTGCTGGATGAAACATTCACTTCCGCCCATGGGCTCGGGACGCCAGGCAAATATGCCTTGATAACCGTGTCGGACACAGGCCGGGGAATGAATGAGGATACAAGGCAGCGGATATTCGAGCCCTTCTTCACGACCAAAGAGGTCGGGAAAGGCACCGGGCTCGGCATGGCGGTCGTGTACGGCATCGTGAAACAGCATGACGGGCTGGTGACTGTATACAGCGAGCCGGGCCAGGGAACGACCTTCCGTATCTATCTGCCCGTTATCGCGGGGGCCGCGATTGAGGAAAGGGAAAACGTCGCGGAGGAACGGCCCGTGGGCGGCCCGGAAACGATCCTTTTGGCGGAAGACAACAAGAGCGTCCGGAACGTCACCGCGAATATACTGCGGGACATGGGCTATAGGGTCATCACGGCCGAGGACGGGGTAGACGCAATCGAGAAGTTCGCGGAGAACAAGGACAGCATTGCGCTTCTCCTGTTCGACCTTATCATGCCGAGGAAGAACGGCAAGGACGCCTATGACGAAATCCGGCTTGCGCGGCCGGACATCAAGGTCATCTTTGCGAGCGGATACGATCCCGACCTGGTCCGTCAAAAGACGCTGCTCGAACAGAATGTGCCCGTGGTCTACAAGCCCGTGCCGATCCCCGCGCTGCTGAAAAAGATAAGGACCGTGCTTGACGAAGAAAAGGGGCAATAAGCGGGATACAAGAGACAGTTGGCCGTGCAAGGTCAGGCTGTAGCAAACAGCAGGAAATGATACGTTAAACGCTGACCTTCTTGATACTCAGCCTGTTCAGGTCCATCACACCGAATCCATGCTGCGCTGCAATGCGGACATATCCCAGATCGCTCCCTTTCATGCCGAAGAGCGTGGCGCCGTAGGAATCAATGGCTACCTGGTCAATGCCGGCGACGATCGTGTCGAGCTTTTTCACGTCCCTGAGGTCCCCGCCCTGGGGGCCGTTCGCGGTCAGTATGCGGACCGCGTCCAGGACCGTGAGCGCCGGTTTCACCTTCATGGCAAGGTCCACGAGGCTTTCATCGATCTTCTGGTGGATCATCCTGCGCGATCCGCCCATGATGCCCATCCAGTTCTTCATGGCCATCGTGAGCTTTGCCAGGCCGTGGTGCTTGGCAATCGGGACATTGATCACCTTGTCCGCCTCGAACACCTCCGTGTAGAGCGGCCAGGTCTTGAGCGCAAGGCCGTTGACCGCAATGTCCCGGAACTTGCGTTCATCCATGTGGCTTACATCAGCATCAACAGCCTTTGCAGCAGGCTCGATCCCGCTCTGGATGTAACAGCGCCGCGGATCGTTCACCGGCCGGTCAAAGACCTTGACCTTCCTTGCGCCCGCCTCATAGCACAGCTTCACCACCGCCGCAACCACCTCGGGATTTGTGTCCCCGGCCTGCTCGGGAACGCGGTCCCAGGCGATGTTCGGCTTCACGACCACGACATCGCCGCGGCTGATGAACCGTTTGATGCCGCCTAGAGCGTCGATCGCCGCCCGGACGGTCTTTCCCGGGGATGGTCCCTGCGCAACAGCAAGGTCCGGATGCCGGGGCTCACCGAGCGCGGAAAGGGGATCGAGTGCGGGGATGGCAAGTCCCACACCGCTGATCGCCGCGGTTTTCAGGAAGTCTCTGCGGTCCATGCTGCACCTCCGGAAAGAAGATATGAGGAAGCGGTTGATGGAGCAGTGCGAATGCTTAGACTATATCTGCGATCACGGCGACTGTCAAGGCGGGATAGTTTACAGGATAGTTTACGGAAAAACGCTACCGAAATTTTCCAATAAGAAAGAGGATAAGGCTGACCAGCAGGCTCAGGACGATCCCGGTGGCAAGGGGCGCGTAGAATGTGAAATTCCCGCGCTTGATGAGGATGTCGCCAGGCAGTTTTCCGATGAGCGGAAGTTTGTGAGCCAGCAGGAGTGCTGCGCCGACTGCCGTCAATAGGAGCCCCAGGACGACGAGACCCTTTCCCAGCTCATGCATTCGAGAAGAACTCCAGGACCTTGGCAAGCGTCCCGTGCATGTCCTTGCGCGACACGATCATGTCGATCATACCATGTTCCAGAAGGAACTCGGCGCGCTGAAAACCCGCAGGAAGCTGCTGCTTGATCGTCTGCTCAATGACCCGGGGACCGGCAAAACCGATCAGCGTCTTCGGCTCGGCGATGATGAGGTCGCCCAGCATGGCGAAGCTCGCGGTCACTCCGCCGAAGGTCGGATCGGTGAGGATGGAGATGTACGGAAGCCCTGCGTCGGCAAGCCGCGCCGTGGCCGCCGAGGTCTTGGCCATCTGCATGAGCGAGAGGATGCCTTCCTGCATGCGCGCGCCGCCCGATGCCGCGACCGCGATGAACGGGGTTTTCTTTTCGATCGCCCGCTCGACAGCGCGGGTGATCTTCTCGCCGACCACAGAGCCCATGCTGCCGCCCATGAAGTTGAAGTCCATGACCACGATCTGGACAGGGTGTCCGCCGATCCTGGCTTCTCCGGAGATGACCGCATCCTTGAGACCGGTCTTCTTGCGGCTGCTCTTCAATTTGTCCTTATAGTCCTTGAAGTTCAGGAAATCCTTGGGGGAGAGGCCGTCCTCCACTTCGAGAAAACTTCCTTCATCGACAAGAAAGGGAAGACGCTCCGAGGCAGATATGCGGAAGTGGTAATCGCACTTCGGACATACCTTGAAGTTCTTCTCCACTTCCTTCCGGTAGATGATCTCTTTGCAATTGTCGCACTTGACCCAGAGACCTTCGGGGATCTTGACCTTCTTGGACGGCGCTTCAGAGCCGAGTTTTTCAGGACGTTCTTTTTTGAACCAGGCCATAATGAGAGGACGAGTTCCAGATCCCAAGCTGCGCATCCCTGCCGCATCCCAGGCTTACACGGTCAAATTTCCACGGTTTCGGACGGCGAAATCCTGGATATGACCAGTGCTTGAGGTATGCGGACCGGGGATAGCGGATCTAGAACGTGTAAGTCTTTCCTTCCTGCAGGATCTTGACGTTCTTTCTGCCCATGGCGCGAAGCTCGGAAATGACCTTCTTCTTGTGCACAGGCTTGATGTGATAGATATAGATCGGGACATCGTAGCCGACATTCGCCCTGGCCAGGTCCGCCGCAAGCTGTCCCGGAGTGAAGTGGCCGCTCGCGTCAGCGATAAAACCCAGGCTGTTGGGAAACGATGTGTCCACGATGATCCCTTTCAGGTTCTTCGCTTTTGCGGCCTCTTTCCAGATCCGCTCGTTCGGCCCGGTGTCAGCCGTATAGATGAACGAGGTCTTGCCGTCGCTCACCAGGAAGCCGACGGCGGGGACCGGGTGGTTCATGGGCACCGCCTTGACCGAGAGGCCAGCGACCCGGATAGTCTTCATGGCGGCGAAGGGAGCGTACGCGAGCACCGGATTCTTGGGTGTCGGTATTTTCGTGAAATCCGGCCAGATCAGCTCGTTCATGAGATGCTTTCTGATAGCGTCAAGAACCTTGGGTATCGAATGGATCTTCACGGGTTTCCTGATCCGTCCGATGACATTGTCGGCCAGGAACAACAGGCTCTTGAGGTGGTCCAGATGGGTATGGCTGATGAAAACATCGGTGATCCTGCTCTGCTGTTCGATCGTCAGCGCCGCGGTAATGGTCCCCGCGTCGAGCATAACGGTGTCGTTGACCAGAAATCCCGGCGGATTGTGACCGATCGTTTCGGATCCCGAGCATCCCAGAACTTTGACCTTCATCGGCCCTCCCTGTGACCGTAAACTTGGCTCATCGCATCGGACCGTGTGCGGCGATGCGTACTGTTATTTCTCGCTGAGAACCGCGTACATGAACACGGGCTGCGCTTTTCCCTTGACCGTGACCGCGCCCAATTCCTGAACATTCACAACATCTTTGACCTTGGCATAGGTGTATTCCGTAATGATAATATGACAGTTATGCTGTCTTGTCAAGCCCTCCACCCTCGCTGCGAGGTTCACGTTGTCGCCGATCACGGTGAAATCCATCTTTTTCCCTTCCGCTCCCATGTTCCCGACGATCATATCGCCGCTGTTGATGCCCACGCCGATATCAATGACATGCTTCCCTTCCGCGGCCCACTTCTCCTGAAGCGCCTTGAGCTTCTTGATCATATCCAGTGCGCACCGTACGCACCGGACAGCGTGGTCCTGCTGGTCCAGGGGAGCCCCCCAAAACGCCATCACCGCGTCGCCGACGAACTTGTCCAGCGTCCCCTCGTGCTCGAACACGACATGCGTCATGGCCCCCAGGTATTCGTTCAACTGGGACACGACCTCTTCGGGCTGGTGTTTCTCCGAAAAGGTGGTAAATCCCCGTATATCCGAGAACAGCACCGTCAATTCCTTGCGGTCTCCGCCGAGCTTCATCTTGCTGGGGTCGCGGATCAGTTCATCAACGATGCGTTTGGACACGTAGCTCGAGAACATCTTCCGGATATCCCGGGCGCGGCGCTCCTCGGTGAAGAACCGATAGGCTGTCTGGCTCATGTAGCCGAAAAAGATAGCTGATGCCGGGTAGACCCAGCTGAACCAGACCCCCCGGGCAGCAAAAAGGTAGTACACAAAACCGGAGAACCCGGCCAGCAGGGCCAGGAACAGCAGCCCCCCCTCCTTGGCGCCGAGCCGGGGAAGCAACGCGCCCATGACCAGCGTGAACAGGAAGATCAGCGGAATGTCGTAATCAGCCGCACGGTGGAGGAAATCGCCGTGAAGGATATTGTCAACCACGTTGGCATGTTTCTCGATCCCCGCCATGTTCGTGGAATAGGGCGTCACACGCAGATCATAGATGCCGATCGCAGTCGCGCCGATCAGGATGACCTTGTTCTTGAGGGTCCCCGCGGGCAGGGTGCGGTCCAGGAGGTCCGACAGGGAATACATCGGAAAGGTCTTGTTCGGACCGCGGTAGTTGATCAGCATGCGGCCGTACGCGTCGGTAGGAATGACCGTGTTGTTCATCGTGACGCCGCCGGCCATGTCGAGGACCATGCGTTCGCTCGGCAGGTCAAGAAAGAGCCGAGCCGCCTGGAGTCCTATGGGCGCGTAGTAATCATCCTTATACTTGACCGCGAGCATCTCCCAGCGAAGGGTGCCGTCACTGTCGGGATTCATATTGATGTGCGCCAGCGTCTTGGCATAGGTCGAGAACCGCATCAGCGAGGGCAGCACCATTTTTGCCTCGGGGATCGCGTCCTGCTCGGGATTGCGGAACGCGCTATAGGCCGCGGGCATCAGAAAATCCACCTTCTGGTCGGTGAAGCCCGTCTCGCCAAAGGCCCCCTGGAGGTCAAAGACCATGGGCAGCACGACCCGCCCGCTTTCCCGTATGGCCTTCTGGAACTGGTCGTCGGACGTAACATTCTCCGGCTCGGTGAAGAAAACATCGAAAACGATCACTTTCGCGCCCTCTTCGGTCAGCCGGTCGACGATCCGTCCCCAGGTGGAACGGGGCCAGGGAAACCTGCCCAGGCGGCTGATGCTCTTTTCATCGATGGCTGCAATGACCGTTTCCGGACCCGGTGCGAGGGGACCGCGCAGCGCGAACTGCAGATCAAGGGTCTTCTGATCCAGGATATCGAAGAACCGGAAGCTGGTGACATGGAACAAGGATAGCGTGATCGCCACGATCAGCGCGATATAGATCCCCGTGCGCTTGCTATTGGGCAGGCTCATGGTTCCCGGTTCCTCCCTCTCTTATCTCTCGTCACTTGTCGCTGCCCCTACACCATTTCGCCGAAGATCTCGCGCATTTCCAGATACCTGAGCAGCCGGTCAACCTGGTCCTTGCTTGAGATGACGATACGGTCGTCGGCCGTCAGCGAGAGTATGCGCACGCTGGCCAGCTTTTCCAGGATCATCCGCGCCTGGCCGCCGTCGATGCCCGCCATCCCGCCCAGGTCCTCTATGGCAAGGGACATCTGATCGCTCTTTGACTCCCGCACCTTTTTCGAGAGGATGTTGAGCAGACGGCTCGTGTTATCCTTGATCATCAGCGCTTCCATCTGGTCGTTGGCCTCGCGCAGCCGGTCGGCAAGTCGCTTGATGAACCGGATGGCGATCTCCACGTTGCTCCGGAGCAGCGTCTCAAAGGTCTTTCGGTCGATGACCAGCATTTCGCAGTCCTCGATCGCCTCCGCGCTGGCGGAACGGGGCTTGTCGTTCAGGATCGCCATTTCGCCGAAGAACTCGCCCTTTTCAAGTGTCGCCAGAGTCTTTTCCACGCCGCGTATCTTCTTGCTGATCTTCACTTTCCCGGACTGAACGATGAACATCTCTTCGCCGCTGTCCCCGTCATTGAACAGGACGGTGCCCGCGGGAAAATGCTTCCCGAACTTGGCGAACATCTGTGATGCTTCAGCCATACCCTACCCCCTTACAATTTTCGATTTCGGATTGCAGATTTCGGATTGCAGATTCACCTCGATCGTCCAAACCGGACTTTCAATCCGCATTCCGCAATCCACAATCCGCAATGATCACTTGCTGATCGTGATGTCCCCTTTTTCGCAGGCCCGGAAGAACGCCTCGGCCACCCGCGGGTCGAACTCCTTGCCCATGAAGCGCTTGATCTCCTCCTGGGCCGTCTGAAGGTCCGCCGCTTTTCGATAGGGCCGGTCCGTGGTTATGGCATCGAGCGTATCGGCCACGAGGATGATCCTCGCGTGGAGCGGTATCTGATCTCCCCGCAAGCCGTCGGGATAGCCGCTGCCGTCCCATTTCTCGTGGTGGGCCCGCATCGCCCGCCGCACCTTGTGCATCTGGTTGATATGCGCGATGATGTCGTCCCCGACCACCGGATGCTCCCGCATGTGCGCGAATTCCTCGGGCGTCAGCTTGCCCTGTTTCAGCAGAACGCTGTCCTTCACCCCGATCTTGCCGATATCGTGAAGCACCGCCGCGAGCCGGAGCTGATCCATGTCCGGCAACGGAACGGCCAGGTGCTTGGCGATGGCCAGGCTGTATTCCACCACGCGCATGATATGCCCGCCCGTATAGGGGTCCTTCTTCTCAACGGCCGCGGCAAGGGCCTCAGCGGTGTTCACAAAGGTCTCCTGCAGTTCCGCGTAGAGGTTCGCGTTCTCGAGCGCGACCGCGACCTGGTTTGCCAGCATCCAGAAAGCCTCCAGGTCCTGCTCGGTGAACAAGCTGTTGTCCCGCTTGTTGATCGCCTCGAGAACCCCGAGCACCCGTCCCCGCACCCGGACCGGCACGCAGATCATGTTTCGCGTGACGAACTGGATGATGTTCTGCGCCTTTTTGAAGTGCCGCGGGTCGTTGGCCACGTCGTTGACAATGGCGGCCTGGTCGTTCGCCGCAACCCAGCCTGCGATGCCTTCGCCCATCTTGAGGCGAACCTGCTTCAGCTGGTCCCCTTTGTCGCCGAGCGCAACCTCGAAGAAGAGCTCATTTGACTGTTCATCCACCAGCAGCAGGGACCCCACCTCGGCATCCATGAGGTTCGTTGCCGCCTCCATGGCCCGCTTGCGCACCTCGCGCTGGTCAAGGGTCGAGTTGAGCACCATGGAGAACTGCGCCTGCATGGCCTTGCGCTCGGCGTCCCGGCGCGTCCTGATCAGGGACTGGACATAGGCGACATCAAGGGCCAGCTGGCCCGACAGTGTCTCGAGCAGCTCCCGGTCGGTCTTGTCAAAGGGCAGGCCGTTCTTCTTGTTCAGGACCTCGATAACCCCGATGACGCCGTCAGCGATCCGCAGGGGCGCGGCAAGGATGTTCACGGTCGGGACCTTGAGTTCGGCGCTGATCCTGCTGCTCCATCGCACATCCTTTGCCACATCCCTGCTCACACAGGTCTTTCCGTTCCGTGCGACCCAGCCGGCGATCCCTTCGCTCAGGGAGAGCCGCCTGTTGATCAGCGCCCTGGCCCGCGGTCCGCGCACGGCGCGGAACACCAGCTCATTCTCTTCCCGGAGAAAGATGGTGCCCGCGGTCGTACCGGTAAGGCTCAGGATGACATTGAGGTAATCGGAGAGCAGCCGGTTCATATCTGCTGCCGGCTGACCGGAGAGGAATGCCTGTTTGGCCTTGTGCAGAGATAGAAGTTCCTTCAGGGCCTGAGCCTGCGCGCGCAGGACATCGACCGAGCATCTGTCAACAGAGGTTCGAGCGCCTGTTCTCTTCGCGCTTTTTTTCGAGGACGCTTTCGACGAGGACGTTTTCTTGCGCTTGGCCTTCATCGGACCCTCCCCCCCTGCGACACGGCGAGCAGCGACCCGCTAGGACCGCGTCGCCAGCACACCCTGCTTGAGGGACTTCACGAACTCCGCTGCCCGATCAGCGACATCGGGAGATGCCGCGTGCTGCTCGATCACTTTTACCAGGGCGCTGCCCACGATCACTCCGTCGGCGCCCCAGGTCGCCACCTGCGCCGCCTGGTCCGGCGTGGCAATGCCGAATCCCACGGCCACGGGCTTGTCCGTCAACGCCCGGATCTTTTCAAGGGACCCGGCGATGGCGGACTGCTGGAGCCCCACGGTGGAGCCGGTCACGCCGGTGAGCGAAACATAGTAGATGAATCCCTGGGACGCCCGCGCCACGACCTTCATGCGTTCGTCAGTGCTCGTGGGCGCGAGCAGGAAGATCGTGTCCAGGCCTTCCCTTTTCGCGGCGGTGATCAGCGTTCCCGCCTCTTCCGGAGGCAGGTCCGGCAGGATGATCCCGTCCAAACCAGCGGCAACCGCGTCATGCACGAACCGCTCCTCGCCGTAGTGAAAGATCAGGTTATAGTAGGTCATGATGATGAGCGGGATCTTGCTGACCGTGCGGACATCGGCGACAAGGCCGAGCACATCCTTGATGCTCGTATGGTGCTGCAAAGAACGGAGGGCCGCCTTCTGAATGGTCGGCCCGTCTGCCAGAGGATCGGAAAATGGAGCGCCAAGCTCAATTATATCACAGCCCGCCTTTTCCAGGGCAAGGATGATCTCCCTGGTCGTTGCCAGATCAGGGTCCCCGGCCATGAGGTAGGGGATGAGCGCCGGTTCGTTCCGCTTGCGCAATCGGTTGAAGGTGTTCTTGATCCTGGACATGGTCCTCTCGTTCGCTGCTATCTCGTTATGGTATAGGTGACGGTAAAATCCGCCCATTCCGTGGGGTCGATGTGGCTCAATTTCCGCACCAGGTCGTTGATCATTCCCGTAGACTTTGCGTCATAGGCCTTGAACATCCCCTCCTGGAAACCGAGTGGGATCAGGGCCTCTTCTTTTTTCGTCGCAAGGATCTTGATCTTCTCCTCGGCCCGTTCTCCCTTGAAATCAGGCAGGAACTGCGCCTGCAGCGAGATCTCGCTCTTTTCGTCCGGGAAGGTGTAGACCTTGTCCTTGACCGCCTTGTTGTCCTTGTTCTGCGAGTTCGGCAGAAGCAGGGTCACGGAGCCGTCGGCAGCAACCGAGAAGATATAGACATAGCAGTCCTCGTTGGCCTGAAAGGAGATCTTTGTCTCCTCGCCTTCTTTCAGCACACTCTTGTGCAGGTTCGCTTTCACGTTCAGGCCTTCGCCCTTTTCCGGATAGACCGGCGCCACCAGCGCCTTGATCCTGACCCGGTAGATGCTCCGGTCCTTCTCGTCCCATCCCTCGGACAGGACGTTCATCTTATCGATCTTGCCGCGAACTGCCGCGAAGATCAGGTCCTCGGCAACCTGGTTGTTCGAGACCAGCGTGTGAGACTTGACGAACGCGCCCACGGCCTGCTCCACGGCCTTGGCCTGGGCATCGCGCTTTGCCCGGTCCTTGACCTCTTTCTGCATGTCCATCTCGCCCATCTGCGATTCGCCGGCGGCCTCCACCCAAAGGGGCTCCTGCCCGATCGCCAGCAGCGGAAACAATAGGAAGGCAAGTATGAACACGATCCTCTTCATTACCATTACCTCATCGGCAAATACTTACTTCTTCGCCTCAATCAGCTGCGGCGTTTGTTCGTTATCGCACTTCTTGCAGGGGAATGAGTCTGATCTTTTCCTTGGTAATGACCGTGATGCTGCCTGCCAGTTTATCGCCATCGTTTTTCAAGACCCGTCGGATCAAAGGGCACTTGTTACAGCGGCGATTCAGCCTTTACCTTCCCGGAACCGGTCCTGCATCGCAATAGTCCGCTTGCTCAGCCCCTTACGGAGCACATTTGCCATATAGAGCCACTGCAAACGCAAGGAAACGGGCTTTTTCTGATACCGCTCAAGCATGTCCTCGCTTACGTAATAGCGGAACCCCTTGTTTTTACTTTTTCCCATTTTTCACCCTGCGGAGATACTGGATATCCGCCTTATCCATCTCACGGCCGGCCGTCGTTTTCATCTTAATGAGATCATCTATCGAAATAACCGGGATGGATATTCCCTGCACCGATATCTTTTTAGCATGTTTGCGCGCCTCAGGGTATGCAACCGGAGCATCGATGATTATATCGATCTCGGACAGCGCCCATTTTGCATTCACCAGATTGAACGCTTTCATATGCTTCGTCTCTATCCAATCTTTACGCTTTTCCCTGTCTGCAAAATCCATGACTTTCACGGGGAGCTTCGGCTTGAATCCCCACTCTTTCATGAGGCGCATCAACACTTCGATATTTTCATCCGTCATATCGATCAGAATATCGATGTCGTAAGTGACCCGGGGAACCCCAAGAAGGTTCATTGCCAAGCCACCCACCACAAGGTAGCGAACACCTTCTTCATTAAATCTCTTGAATATCCCTAGGTAGTCGAGCATAGTCGGCCGTTATCCCGCAATCTGCAATCGCTACAACTCCACACCCTTCATCTTCGCCACCTGCATCACGTCCTTGTCCCCGCGGCCCGAGAGATTGCAGATAATGACCTTTTCCTTGCCGAGGGTCGGCGCGAGCTTGAGGCAATAGGCGACGGCGTGGGCGCTTTCGAGCGCGGGAATGATGCCTTCGAGCCTTGCCAGCAGATCGAATGCCTCCATGGCCTCTTCGTCGATCGCATAGGGATGTTCGATCCGGCCCGTGTCGTGGTAGAACGCATGCTCAGGACCCACTGCCGCGTAATCCAGGCCGGCAGAGACTGAATGGGTCATTTCGATCTGGCCGTCGTCGTCCTGGAGGATGAAGGTCTTGGTGCCCTGCAGCACACCGAGTGACCCGCCTGAGAACCGAGCTGCGTGCTTGCCCCGTTCAATACCGGTCCCGCCTGCTTCGACGCCGTACATCTTGACCGAGGCGTCCTCCAGGAACTCGTAGAACAGGCCCATGGCGTTCGATCCGCCGCCCACGCAGGCCACCAGTGCGTCAGGAAGCCGGCCTTCCATCTTCATGATCTGCTTCTTCGCTTCCCGCCCGATCACGGACTGGAAATCCCGTACCATCATAGGGAAGGGATGGGGGCCGAAGACCGTACCGAGCACATAGTGGGTGGTCCCCACGTTCGTGATCCAGTCGCGCATTGCCTCGTTGATCGCGTCCTTGAGCGTCTTGCTGCCCAGGTCCACGGGGTGGACGGTCGCGCCCAGAAGCTTCATGCGGAAAACGTTGAGAGACTGACGCGCCACATCGTCGGTGCCCATGTAGATCTCGCAGTCCATGCCGAACATGGCCGCCGCGGTTGCGGTTGCCACGCCGTGCTGACCGGCTCCGGTCTCTGCTACCACGCGGGTCTTGCCCATGCGTTTCGCCAGCAGCACCTGGGCCAGGGAGTTGTTGATCTTGTGCGCGCCGGTGTGGCAAAGGTCCTCGCGCTTCAGGTAGATCTTCGCGCCGCCGAGATGGTCGCTCAGCCGCGACGCGAGGTAGAGCGGCGTGGGCCTGCCGATGAACTCCCGGTTGTAGAACTCCAGGGTCGTCTGGAATTCCTTGTCCTTCCGCGCGGCAGAATAGGCCTTCTCCAGTTCAAAGAGCGCCGGCATGAGCGTCTCAGGCGCGAATCTGCCGCCGTAGACACCGAAATGACCTGTCTTGTCAGGCATGCTCATGGTCTCGACGCCCTCCGCACCTCGGTAATGAACTTCTTGAGCTTTCCATGGTCCTTCAGGCCTTTCTCCCGCTCCACGCCGCCGGCCACATCAACGCCGTAGGGCTGCACGAGCTTCACCGCCTCGGTCACGTTGTCCGGCGTCAGGCCGCCGGCAAGGATGATCCGGCCGAAAGTCTTCGCCACCACGGCCAGGTGCCAGTCAAAGATCTCGCCGGTCCCGCCGCGAAGGCCTTCCTTGTAGCTGTCGAGCAGATAGGCGCTCACCCGGAAGTGGGACATGTGCTTGAGGCTCTCCTTGTTCTTGATCTGGAAAGCCTTGATCACCCGTGTGCCGAAACGCTGACAGAACTCCGGGGTCTCGTCGCCGTGGAGCTGCACGGCCTGAAGACAGGCGAGAGAAACGGTTTCCCGGATCTTCTCTTCCCGTTCGTTCACGAACACGCCCACGGGGGTGACGAACGGCGGTAATTGGGCGATGATCTCTGCAGCGCGCAGCGGCTCCACGTACCGGGGGCTCTTCTTGTAGAATATGAATCCCAGCGCGTCTGCGCCAGCTTCCGCGGCGGCCATTGCGTCATCGAGGTTCGTGATACCGCAGATCTTTATCCTAATCATATTTTCCGAGCAACTCCTTCACTTTCTTCCCGATGTCCTTCTCCCGCATCAGGCTTTCGCCCACCAGGATCGCGTCCACTCCGGCCTGCTGCAGCTTCACCACATCTTCCCGCGTCTTGATCCCGCTTTCGCTCACCACGATGCGGTCGTCGGGAATGTCCTTCAGCAGGTCAAAGGTCGTCTGGATGCTCACCGAGAAGGTCAGGAGGTTCCGGTTGTTGATCCCCACGAGCATGGCGCCGGCCCGAAGCGACTGCTCCAGCTCCCTTCCGGTATGAGACTCGACCAGAACATCGAGCCCCAATCCCGCTGCAACGCCGAGATAGTCCTCCATCCGGCTCAGTTCCAGACAGGCCGCGATCAGCAGGATCGCGTCGGCGCCGGCCGCCCTGGCCTCGAAGATCTGATAGTCATCGATGATAAAGTCCTTGCGGAGCAGCGGAAGTCCCACGACCTTGCGTATGGCCCCGAGGTAATCAAGGCTTCCCTGAAAAAACTTCTTTTCCGTAAGCACTGACAGGCATGCCGCGCCCGATCGTTCGTAGGTCCCGGCGATTCCCGTCGGATCGAAATCCTGACGGATGACGCCCTTGGACGGAGACGCCTTCTTTACTTCAGCGATCAACCGGATATCCGTTCGCGCGGACAGAGCCTTCCCGAAACCCCGCGTCGGACCGGCATCTCCGACATGCGCCCTGATCTCGGAAAGCGGCACGCGCCGCTTTACTTCGGCAAGTTCTTCTTTTTTATATGCTACGATCTCGTCGAGGATCATGGACTCCGTCAGGTGCGAGGGGTGAGGGGAAAATCCGTCGCTCCATCCCCTGCAACTACTCCTTACCCCTTACCCCCTTACCCCTTACGTTTAAGGTCTGTTCGTGAACGACTTCAACTGTTCCAGTTTCTTCATCGCCGCTCCGGAGTCGATCGATTCCGCCGCGATACGCACGCCGTCGCGGATATCCCTTGCCTTTCCCGCGGCTGCCAGGCCCGCTGCCGCGTTCAGCACCACGATGTCGCGCTTCGGCCCCTTCTCGCCCTTCAGCACTTCCAGGGTCAGGGAGGCGTTCTGCTTCGCGTCCCCGCCCTTCAGGTCCGCCGGTTTTCCCGCGGGCAGATCGAAGTCCGAGGGATGGATGTAATAGTCGTTCACTTCGCCGTTCTTCAGCTCCGACACTTTGGTCCGGTCGGTGGTCGTGATCTCGTCCAGGCCGTCCATGCCGTGCACCACATAGGCATGGGTGGAGCCGAGGTTCCCGAGCACCTGCGCGAGCATGCCGGTCAGGTCCGCCGAGTAAACACCCATGATCTGGCAGGAAACGCCTGCGGGATTGGTGAGCGGACCAAGAACATTGAAGACGGTCCGTATCCCGATCTCCCTCCGCGGCCCGATGGCGTACTTCATGGCCTGGTGCATGAGCGGAGCAAAGAGGAACGCAATCCCCACTTCCGCGAGACATTCTTCAACGCGGTGGGACGGGATCTCGATGTTGATCCCCAGGGCCTGAAGCACGTCTGCGCTGCCGCTCTTGCTGGAAACAGAGCGATTGCCGTGCTTGGCGACTGACACGCCCGCGGCTGCAACGACAAAAGCAGCGGTCGTCGAGATATTGAAGGTATGGGACAGGTCCCCGCCGGTGCCGCAGGTGTCCACCTGGAACGGCGCGTTCAGCTTCACCTTCACCGCTTTCTCCCGCATGACCCGCGCGGACCCGGTGATCTCCTCCACGGTCTCGCCCTTCATGCGAAGGCCGGTGATATACGCGGCGATCTGGGCGTCCGTTGCCTCGCCCTGCATGATCTCGCGCATCACCGTCTCGGCCTCGGCCTCGGTGAGGTTCGTCTTTGCTGTGACCTTTGCGATCGCCTCTTTGATCATATATCCCTCTTCATGACAATTAAGTAAGCACAAAAACAACAAATTATTTTCGCAAATCTGATTTATAGTTTCAAAAAATTCCTCAGCAGGTCCTTGCCCGCGCCGGTCAGGATGGACTCGGGATGGAACTGCACGCCTTCCAGCTTGTGCTGTTTGTGCCGCACGCCCATGATGATGCCGTCGTCGGTCCAGGCCGACACTTCGAGGACCGGAGGAAGCGTCTCGCGCTTGATGATGAGCGAGTGGTAGCGCGTTGCTTCAAAGGGATTCGGCAGTCCCGCGAAAATGGTCCTGTTGTCGTGATGGATCATCGAGGTCTTGCCGTGCATCAGGTAGGGCGCCCGGATCACGTCCCCGCCCATGGCCTCGCCAATGGACTGGTGGCCCAGGCAGACGCCGAGGATCGGGATCTTCCCGGTGAAATGTTTGATCACCTCGACCGAGATACCCGCCTCTTTCGGCGTGCAGGGTCCCGGCGAGATCACGATCCGTTCGGGACGCATGGCCTCGATCTCGGCGATGGCCAGCTTGTCGTTCCGGAACACCTTCAGGTCCTGCCCCAGTTCGCCCAGGTACTGGACCAGGTTGTAGGTGAAGGAATCGTAATTGTCGATCATTAATAACATTAATCCAATCCCTCTTCCGCCATCTCCACGGCCCGCATCATGGCCTTGGCCTTGTTTACCGTTTCCTGGTATTCAAGCGCGGGAACGCTGTCCGCAACAACGCCGCCGCCTGCCTGGATGTAGGCTGTCTTATCCTTGATCACCAGGGTGCGGATCGTGATGCAGGTGTCCATGCTGCCGGAGAACCCGAAGTATCCGACCGCGCCGGCATAGGGGCCGCGCCGCGTGGGCTCCAGCTCGTCAATGATCTGCATGGCCCTGATCTTGGGAGCGCCCGAGACCGTGCCGGCCGGGAAGCACGCCCGGACCACGTCATAGGCATCCCTGCCCGGCGCGATCGTTCCGCGCACGTTCGAGACGATGTGCATGACGTGGGAATACCGTTCGATCACCATGAGCTCGGACACATGAACGCTGCCGGCCGTGCTCACCCGACCGACATCGTTCCTGCCCAGATCGACAAGCATGATGTGCTCGGCCCGCTCCTTGGGATCAGCCAGGAGTTCCCGCTCCAATGCCAGGTCCTCGTCCTCGGTCGCCCCGCGCTTCCGCGTGCCCGCGATCGGACGGAGCTCGATGCGTTCGCCTTCGAGCCGCACCATCACCTCGGGCGAGGCGCCGACCACCGTTGTGTCACCGCAGCGCAGGTAGTACATGTAGGGTGATGGATTGATCAGCCGCAGCGCGCGGTATATCTCAAAAGGCTCGGCCGTGACCTTGCGCTCGAACCGCTGCGACGGCACGACCTGGAAGATGTCGCCTGCCTTGATGTACTCCTTGGCCTTCAGCACCGCCTGCTCGTACTTCGCCTGCGTAAAGTTGGATTTAAGCTGGCCGCTTTTTGATTTCTTTCCCCGGCCACCGGCTACCGGCCCCCGGCCCCTGCTCTTTAACTTTTTCACGATCCCGTCGATCTTCTTGACCGCGTCCTTGTACGCCGCTGTCACGGACCCGCCGTTCACATGGGCGTTCGACAGGACCTTGATCCGGTGGGTCGCATTGTCGAAGATCACCAGTGTGTCGGTGACCATGAACAGCACATCGGGGATATCAAGGCCCGGCTTCTTGCGCTCGGGCATGGATTCGAAGAACCGGACCACGTCGAACCCGATGAACCCCACGCCGCCGCCGTAGAAACGCGGAAGAGCGGGATCGGGTACCGGCCGGTATTCAGCCATGATGTCCTTTATCGCCTCAAGGGGATCGTTCTCAAAGGTCCGGGTCTCTTTCCTCCCCCGCCGGAGGATCTCGATCCGCCGGTCCCGGCTCTGCACCACCACCTCAGGCCTGCTGCCAAGAAAGGAATAGCGCGCCCATTTCTCGCCGCCTTCGACCGATTCGAGCAGAAAGGAATACCTGCCGTCGTCGATCTTCCGGAACGCCGACACCGGCGTCTCCATGTCCGCCAGGATCTCGCGGTACACGGGAATGAGATTCCCTTTTTTCGCCTTGTCTTTGAACTCTTCGAGCGTAGGACGGATCATAAAACTCCCTGAAAAATAAATAGGTTTTTACTATACCAGATAGCGGAAATGAGTGTCAATCGCAAAAAAGGAGAGGATTTGCGGATCGTGGACAACAAGCAGGGAAGTGGTGTTCTAGAAGATGTTCCGGTCGAACTTCGTGCCCGCATCGCCCTGTTGCCGCTGGACCGCCGCGTCCCGGTAGGTCTCCAGCAGGACCCCGTCGAACTGCTCGATGCTGATCATGCCGGAGTCGGCGATCGAGAGGGTGCGCTGTTTCCCGCCGCCCTGCCACGTGGCCGTAATAAGCCCGGTCAGGCGAATGACGTCGGAGGGCTTTCCGTAGGCTTTGATGAAGATGTCCAGTTTCGCGTCCAGATCGGAGAACCGGTGCTCGTCCGTGAAATCGGTCGTTGTAAAGGACGCCGCGAAGAGACGCTGGTTCAGCCCTGTTGCGAACTCCGCCTCGCTGCCGGTGAATTTGAGGTGAATGCGTCCCGGCCCCTTTCCCTCGAACAGGAGCGAGTCGGCGTCCAGGCCTGCGAAGAAATCGTGTTCGTTCGTCGCCAGGATCGTCACGACCTTCCTGCCGCCGCTTTCATCCTTTTCCCGCGCCACGAGCAGCGGATCGCCATAACGCTTCTGATAGAGTTTGGACGCCTCCCGCAGGCTCATCCCGAGCTGGAACTTGGCGATATCCCGGGTCCACCGGGAGAGCCAACGGCCGATCTTCCGCTCGCGATCGCCCTGGCACGATTGCACCAGCGCAGCGTTCTCGACGGTCAGCCGAAGACGCACGAGCCCGTCCGGAGCATCGGATGTCGCGGCAACGGCCCTGACGCCTTTCGCGCCGGAAAGACACGCGCCCCAGCAGAGGTCGATGCGGTCCGGGGATGGGGACGGGAGCACCGGCGTCCCGTATTTCGCGAGCAGCATGTCCCGGTAGCGTGGAACGGCGATCGCAGATTCTTCCCGGGAGAAGACCGTTTCCAGTTCGCCCGACCCCAGCACCCAGCCTTTGGCGCCGCAGGTAAACCGGAGCCGCATCTCGGTGTTCGGAGCCGGACTGTAGACGAACAGATCAGCGTACGCGGTTGTGTACTCGCTCACCCCTTTTTTCCGGAGCAGTTGCCGGACCTCCGCCATCCTCATCCCGGGGCGGAATCCCTGCACATTCAAGAGAGGGGTGACAGTCTTATTCGCCTTGACCAGGCGTTTCGTCTTTACGGGCCGAGCGGGGGCCTGCTTCGGCGCAGCCGCCGCTGGCATGACAACCGTGACTGCCAGCGTCAAATGCAAGATCGCGTACCAGAATGCTCTTTTCATGATCAGATCTCCCGCTCCTGCATCAATGCCCGCACGGTCACCGCGCAGAACTTTCACCCACCAGCCGGATGACCGCCCGGCGGTTCATGCGATCGCACTCCGCCGTTTCCTCGGAGCACAGCATCTTCGACCTTCCCCGGTTCTCGACGGCCCCGATCCGCTCAGAGCGCACGCCGGCCTGGATCAGCGCTCGTCGGATCTGATCTGCTGCCCGTGCTCCCGTGCGCTGCTGGTCCCGCTCCGTTCCCTGCCGGTCGCCGTGCACTTCTATCGCAACGGCAAGCGTCGGATTCTTTTCCAGCTCCTTGGCAAGGGCCGCGAGCGCTCTGCGATCCTGCTGACGCTCCAGGTTCCCGGTGCGGTCGAACCGGATTCCCACGGTGACCTCGCGGAAAGGAGCCTGCAACGCAGACTGGTGCGCAGGCGGTGCAACGGCCACAAGCGCGGGCATTTGCACCGCCTGAGGTTCAGGAACAGCCTGAGGGATATCCTTCTTCAATTCACACTGGATCTCGCCCAGTTCGGTAATAACATCGGCCGTATCGGGGAACGTGATCTGAAACAGGCATGCGCTGCCGTCCAGGTCGATCGAGGCAGGATAAACACCCGGCGTGATGACCCGTCCTCCGGTCTTTTTCCGCTCGGCAATTGCCGAACAGCTCTGCTGATCGTCCCCCGCAGCCATATCCTTGGGAATGGTATTCTCGATGTAGAATTCACCGTTCTTGCCGGTCGGGAAGGTCAGTGTTCTTCCCGCGGCGTTGATCGATATCTCAACATATTCCATTGGTGTTCTTCGGCTGTCCTTCACAGCAAAAAGGTTTCCGGTGACCGCCTGCATCTTGACCGCCTCAAAAGCGAGACAGGATCCGCTCCAGAGAGATGGGGATAGCGCCCTGTTCATGCCCGAGATGCTGTATTCCATAGGCAGGTTCCGCACATCCGCGGTGATCATATTCTGGCCATAGGAGGTAATTGTCGGAACGATTACCTTGCCCGAAGCATCCGTTGTCCCGATCTCCTGGCTGTTGTTCAGCACGGTCGCACCCGCCACATTATCCAGCATAACAATACTGAAGCTGTCACTTACCGGACGGGACAATCCGGAGAATCCTCCGGCATATACCAGTGCGCCTGCGGCGGTCACGGAGTATATCTGCTGAGATCCCCCTGCAGAGCGCTGCGCATTCACATCAACGGAATAGATGCCGTACGGCCCGTTATACTGCGCATGAGGATTTAGTGAATTCGACGTCATCCCATTGACCTCGGTCCGGCTCGCTGTCGCACGATAGCCGAACCCCTCCCCGACCGGGACATCCTTTTGTATCTGGGCCGTCTGCATGTTCATGTCGCCCGTCTTGGTGTACTGGGTCGCGCCATACAGGTGATTGTCGAAGTTGAAATTGAGTCCGACAAAAAAGCTCCTTACCCGCTCCGCCTGCCGTGTCTCCGATGCCGTGGCGAACAAGCTTACCATCCTGGTAAGCGTCCTGCTGTAATGCGCGGAGAGAATCCGTGTTGTGTCGCCGCTATAGCTCTCCCGTTCGGAGTAGTTCAGAGAGATGCTTCCGACAGGCAGCAGCAGGAAACCGGCCCCGGCGCCGGATTCCTGTTTCGTCTGTTCCTGTGCGGTGCTTGCAGGAGCGGCGACGGTAGCGTAGTTCCGCGAGAAGCTGCGTGCCCGCAGGTTCGTGCTGAAGGTCCCGAACTGGTAGGTATGCTGGAATGAGGCTGCCGATCCTTTTTCCCCGCTCGCGGTGCTTGCCGCGTACGACAGCGAGAAGGCTCCGATCCGGGAAAGGAGGAACGAGGTGGAGATGCCGCCGTTATAGACCCCATTGGATCCTTCCGCCTGCGCGCCGATGTTCAGGGCGTTCGTGACACCGTATCGGTGGAACGCTATGAACGCAGGCTCGCCGTATTCGTTGCTCTCCATACCATATTGTTCCCGCACATAGCCGATATTGTAACTGTATTCGTGCAGTCCCTGGCGGAGCATGAACGTGTTGAAGTATACCGGAGAGGTGATCCGCTGTTCCTTGCCAAAAGGGTCCTTGAGCACGACCTCGACCTGGTGGCTTCCGGTGTAGGAGTAGATGTTCTTCAGATCGAACGTTCCAGGCGCGATCTGCTGCCGGCCCACCAGGATGCCGTCCAGATATATCTCTGCCTGGGTAGGATAGATGACTGATCCCTGAAGACCAAATACCGGCTGGGTGATAAAATAGGGGTCGATCTTGTAGACCTTGGAAAATCCGATCCCGCCCAGGTTCACGGAGCTGCCAAGTTCGCCGGACCTCGCGAACTGGTCTCCCATCGTAAGCCACTGGAGGTCATTGCGGTGTTCGTAGGTGACGCTGCTGTGGAGACGAACGAACTTCTGGTCCACCTCGGTCTTCGAATAGAGCGAATCGGAAACAAAGAACGTATCCCCGGTCCTCGCCCCGACCTTGCTGGTCGCCGAAAAGGAGGTGTATCCGAACGGATTTGTTTCTCCGTAGGTCAGGCCGTAATTGAGAAATGCGCTCGTTTCGCGGGGATAATAGACACTCTGCGGCTTGGCATGGAGCTGAAAGATCTCGGCAGTGGTTCTGTGCGCTTCCGTGGTTTTGCCGATGAACGAGAGGATAAGTTTCTTGTCGTCGAATGCGGGCGTGGCCTCGAGGACCGCATCGGCAGGAAGGTATTGCTCGCCATGGATCAGCACGATACGGGCGTCGCTGAACTTCAGGTTCAGTGCCCGGAAATCGTCCGCTCGCAGGAATACCTTTCCTTCATCGTCCAATTCCGCGAACAGATCGCCTTTTGGCACCGTATTGACGATCACGCTGATAACGACAGGGGTGGTTATTTTCCCGTCAGGAAGGGCGCCACTGCCGGTCAAAGCCCGATCCGTTCCGGTCATTGCCGCAGGTATTTCTCCGGCCCCTGCCAGAGGAACAGCGAGGAACAAAACACTCAGGAGAATGCCGGAACAGGACAGGAGGCCTAGCAAGATGCCCCGGGGGGTCCGTGCCCGACACGCCCGGAGCTGCACACCTCGGTTATTTTGCGCACATATCTTTCTGGACATTCAGAGTCCTGTTGATCGCAAGGTTCTCGGGCTTGGCACTCACCTCGATCGTTGCCAAGTCCGTGCAGTTTACCAGCGGGATGGCCGCCTCATAGGGCAGCGACAGGCCCTGCAGAATGTACCAGCCGGCTATTTCCTTTGAGAACAGCACGGTTCCGTCCGCTGTCTTTCCCCGCAGCAGCACACTGGACAGCTTGATATGAACGTTTCCCGTATTCCTGATCATCGCCTTGACCACACCCCGGGTCATGTCCAGCTTTTCGACGACCGCCGACTCCTGCGGTTTGAGCGGCTTTACGAAGATAGGCGTTGCGAATCGGAATGCAATTGTGATACCGGCACTGATCTTGCTCTTGGCATTCGAGTCCGCCTCTTTTTTAGGGGACGGAATCTCTTCGACAAAGAGCCGGTAGGTCTTCTCGTTCACCGACAGGGGCGCCTTATATCCGATCCGAATTGCCCGTTGTTCATGGGGACCCGTGGTCATGATCTTCGGGAAGAAGATGATGTCCTTCGTATCCTCGTATACATCCTTGCCGTTCACATCTTGATTCCAGGCCTTGACGGAAATCTGAAAATTGATGCTTTCATCGCCGTTGTTGATCACGGAAAACGCGCCGCTCTTAACACCGCCGCCCAGTTCGAGCATCGTCGGCTGTATCTGAAAATCTGCAGCACGCGCATAATCCGTATGAACGGAAAGGAACAGGAGGACCATCAGCAGCGCAATCTGACGTATCGGCGCAGGAAATGCGAAAGGCGCCATGCTTGCCGATACCGCCCATTGCGCTGCGGAGGAACCTTTGCGTCCTGCGGAAATCGTTCTTCGTTCCTGTGCCTGAGTGCTCATGCGGCATACTCCTTTAAGCAATGTTCCGCTCATTAAATTCCTGCTCGTGCGCGCAATCAGCAGAGCAGTCTGCGAAGGACCCACTTAATAGGTGACCTCAACGGTAATCGTGTCGACATGCGGCCCCGCCGCCGCATCCTGATACCCTCCGGCGCCGGTCGCGTTAAGCGAAAGCCCGAAATTGATCGGCGTCGCGGTCAGGAACCCGCTGCCCGTAACCGTCGCGGGGCAACCGGTGATCGTGTAAGCGATGGGATCGGTCACCCCGTCGTTCCCGATCGTCAGCTGGTAGCCATGAGCCGAAGTACAAGACACCCCATGGTTCTGGCCGTTGGTGCATTTTACCGTGGGAGACGAGCCGTCGAGCGTTGTATTCGGCAGAAGCGGCCCGGCAGCAACAGGATTGATGGTGAAGGTGATCGATCCGTTCACGGGGGTACTGCAGACATCGGCAACGGTAGCAGGAGCGACATTCACCGTGGCATTCAGAGAACCGGGCGCTGCCCCGGCCCAGCTGATGTTGACCGTGAGCGGACCGATGGTGGATGTCCCCACCACGAAGTTTTCGTAATTGGAGATCGTCGATGCAGGGATTACCGGAGCTGCGCTCGGACCGAGCAGCGGGATCAGCGTCGAGTCCGACGCGCTCGTACCCGAGGCGATTCCCAGGGTAAAGGGGATCGTATTGGCGCCGGTCATTTGCAAAGCGCCGGGAGGGTTCGTGACCGCAACAGTATACCCAAGTCCTGCGCCGCACTGAAAATTGACCTGCGTGGTCACGGTGTTCATGATGGGTCCCGGTGAGGTCGACGGATCGATGCTGCCCGCGCTCCCGAATGCGATGGAACCGGTATTGGTGCCTGCGAACCGGCAAGAGGGATTGATGATAAGCGTATACGTGCCCGATGCCGTCCTCGCGGTCGGAGCTTTACTGTCGGTCACCGTGATCGTGATCGCGGCAAAGGTACCGGAGGCCGTCGGAGTGCCTGTTATCACGCAGATCTCGTTATTCGCGCCCGAGGTGCTCAGCACGAGCCCTGCGGGAAGACCCGTTGCCGACCAGGTATAGGGCGGAGTAGCCGGTACGCCGCCCGCTGTCAGCGTGGTCGTGGCGGTATAGGGAAGAAACTGGGTGGCATCGGGCGACAGTGCCCCGGATGCCGGCGTTATCGTAAGGGCACGGCACTCGGTCGCTAGCGCAATCGTCATTACCAGCAGGAGCAGAACGACGCGATGAATTGAAACGCGTGCTGTCGGCAGGATGTTCTGCATAATGAGAGTATAATAAAAAACGCAGCCATATGCAATGCGAAATGCTGCGTTCACGTGTTCACAGATTGTCGGTGGGTCCGGCGATCCTAGTAGAATATCGTCATCGTTACCGTGTCAGCATAATCTGCGTGCGCCACGGCAGCCTGCGCATCAGCGGAAGCCACTTTGATGCTCATGCCGATGGCCTTGGGTATGCCGAAACCTGCACCGGTAAAGTGACCGAGCCCATCGGTATCGCCGGCACACAGGAACGTATACGCTATCACATCAGCTGGCGATCCCAGAGATTTCAGAGCCATGGAGTTCACCCCGCTGGAGGTGCAGGTCTGGTTCACAGCGCTGCCGTTCGCGCTCGTTACCCTGACCGTGAATACGGTGCCGCTTGTGCACGCGATCTTTTCATCGACACTTGCCGGAAAGACCTGTTCGACCGCGGACTGGGTGTCAATGATGAGCGGGGCAGGGAACGTCCCCTTCTGCGCTTCCTGGCATGCGATATCCACCTGAGCGCTCAGGGTTATGTTCGTTGACGAAAAGCCGGACGGCGTTGCCGCCCATGCGTTTCCCATCAGGCTTCCAAGAAGCCCCGCGGCTGCTATGATCAGAACCTTCTTCACGTCAACGCCCCCCCCCGACGGGTTCCTTCCAGCAGGCTGACATCCTGCTCTTTGATCAGTACGTTATGGTGACCGTTATCGTATCCACATGGGCGCCCGCGAGCGCATTCTGATACGCTGCGGCATCCACCGAGAGCCCGAAGTCGATGGGAGTGGCGGTCCCGAAGCCCTGCCCGGTGATGCCCGCCGGGCAGCCGGTGATCGTATAGATGATAGGATCCGTCACACCGTCGTTGCCGATCGTCAATTTGTTTCCTGTTGCTGACGCGCAGGTTACGGCGTGGACCTGATTTTTCGTGCACTTGACCGTTGGCGCCGTATTCCCGCCGGCATTCGTCGCCGCCGTTATAGGACCGGCCAACGACGGATCGATCGTGAAAGTTATGCTGCCGCCCACGGCAGACGAACAGGTATCGAGCACCGTTCCGGTCGCGGTCACCGCCGGGGTCAAGGTCGCAGCCTGCGCTCCGCCTCCCAGCAATATTACTACCGCGATGGCGACAGCTGTATATTGTTGCAATCTTTTCATAAAAGAAACTCTCGAACGCTAAAGTGGGTCATCACCTCATTTGTGCATCAGGAACGCTCTTAATAGGTGACGGTTATCGTGATCGTGTCGCTATACGCTCCAGCCGGAGAATCGCTATATGCGCCATTGGCAATGTCAATACCCATGGTCAGGTTGACTGGAGTGGAACCGTTGCCGGTTATGTTCGTTCCGCACACAGAACCTGCGTTGTACATATAGGGGATCAGGTTGGCGCCGTTCTTCAAATTATTTGTATTCAACGATGAGCAAGAGACCGCATGGGTCGATCCCATGGTGCACTTGATGTTAGGTTGAACTGCTACACCGCCGTTGGTCACGGCGCCTCCAGCCATAGGATCCAGCGCGATTGCCACTGGTGTTCCGTCGGTTATTGTAGTGCAGGTATCCGAAACATTCGCGGTCACGATCAGGTCCGACGTATCCGTTGCCCACGCCCCGCCCGCCATCACAACCATTAAAGCCGCCGCCACAACTAAGTAGAAACTCTTCATTGTTAATATCCTCCTTCTTCTGAATAACAACGACTGCACGTCTTTGCAACACTGTTTTTTCTATATTAACCAAAGGTGGTGCGTTTTATCAACACATCACCCTTACGCAAATGCCATCTGCGCAAACAATATTTATTGTATATAGTAATTTTATTACTTAAATAATACTCCTTTTATCCATCTTTGTCAACCATAACCATATGGTAATTTTCACATATTCCTCAAAGTATTAACACTTTTTAATTTATATTCATTCTTAATTTAACCAGATATGCTGTAGATAATACCGCATGTTATAACATATTTTCCTGTGGATAACTTAAAATTGCATGAATTATACGCCCAGAAATGAACTCTCTTACTCTTTATTACCGGCGGACTAGAAAAAAAGCAGACAATGATTTTCCGTCCTCTTCCTCGACAATAGAGCATCTGAAAAAAAAGTGGCAGATCAGGTGATCTGCCGCTTTTCAATATCCCTTGCTCTTCCATTTAAAACGTGTCGCTTTAACTTAGATATCCAGTTCCGCGTACTCCGCCCGCTCCTGGATAAAGGTGAACCGGGCCTTGGGATCCTTGCCCATGAGCCGCTCGAACACGTCGCCGGTGGCCTTGTGGTCCAGCACCTGCACCTTCATGAGCGTGCGGGTCTTGGGGTTCATGGTAGTTTCCTTCAGCGTCTCGGGATTCATTTCGCCCAGTCCCTTGAAACGACCGACCTCGTACTTTCGGTTGTTCAGCTTGGCCAGGATATTCTCCTTTTCCATGTCATCCATGGCATACATGACCTCCTTGCCCACCTCGATCCTGAAGAGCGGCGGCATGGCAAGGAATACGTGGCCCTTGTTGATCAGCTCGGGCATGTACCGATAAATAAAGGTAAGCAGCAGCACGCTGATATGGGCGCCGTCCACGTCCGCATCGGTCATGAGGATGATGCGGTTGTACCTGAGCTTGTTCAGGTCGAAATGGGCCCCCAACCCGCACCCGAAGGTTGCCAACAGGTTCTTGATCTCGTTGTTCGACTGGATCTTCTCAAGCGACGCCACGTGCTCGACGTTCAGGATCTTGCCGCGCAAGGACAGCACCGCCTGGGTCTTCCGGTCGCGCGCCATCTTTGCGGACCCGCCTGCGGAGTCTCCTTCCACAATAAAGAGCTCCGAGTCCTCCACCTTGTTCGTTGAGCAATCGGATAATTTGCCCGGAAGGTTCAGCTTGAGCGACGACAGCTTCCGGGTGACGCTGTCCTTGGCGGCCCGCGACGCCATGCGCGCCTCTGAGGCCAGCAGCACACGCTTCACCACCGCGTCGGACATGGTCGGGTTGGCAAGCAGATAGGCCTCGCAGGCGTTCTTGACCGAGTTCTCGATGGGCGAGGAGATCTCGGGATTGTTCAGCTTCTCCTTGGTCTGGCCCTGGAACTGGGGATTCTTGACCAGCACGCTCACGATGCCGTAGAGGCCTTCGTACACGTCCTCAGGAGCAATGGTCTTGATGTTCTTGGGGATCAGGTTCTTGCGCTCCGCGTAGGCCCGCACCGCCTTGGTCAGCCCGGCGCGCACCGCGAGCTCATGGGTGCCGCCGTCGGAGGTGTTGATCGAGTTGGCGTAGGAATGGATCTCCATGTCCGTTGCCAGGGTCCAGTGCATGGCGCACTCGATCTTGAAGTCGTCCTCTTTCTCGAAGTAGAAAGGCTCGGCATTCACCACCGTGGTGGCAGAAACAATTCGCTTGATATAGTCCTGGATGCCGTTGTCGTACTTGAAGGTGACCGGTTTCTCGCCGTCCCGGTCGTTCTCGATGGTGATCTTGAGGCCCTTGTTCAGGAAAGCCTTGCTCTCGGTCACGTCCAGGATGGTCTTGGCGTTGAAATGGGTCTTGGAGAAGATCTCCGTATCGGGTTTGAAATAGATCTCCGTACCGTGCGACTTCGTGGGTTTGCCCTTCTTGAGATTATGCTTCGGCTTGCCGCGGGTGTACTCCTGGGTCCACTCGTACCCGTCGCGCCATACCCGTGCGATAAAGACCTCGGCAAGGGCATTCACCACCGACGCGCCCACGCCGTGCAGACCGCCGGAGGAGCGGTAGGCCGTGTGGTCGAACTTGCCGCCCGCGTGGAGCGTGCAGAGGATCGTCTCGATCGCCGGACGCTTGGTCTTGGGATGGATGTCCACGGGGATGCCGCGGCCGTTGTCCGTCACGGTCACGCCGCCGTCCTTCTCGATGCGCAGCGTGATCGCCGTGCAGAATCCGTTCAATGCTTCGTCAACCGCGTTGTCGAGCACTTCCCATACGAGATGGTGCAGCCCGCGGATGTCCGTGGACCCGATATACATTGCCGGCCGCTTGCGGACCGGCTCCAGTCCTTCCAGGACCGTGATGTCTTTTGCTGTATAGGTAGCTGCCAAATCAACTCCTCCTCGCCGGAAGGGTCCGGCCTCTGCAAACGGACAGATTATAATCCATGACCGGGAAGGAATGCAACAGGGATGAAAGCTGCGGGAGAGTTCCGGTTAAGAAACAAAAGAAGTGGTTGGATCGGTGAGTCTATGGCTACTCCAGCTTTATTCCTTTTCCGGCTTTGATACTATTGCGTGCCTGCTGAATCCGACTCAGAAAACGGGGGTCATTCTCCAAGCGATAGTCAAACCAATCCTCTTCTGACTCGAATCCTATCAGAACCCCGGCAGGCTTGCCATGGCGCGTGATCACAATTTCCTCTTTCTCGGCGGCGCGTAAATACCGGGAAAGGTCATCCTTCACCTCAGACAATGCTATCTTTTTCATCGTTATTCTCCTACTTCTTCAAGCCATTTTGCGGCTGCGGATTTGGTGATTATGGCGAGTATTTCTACCCTATCTTCACTAACGTCATAAAAGATGCGATATTCATCAATGCGCAGTCTGTACTGCGGGCGATTCAGGCCGCGCAACCTTTTTATCCGACTTTTACTGATTTTTGCAGGCTCATGGCGCAGATGGACTTTCATTAAATCCTGCACTGTCGCGCGGTCATGAGCGTTCAATCGTTTTAAATCCTCGTTTGCCTCTGGGGATAATACAATCTCGTATCTCATTCTGGCCATATTATAGCCAGAATGAGCGGGACTTGTCAACAGAGGGAATTTAGTTTATCGCTGTTGACGATTCGGCCTCTTTCCCCTATAGTTCGCCAATGAAAGACACCTTCAACTTCATCGATCTCGCCCATGACTCACTGGAATTCGATGCAACCTACAGCGTCATCAGCCGGGATATCGCTCCCGAATACCTTGAGACAGCGCAATACAGCTACCTGTCTCGCCGTTCGATCAGGATTTTTGAGTTGATCGGCAGATCGCATTGACGAACAATGCTTTCCACCTTTTTTGGCGGTGCCTATAGAAAACATGTGCAAATAGCCAGATAAATATAGTAAGGATGCCAGCTTTTATTTCAATTTCATCGGAATACCTGATGGTATTCGCATCAATGTGTTCAATCCGAATAAAGTGGTCCCACGTTTTTGCCAAAAAACCGGATTCATTCGTGAATAATTCTTTTTTATCTGGATCGATTTTTTTCACGACAATATCGTGAGCACCAAGTGGCACGAAACCCAATGCATAAATCCGGAACTGGTATCGCTTCTCAATTTCCCATTTTTCAGGCAGTTCCTCTCCATTCCGAGATTTGAAAATCAGGATTGGAGATGCAACATACATGAGAGATGATACTTTCTGTATCTCGTTCCACATCTTCCTTTCATTCGTTGCGATTATGGTTGTAATTTTGGCTCTCATAGTTTTAACGCGCGGCTGACCCACGGGCGCAGCCCGTGTTGGCGTCGAGCCGCTGGTTGAAATATTCTTTGTATTATGAGAATGCTGGACTACCGTGTAAGCAGTAGTCCGATTTTTTGCAGCACTTCGGATATTGTCTTGGGAGGCAAGACGCCGATCAATTCCGCGTTTCGTGTTCGCCAATCCAAACTCTTCACTTGATCGGAAAGAATTGCTCCGGTTACGCTCAGGTCGGGGGGTATGACAACTTCAAAAGGATATCCTTTGATTTGATTTGTGATGGGACAGAGGAGGGCGAGGCCAACCTTTTCATTGTACGGTTGAGGCGAAAGAACGACAGCAGGTCTTCGCCCCGCCTGTTCGTGCCCGGCTTGAGGGTTTAAAGTTATCCAAACCACGTCACCCCGCTTGGGGACATATGATTTGGGATCTACCATGTTTCATTCCCAACCGCGGGTCCGCTGTCTACCTCGTGATGAATATTGTTTTCGGTAATCTGCGCCAATAGTTTTTTCAAGGTCACGCCCGGTTTTTCAATTGGCACGACGACAAGATTCCCATTCGTCAGAGATACCTCAACAGAAGAATCTTTCAGCAAACCGACTTCGTCCGCAAATGCTTTTGGAATGCGCAAAGCAAGACTATTGCCCCATTTCTGAACACGTGTTTTCATAACACAGCCTCCCTCAATGTATCTACATTGAAGATACACCGGCCAGGCTGAGTCGTCAAGACTTTTTATAGGTTCCTAAACCAATCCTTGTCAATGCTGACTTTTTCTACCATTTCTTTCTTGAGGCCGAGTCCAAGCTCCTTGAGTTTCTCCGCAAGTTGGTCCCCGTCAACCAGGTCAATCGGTGGCGCTCCATCGCGGGTGGCCTCTTTGATCGCAGCCGGGCTGAATGTTCCTGTTGTATCATAAACCGGTTATTGCTATCATAAACTTTTTCCGAGAGCGTGGTTTATGATACGATAAACTTTGCCAGCTCTGTGTTATTGATTCTTCCGAATTGGATATACCATAAACGCTTCTCTGGATCCCACTTACCTTTCGCAGCCTTTGCCATTTCCCGTCACGCAGCATCACGGTACCCGACCCGAACAGGCACCAAAGTATCATCCTCGAATCGATGCAACACCTCGCGATCCTGTATATCTTGTACTTCGTTGTAGTAGAATAGCGGAAGGATGTCAGCGACATAGATGGAGCAAGTCCGATTATATACATATGGCAGTAATTGTCAAGGTCCGCTCTTGACAGCCTCTTCGCTCAATGCTACTGTTCTCCATGCCTTCCCGGCTTCTGAGAACGGTCCTGGCCCTTTTCTTCTTCCTGCTGGCCGCGGCATCAGCCAATGCCGCACCCTCCACACTCGACACGATCAAGCAGCGCGGCGTGCTGCTCTGGGGCTGCGATATTGCCGGCGGCGCGCCGCTGGCTTTCCCTGATCCAAAAGACCCTTCCCGTTTGCTCGGATTCGAGGCTGATATCGCCGAGGCCATCGCCCGGGAGCTCGGTGTCAGGGCGCAGGTGGTCCAGACGGAGTGGGACAGCCTGGTGCCTGGCCTTGAGCGGGGCAATTACGACATTGCCATGAACGGGCTGGAGATCATCCCCGAGCGCCAGAAGCGCGTGCTCATGTCCCGGCCCTACTATGTATATACGCTCCAGCTGGTGGTGCGAAAGGACGAGACCAGGATCAATTCCATCGCTGACCTGAAAGGAATGACCGTAGGCACCCTTGCAGGCGCAATGGCCGATTCCCTGCTCAGGAAGATAGGCGGAGTGACCCTCAAGTCCTACTCAGCTGTCTGGCCTTACGACGATCTGGCTCTCGGAAGGATAGACGCGGCATTCCTGGACACCCCCATCACCGCTTATTATGCAAAACCGGACAAGCGGCTCAAGTACGTCGGCCCGCCTGAGGGCGAAGGGTTCTACGGCATCGCGATAAGAAAAGACGACCGTGAGCTGAAGCAGGCGATCGACAAGGTCATTGACAAGCTCCTGCGAACCGGCGAGCTCAAGAACATCTATGACAAGTGGGACCTCTGGGACAAGACCCAGACAAAGCTGTTCGAGACCGCTGCTGCCACAGACACCGCGTCAAAGCTCAGGACCGACAGCGACGAAGCTCCGCTCTCGACGTTCCTGCCGTCCCTGCTCAAAGGCGCGGGAATGACCGTGGTCCTGTCAATCATTTCCATGGCATTGGCCATAGGCCTCGGCATCTGCCTGGCATTCCTGCGCATGTACGGACCAGGGGCATTGAGCGCAGCCTCAGCCGTTTATATCGAGGTCTATCGCGGCACGCCGCTCCTGATCCAGCTCTTCATTATCTATTACGGCCTGCCGAACATCGGGATCGTGCTTTCGCCGTTCGCGGCAGCCATCATCGGCCTGGGCATGAACTACGCGGCCTATGAGGCAGAAGTCTACCGCGGAGGCATCGAGGCAGTGCCCAAAGGCCAGATGGAGGCCGCCCTGTCGCTCGGCATGCCGCGGCTCCTTGCGCTCCGGCGCATCATCCTGCCGCAGGCCTTCCGCATCAGCCTTCCGGCCGTTACCAACGACTTCATCGCGCTCTTTAAGGATTCTTCGATAGTTTCGGTGATAGCCATGGTGGAGCTGACCAAGACCTACAGCATCCTTGCAGCCACCACGCTCCGGTACTTCGAGCTGGGGCTGGTGGTGGCATTGCTCTATTTCGGCATGAGCTGGCCGCTGTCGATCATGGCGAGGAGATTGGAAAGAAAGCTCAAGGGACACAAATAGAAATTGCAGATAAGCAATCAGAACAGGTTCACAAACCCTATTCTCGCACGAAGTCACGAAGCGCACGAAGGAAAGCAAATGACAAATTCACATCCAGGCAGAATCGAGTTTAAACGCTGTTCTTCGTGGCTTCGTGGCTTCGCGCGAGGACGATGTGGAAGTAGATAAGATATTATGATCAAGATCCGAAACCTCTATAAATCCTTCGGCAACCACAAGCTCTTCCAGGGCATCGACCTTGAGGTGAAAAAAGGCGAAGTGATCGTGCTGATCGGGCCGTCGGGCAGCGGCAAGAGCACGCTTCTCCGGTGCATCAACGGGCTCGAGCACTTTGAGCAGGGCGAGATCGATGTGGCGGAGATCGCGCTCCATTCGCTGAACCGCAGCCGGCCGTCGCGGGAGGACGCCGAGGCGATACGTCAGGTGCGGCTCAAGGTCGGGATGGTCTTTCAGCAGTTCAATCTTTTCCCGCATATGACCGTGCTGGAGAACGTGGTCGAAGCGCCGGTGAGGGTGCTCGGCATTGACCGCGGAACCGCGGAAAAGGACGCGTTGTCGTTCCTCAGGAGGATCAATCTGGAGAGCAAAGCACTGGCACGGCCGGCAACGCTCTCGGGCGGGGAACAGCAGCGCGTTGCCATTGCCCGGGCTCTGGCCATGCGTCCCCAGGCAATGCTCTTTGACGAGCCGACGGCGTCGCTCGATCCGGAGACCGTGGGGGATGTGCTGGCGGTGATCAGGGACCTGGTGTACCAGGAAGGGATGACAACGCTCATTTCAACCCATGAGATGGGCTTTGCACGGGAAATCGCGCACGAGGTCGTTGTCTTTGACAAAGGGGAGATCGTTGAGCAAGGTCCACCCGAGAGCATCTTCACGTCTCCGGGCCAGGAACGGACACGAACATTCCTGCGCAGGGTCCTGGCGAAATAGGACATCAGCTGGACCTGGAACAGCAGGAACGCGCTTAGACAGATGGTGGCAACGTAGAGCAGCATGATGATCCGGCCTTATCGAGATGACCGCGAATAATAAAAAAGCCCGATCATGAGATCAGGCTTTTTAAATTGGATGAACAGAGAATGTCCGGGATCGTTTCCCGATCAGTTCGCAGACGCCATGAGTCGTTCCTTGTCCTCGAACACCACGTGGCATTTGTTCATGGCCAGTTTCCGGACCACGCCCTTGCCGAACTTGTCGTGGATGAGGATGTCGCCCACGCGGTACCGTCCGGTCATGGCATAGACCAGCTCTTTACCCCGGGCTTGGGCAAGGCATGCCTGCCACAGCGCTGAGGCGGGCGGTTCGGTTGACTTCTTGCGGCTCACACGCGGCTTTTTGACCGCTGCTGGATCACGGAATTTATGCGTACTGCCGCAGGTCCTGCATTTGACCTTGGCGACCACTTCACCGGCCATGGCAACGACCGTATGGTCGAGGCTGATCTTGCATTTTGTGCACTGGGAAACGATTGACGAACCTGCCGAATAGGTCTCCTGCATAGGCCCTCCTTGTAACTACATGAAAACATTTCGGATTAATATTGCACCCGCTGGAACTGCTCAAGAGGCTGTTTTTAGAACTCATTGAAATTACTATGTTACAGCCCTTAGAACTAATATTATACACCTTTAAACTGCATGTACGCTACTACTATTTATCCCCATGAGACAACCCGGTGTTCTGGACTGAACCTTCAGGGCCTTGGAGCAGGAGTGCTCATGGATAAAACCGTGAAGCGCTTTGTTTTATCATGATAATTTGAACTGCGGCAAGCGGAACTGCTTAAAAGATAATGGCTATAGTGAGTTCGGGATAGGATTCTGAACAGGATTCATACACAATACGGTCGCAGGCAATGTGCTGTTCGTATACACCCCCCACTCCCAGGTACGCAGACCTGCCCACAGGGAACAGAATCCCTGCCCTGCCGCCGGCGTCGCTGAGGTTCTTGTAGTCCTGGACAAATGTTCTTCGATAGAATGCGCCAAGATACGGTCGTACCTGGGAACCGAGGGGGAATACGTACATGGCCTGAGGACTGACCCGCCTGATCCCCGGGTGAGCGCCCTGCCAGGTCTCGGCCTCAAGGCCCGCCTCCAGCCCGTCGATGAAATAATATCCAACGCCTATACCGTATACACGGTAATCCTGGTCAAAGGCCCGTCCACCCCCCAGGAGCAGAGAGAGTCTCATACTGCCCTCGCAGAACATGTCATCCACCCTCCGGTCGTCGGCCGCAGCAATAGCGTCGCCAACAAGAGCGGGCAGTATCCCTACGAGGGCAAGAACGATCGCCAACCGTTTTCCCATGATGGAAGAAGTATAGTGAACTGCGGACCTCTTCGTCAAGACGATGCCACCCGTTCCTGCCGGACTCACTTTTCGCGGTCCTTGCCCCAGATCCTGTCAAGGTACAGATCGCGGCCGGAATTAAAGCGATAGAACTTGTATCGCGTCGGACTCTTTTTGTAATAGTCCTGGTGATATTCCTCGGCAGGATAGAAAGTGCCCGCGGGAACGATCTCCGTTACAATGGTCTTCCCCTGGAATTTTTCCGATGCTGCCAGCTGTTTTTTCGAGTCCTCGGCGATCCGCCGCTGTTCTTCATTGTGATAGAAGATGGCGGTCCGGTACTGGCTTCCCGAATCCACGAACTGACGGTTCTTCACCGTCGGATCGATGTTCCGCCAGAACACATCGAGGATCTCCCCGTAGGTTATCCGGCCGGGATCGAACAGGATCTCCACTGCTTCGGCATGGCCTGTCATTCCCGCTGACACTTCCTCATACTTCGGGTCCTTTGTGCTGCCACCCGTGTATCCCGAGGTGGTCGATATCACGCCTTTCAACTTGTCGAACGGCGGCTCCATGCACCAGAAGCATCCGCCCGCAACGGTCGCTTTTTCAAGCTTCACCGCAGGAGCGCCTGCGGCCTTGGTCCTGTCATCAGCGAAAGCCATGGTCATACCTCCCAGCGCAAGCCCGAGCATTCCTATGGTTATAAGAGTTTTCATGTCTTCATTATACCTCATCGCCGCGATCCGCGGGAG
The DNA here is from genome assembly GCA_029858565.1 of Nitrospirota bacterium. GTDB lineage: Bacteria > Nitrospirota > UBA9217 > UBA9217 > UBA9217 > JAKAHZ01. The sequence continues at coordinate 48,171 of JAOUEV010000002.1, read as the reverse complement.
CGGGGCCGTCGGGAAATACCTTCCTTGACTCCGCAGGCGCATGCTGATATCCTTTTTCTATCGAGCATCCTGCACATCGGGGCAGGTAGATTCAGCACCCTAGGGGAAAGGAGGTGTCCTATGGACGCACAGGATCTGAAAAAGTTCCTGGCGGGGCTCGGCGTTGCCGGTCTCCTGGCGGGCACCAGCCTCATGGCTGGCGGCTGCGCTTCAGGTTGAGGCGGTAAAAAAGGTGACGCTCAGCATGCCCCTGCCAAGAGCGGCTGAGGCGGCGAAAAGGCGCCCGGCGGCAGCTGAGGCGGCACCAAGAAATAGTGCGGTCGCACTATCAAACGAGCAGAAGACACCACCAGACACGTAACAGAGCACCCTTTTGATGATCCCGGGCATGGACAAATATCCTGCCCGGGATTATAATTTTCAGGACCCTATGACCCCGAACAAACACATGGGCCCGACCGCCTACGCCGCCACACAGCGCATCATCGGCCCCGCGAGATGGAAACAGGCCCTCAACCGCTGCGCGGGCAGCGCTGATCCCGATGCCCTCCTGTCCGCTGTCAGGGACTCCGGCTCCGGCGCCGACCCTGACTACCTTGCGGAGCTCATCCGGCTTGAACGGGCCTATGCGCTCCTGAGCGAGCGGGCGGACAGCATCCCGGTCAACGTTGACCGGCTCACTGCCAATCCCACGGTGGCTGTTCCCAGCCTGGGCTGGTCCGGTCTTGCCGGCTTTCTCGAACCCAACCCGGAGAGCGCCGCGGCTTCTCCTGAAGAGACCCCGGAACGGCTGCTGCTCTGGTTCGATCCCCGCTCCGGCAGACCGCGGGCCCGGCAGGCAACGAACGAGGACCTGCTGGTGCTTAAGATGGTCCTTGAGGAGATCCCGTCCGAGGCGGTCGCCGCCGAAGGGGGCCTTCCGATCGGCGCTGTTGACGGAGCGATCGAGCGGGCCGTTCGGCAGGGCTTTGTCCTGGCCCCGCAGTCACTGCTCCGGAGAGACCCCTCGGTGTTCACCAGCCGGAGGGACGGTGACGCCGAGTTCCTGTCCACGCCGTCGTTCACGCTCCAGTGGCACATCACCCAGGTCTGCGATCTCCACTGCAAGCATTGCTACGACCGGAGCGACCGCTCTCCGCTCGCGCTCGACAACGCGCTGCGGGTGCTCGATGATCTGCGGGCCTTCTGCAGGTCACGGAATGTTCAGGGCGCGGTCTCCTTCACCGGCGGCAATCCCCTTCTCCATCCGAATTTTCTGGAGATCTACCGGGCCGCCGCGGACCGCAACTTCGGACTGGCCATACTGGGCAATCCCGCGCCCCGCCGGCGCCTTGAGGAGATCCTGTCGATCGCCATGCCTTCGTTCTTCCAGGTGAGCCTCGAAGGGCTGCGGGAACACAATGACGGCATCCGCGGCGCAGGCCACTTCGACCGCATCATGGATTTTCTCGATCTCCTGAAGGAGCTCAAGGTCTCCTCCATGGTCATGCTGACGCTCACCAGCGGGAACCGGGACCAGGTCCTCCCGCTTGCCGAGGCGCTCCGGGACCGGACCGATGCCTTCCATTTCAACCGGCTGGCGCTCTTTGGAGAAGGCGCGAACCTGGCCATGACGGAACGGAACGGGTACCGCCGCTTCCTGGAAGAGTACCTCACCGCGGCGGAGACCAATCCGGTCATGGGCACAAAGGACAACCTGATCAATGTCCTCCTGCGCGAACGGGGAATGGACCTCTTTGGCGGATGCACGGGCTACGGCTGCGGAGCGGCCTTTAACTTCGTGACCCTTCTTGCCGACGGCGAGGTGCATGCCTGCAGGAAGCTGCCGTCACCGATCGGGAACATCCGCGAACGAACACTCGGCGAGATCTATGACTCCGATGCTGCACAGAGATACCGTCTCGGACCTTCGTCCTGCAGTGGATGCGACGTCCGCATCGCCTGCGGGGGCTGCCTTGCCGTAGCCAAAAGCAGCGGTCTTGATATTTTCTCCGAAAAGGACCCTTTCTGCTTTAAAGACTAGAGTCCCCGTCTCATCTCCTTGCCATTCCGACCTGCCCATGGTATTGTTCACTACCGCAGAGACCTATGCCTACGCAGCCCCTTATATATTCCCAATCGATCTCGCTTCCCCGGGCCACGGATTCCGACCGCCGTGCCCATGACCAGCGGCTGCGGGAAAGCCTGGGACTCCCCGGTCTGCACATACCCCTTGCGGTCCTGCGGAAGTCGGCCGCGGTCATAAAGCGCGGGCGGCCGTTCTCCTGCATCATCAGCAGCGCATTCGGGGTCCCGCGGCTGATCGACATCGGCCGGGAGCGCTCCTATTCCGTGGCGCTCGATATCGGCACCACGAACCTCGCGGGTCTTCTCTATGACAACCTCGCGGCAAAGGACGTGGCAGCGAGAACCGTCGAGAATCCCCAGATAGATTTTGGAAGCGATGTCCTTACCCGGCTCCACCACACCATGACCGGGAACGGCGAAGAGGTCTACCGTGTCCTGAAGAACGGCGTCAATGAACTGGTCTCCGGCCTCTGCCGCATGGCCGGGATCAACACCGAGGACATACACGCGCTGGTCGTTGGGGGCAACACGATCATGACCCATTTTTTCCTCGGGCTCGATGTGGCCACGATACCGGTCGCCCCATTCACCCCGGTGGTGCGTGATCCGGGCTTCCGGACCGCCTCTAACCTCGGGATCAGGATCTGCCCGGAAGGCGTTATCTACGCTTTTCCGAACGCCGGAAGCTACGTGGGCGGGGACATCACCGCAGGCATCATCGCGGCGGACATGGACCGCTCAACGGACATACAACTGCTCGTCGACGTAGGCACCAACGCCGAGATCGTGATCGGGAACAGTGACTGGATGATCGTCGGCGCGGGAGCCGCCGGACCGGCGCTGGAGGAAGGGATATCGCGGATCGGGAAACGGGCGACAACGGGCATCATCTACGACCTGACGATCTCCGGAGGAGCGGTCACCTGCAGTACCTTTGACAATGCGGAACCGGAAGGCATCTGCGGTTCGGGCATGATCAGTCTTGTTTACGAATTGTACCAGGCAGGCATGATCGATCAGACCGGCGTTCTGCGGGACGGCGAGCAGGTATCCGTGGCGGATGGCGAGCGGACCTTGACCCTGTCCTGCGGCGGCGGAAGCCCGCTCAAGATCACTCAGGGGGAGATACAGAACTTCCTGCGGTCCAAGGCAGCCATGTTCACACTGCTCCTGACGCTCACGCGCTCCGTCGGCGTATCCTTCGGCCATATTGCGCGGGTATACGTTTCCGGCGCGCTCGGGACCGGCATCAATGTCAAAAAAGCGGCCGCGATCGGCATGGTTCCCGCCTGGCCCGCTGAACAGGTGCAGGCACTGGGCAACACATCCCTCGCAGGCTGCCGCATGCTGCTCGAGGACGCGTCGCTGGCCGAACGCGCCAGCGCTCTCATCGAGCGGATCACCTACAAGCACATGCATGATGACCCGGAGTTCATGAAGGAGTTCCGGGGAGCCGTGTTCATCCCCCACACCGATCCAACGCTGCTGCGGATCTAGGATGGCCCGGTGCCTGACCGGTGCCGGGACACAGAAAGAGCGCGTCGCTCGCTGCCCAACGCGCTCTCAGCATCATTCATGCGGCTTTCAGATGTTTCTCCCGCTCCTGAATGTATGCCATCTTCCCTGCTTCGACTGCATCCTTGACCGCGGTCAGGCTCTCATCATATATTTCCCTGCCCTTTTCAACGGTCGTCGAGATCCTGTCCCGGGTCGAGCCCGCGATGTCCTTGATATCCTTGCGGAGCTCCTTCCCGGACTTGGGCGCAAGCAGCAGCGCCACGCCCGCCCCTACCGCACTGCCGATGAGGAAGGGGACCCAGATCGAGCGTTCACGTTTTACCAGTTCCTCTTTCATGATCATCCCTCCTTTCTTCCTGGAGATTCCTTACCAGTGCTGCCACTCCCGTGGTGATGCCGGCCCTCAGTCCGGCAATATTCGCCTCGGCTGCGTCACCGAAGCGTTCCTGCATCTGAACAAGAGACTCACGCATGACCCGCTCCACATTCGCGACGGTCTGCGATATCTGCCGGACATCCTCAGTCACGTCGCTGACATTGCCGCTGATCGTGCGCAGATTCTCCAGCGTGCTCGCAAGCCCCTCCAGGGTCCTGTTCAAGTTTCCCTCGGAATTCCGTACGAGCTCGCCCAATCGTTCGCTCGTCCTCCTCATGCTGACGAGATAGGCGATATTGAATCCCGAATAGATGACAAAGGCGCCTACTCCTATACCAAGGATCAATTCCATCATATTCGCCTCCTGTTATTTTAAGTATAGCACCGCTGCGCAACCCACTCCGGCCTGAGAGCTTTTGAAGGGTTTTTCTGTCTCTCAACGGTTAGGAGGAGCAATACGGCGTTGCACTGCTGACCATATCTGCCCCGATCATACATCAAAAGTTTCACCCCGTTGTCTTTTTCAAACAGCCATGTTATTGTTCAGGAGCGAGCAAGCAAGCTCAAACACTGTCCTATGAAAACACCTTCCGGCAAATCATCATCCGGCCTCTCCCGGAGGCAGCACTTCCCCGGGGACGAACAGCGCCTTTCATGGCTGCCGGCCCTGCTCGACAGCTATGCCATCATTGACACAGGTGTCGCTGTGGCTGTCCGGGACCGGGAGAAAAAGCGAAAGCAAAAACTCGCTTGTTCACCGGGCTGCGATGTCTGCTGCCATCAGCCAGATATTCCGCTCTACCCCCATGAGCTGCCCGGACTGCGGTGGTATATATTCGAGAAGCTTGACAAAGCCGCGCGCTCAACTGTGCTCCGCCGATGCAGTGACCATCGCAGGAACGACCCCTGCCCCTTCCTGGTGGACCGCGCCTGCTCGGTCCATGCGGTCAGGCCTATTGCCTGCCGGCAATATAATGTCTTCGCCGCGGCCTGCGCGCCCGGTGAAGACCCCTATTATTCCCGGCGTGACGACGTGCTGGTGCCGATACCGGACTATACTGACCGGGCCTTTGCCGCGGTTCGTTCGTTCTATGAACTGGAAAAAGAAAAGGATGTTGCCAAAGCGGTAAAACGCATCAAGGAACGGATCATGAACCTGCAGGAACAGGACTGGAGTGAATTGGGCAAAGATTTTGAAAGGCTTTCAAAAAACGGGGGGTAAGGCCGCAACGATCAGACAAGCTCTTCCAGCACTTCCCCTGCGTCCCTGACGAATTTGGGACAGACCGTCCTGAACAGGTCCTTTTCGCGGACCGCCTTCATTCCCTCGACCATGCTCACATCAACGCCCAGAAGCTCGTTGCAGACCAGCGACCGGTTCCGTGCCTTGAACGCGTCCATGAACTCCTGGGCAAGAGCATAGGCGCGCTCGCGGCCGTCGTCATCGCCTTTCTTCAATTTGGCGTGATGCAGCCCGATGACCATAAGCGCACCGGTGACTGCCCCGCAGGTCTGTCCGGTCCTGGCCAGTCCGGCGCCGAAAGCTCCGGCAATGCGCAATGCTGTTTCACGGTCCAGACCGGACCGCTCCCCGTACACGGACAGGATCGCCTGTGCTCAGGAGAAACCGTCGAGAAATGTGGCAAGTGCTTTTTCGGTATTTTCGCTCATACTGTGAACCCTCAAGTCAAGATCGTCTCGCGCGAACAGGTTTTTCCTTTCCCGGTTTTCCGCCGGCGCGGTATAATAGCTTAACGGAGGCCATCATGCACTACATTGCGGAACAACCCTGGGCCATGTTCGTGTTCCTCTGTCTGACCCTCGGCCTCGCGCCCTTTGCCCCGCCCCATCTCTGGGAAAAGCTGGTGATGCTCAAGAACGGCACGCTCAAGCGGCCCATCGACTGGTTCGACCTGTTCCTGCATCTTACGCCCTGGGTCCTGCTCTTTCTCAAGTGGACCACCACGTGGGGGTCATGAACCCCGCAGGCTGAAGCCTCTGGCTTCCAGGTGTTCTGGCTACCGGCTACTGGCTACTGCCTTCTGATCCTATAATACTTCTCCATCTCCTCCTGATAACGCTTCTTATCGATCGCCGGGACATCGATGCCTTCGCCCGAGCTCCCCGCATCAGTGAAGAACCGCTCCGGAAGAAGATCGTCCTTTTCCGAGAACCCGTTCATACTGTTATACTGCCGCTCGCGCTCGATAATGCGTTCGCCGATCTTGAGAAGCTCCTGGCCGGTGTATTCCCTGCCCGTGGCAGCAGCAAGCAGCTGCGCGTATTCCTCGACCGACGCGCCAAGGAAGGCGAATTTGCAGACCGCGAGCGAATCAATGACCGCGTTCGTGTCCTCGCAGACCTTGATCAGCCGGGCCTTGCCGTCGAAGCTGAACCGGTCGGTCGCAACAGGCTTTCGCAGGATCTCCTGACTGATGGGATAGGCACGCAAATGGCAGGCCCCGCGGTTCGAGGTGCCATAGGCCAGGGCCATGCCGTAGGAGCCGCGAGGATCGTACGCAGGAAGCTCCAGGCCCTTCACGGTCATGGAAAATTCCGGGTGGGATATGGACTCGCAGTAACGCTTCGAACCTTCCGCAAGTTTGTCCCCGTCGCCCTCGCGATAAGCGATCTTCCTGACCATCTCCAGGATCTCGTCAGGGCCCAGGAACCTGCCCCGGGACTCGCCGTAGGCGGCAATGGTCGATGCTGTCGATATGGTGTCCAGTCCCAGATTGTTGCACAGCAGGTTTGCCTTCACAATGGACTCGGGATCGTCATTTCCGTTCAAGGCGCCGAAGTGCGACAGGGTCTCGAACTCAGGCATGGGCCTGCCGCAGGACGTGACCTTCTTGCACTGGATCGGACAGATGGCGCAGCCTTCTTTTTTCGAACCGTAGAGCTTCCTGAGGCTCGGGCCGGAATAGGCATGGGCAGCAGGGAAATAGGTCTTCCGGAAGTTCTCGGTCGGCGTCATCCTGCGCTCGTCCACGATATCCACGAGCGCCGCGGTGCCGTACTCGGCAAGGCCCAGTTCGCCCATGACCACGGGCGACGCCTTCAGCAGCCGCAGCACATCGTCATAGGCCTTCTTGAACATGCCCTCGTCGGCTATCGACGGTTTCTTCGAGCCCTTTACCACGATCGCTTTGAGGTTCTTGGAGCCCATGACAGCGCCCATGCCGCCGCGGCCCACGGAATTGCCCGTGCCGATCATGATGTTCGAGATCAGCGCGAGCCTTTCCCCTGCCGGACCGATGCAGGCGACCTCGCCATCCTTTTCAAGCGCCGAGATCGTTTCGCCGGTGCCCTTGCCCCAGAGATGGGCTGCATCCCTGATCTCCGCCGCGTCATCGGTTATCGCGAGATAGACCGGTGAACTTGCCTTGCCAATGATCATCACCGAATCGTACCCGGCCTGCTTGAGCTTGAGCGGCAGATGACCGCCCACGGAAGAGTCGAAGATGGTGCCCGTGAGCGGAGAGCGGGAGACCACGGACATGCGCGACGACGTGGGGGCCGCGGTGCCGCAGAGCGGACCCACGCTGAACAAGAGCGGCATCTCCTCGTCAAAGGGGTCCAGGGTGATGCGATCAGCCATCAGGTGATCGCCAAGCCCCCTGCCGCCGAGCCAGGCGGCGAGTGTTTCCTGCGCGATCGGCTGATCATGAACCGCTCGCGCTGACAGGTCCACGACCAGCATTTTTCCATGCCATCCGTTCATTCGAAATCATAACCTGTATGACCATGACGGTCAAATGGAAAGGGTCGATAATACACCATTCCGGCAGCAGCGCCCCCATCAACATGCCTCGCAGGAAGACGCTGGGTAAAACTGCGGCTACATAAGTTATGCTGTCTCGGAATATATATTCAAAACAGCGAACATGTGTAAATAAGTGACTTTTTCTTTTGTATTTACTCCAGCCATGGTACTATTAATCGTCACATAAATAATTCTTATGGAATCAAGACTGCGCGAACTCATCGAACGCCACCGGGAGACCGGCGGCAACATCATCTCCCTTCTCCAGGACACCCAGGAAGCCTTTGGTTACATTCCCCGGGATGCGGTAATGCTTTTCTCCCGCGAGCTCGGCATAGCAGCGAGCCGCTTCTACGGCGTCGCCACCTTCTACGCCCAGTTCCGCCTCAAGCCCGTGGGCAGGCACAAGGTGACGGCCTGCTGCGGTACGGCCTGCCATGTGCGGGGCGCGGACCGCATCATCAGCGGCATCCAACGCGAGCTGCACCTCGCGGGCGAACAGGACACCACTGATGACGGCCTGATAACGCTCGACAAGGTCGCCTGTCTCGGCTTCTGCAGTTTCGCGCCCGTCGTGCTCGTGGACGGCGCGGTCCACGGCAAGGCCACCACCGATATAGCCATCCGGGAGATCAAGAACCTGAGGAAAAAGATTTGAATCCCCACATGATCATACGCGTCTGCATGGGCCCGGCGGGGATCGCCGCCGGCGGCAAGCAGGTCCTCGACGCCTTCAATGCGGAGCTGGGACGGACACAGGTCGCCGCGAAGGTGCTGGAGAACTGCTCTTCCCATCAGGTCGGCTGTCTCGGCCTCTGCGCCCGGGACGTGCTGGTGGAGGTGCATCGGGACGGGACCAAGACCGTGTATCAGTATGTGAAGCCCGACATGGTCGCCCGCATCGTGCAGGAGCACCTCATCGGCGGCAAGGTCGTGAAGGATTGGCTTGTTGACGCGGCCTATGATTCGTTCTACAGGAAACAGGTGAAGGTCGTGCTCGCGGACTGCGGAAGGATCGATCCCGAGAGCATTGATGCCTATGAATCGGTAAAAGGCTACGAGGCCGCCCGGGATGTGCTTGCGTCCCGCACCCCTGAAGAGATTATCGAGGAGATCAAGATGTCCGGCCTTCGGGGCCGGGGAGGCGCTGGATTCCCGACCGGGCTCAAATGGGAGCTCGGCAGAAAAGCGAAGAGCGACGTCAAGTACATCATCTGCAACGCCGACGAGGGCGATCCCGGCGCGTTCATGGACCGGGCGGTGATCGAGGGCAGCCCCCACGCCGTGATCGAAGGCATGATCATCGGCGCCTACGCCATCCAGGCCGGCCACGGCTATGTGTACATCCGGGCCGAATATCCCCTTGCGGTCGAGCGGCTCAGGATGGCCCTGGACCAGGCGCGCTCCCGGGGATACCTGGGAAAAGGGATCTTCCGTTCGAAGTTCGATTTCGATATCAAGATCAAGCTCGGCGCGGGCGCATTCGTCTGCGGCGAGGAGACCGCGCTCATTGCCTCCATCGAGGGTCAGCGGGGAATGCCCCGGCCCAAACCGCCCTTCCCGGTGAACAAAGGACTGTGGCAGAAACCCACGGTGATCAATAACGTCGAGACCCTTGCGAACATCCCCCACATCATCAGGAACGGATGCGGGTGGTATGCGGGATTCGGGACCGAACGGTCCAGAGGCACCAAGGTCTTCGCGCTCACCGGCAAGATCAAGAATCCCGGTCTGATCGAGGTCCCCATGGGCATCACGCTCCGGGAGATCATCGAGGAGATCGGCGGCGGCATCGAAAGCGGCAAGCCCTTCAAGGCGGTCCAGACCGGCGGGCCTTCGGGCGGCTGCATTCCGGCAAGCATGATGGACATCACCATGGACTATGAGGCCCTTGCCAAGGCCGGGTCCATCGTCGGGTCCGGCGGCATGATCGTGCTCGATGCCGATGACTGCATGGTGAACGTTGCCAAGTACTTCGTCCAGTTCACCCAGGCCGAGTCCTGCGGCAAATGCGTGCCCTGCCGCGTGGGAACCAAGCGTCTGCTCGAAACCCTGGAGCGGATCACCTCGGGCAAGGGCAGCCCGAACGATATCGAACTGCTCGAGGAGCTGTCCGGCGGCATCAAGTCCCTGTCGCTCTGCGGCCTGGGTCAGACCGCTCCGAATCCGGTGCTTTCAACGATCAAGTACTTCCGTGACGAGTACGACGCTCATATCCGGGACCGGAAGTGCCCGGCCAAGGTCTGCAAGGGGCTGCTGACCTATTCCATCGACGCGGCGAAATGCAAGGCCTGCGGCTCCTGCCTCAAGGCCTGCCCCTCAGGCGCGGTCTCGGGGGAAAAGAAGAAACCCCACAAGATCGACCCGGCAAAGTGTGTGCGCTGCGGCGCCTGTTTCGATGTGTGCAAGTTCGGCGCGGTGGAGCGGGAGTAGATCCTATGGCAATGGTGACCATAACCATAAACGGGAAAGCACTTACCGTCCCGGACAACCTCACGGTGATGGAGGCGGCGAACCGCCATGGCATCGCGATCCCGAACCTCTGCCGCCATCCCCAGCTCACGCCCTTCGGCGGCTGCAGGCTCTGCGTGGTCGAGGTAAAGGGCCTGCCCCGTCCGATCGCGTCGTGCACCACGCCGGTGACCGAGGGCATGGAAGTGACGACCATGACCCCCCGGCTCGAAGAGCACCGCAGGTTCGTGCTGGAGCTGATATTGTCCGACCATCCCAACGACTGCATGACCTGCCAGGCGACCGGCAGCTGCCAGCTCCAGGAACTTGCCTACACCTATGGGGTGAAGGGAGAACGCTATCCCGGCGAGCGCAGGATCTATTCCAAGCGCGACGGGAACCCCTTTATCGAGCGCGACCTGGAGAAATGCATTCTCTGCGGCCGGTGCGTCAAGATCTGCGACGAAGTGCAGGGCGTGGAGGCCATTGACTTCGGATACCGCGGGTTCAAGGCAAAGATCACCACCCCTTTTGAGGACGACCTTGACTGCGAATTCTGCGGACAGTGCGTCTCGGTCTGTCCCACCGGCGCTCTCACGGGAAAACTCTGGAAAGGAAAAGGCCGGTACGAAGGCGTCAGGGAGACCGAGACGGTCTGCCCCTACTGCGGAACAGGCTGCAACATCACGGTCCACGCCAGGAACAACGAGATCATCAGGATATCATCGAAACCCTGGGCCTGGAACGAGGGGCTCCTGTGCGTCAAGGGAAGGTTCGGCTATCCCTTTGTGAAGAGCCCCGAGCGCCTTACCAAACCGCTCATCCGGCGGGCCAGCGGCAATTTCGAAGAGACCTCCTGGACCGCTGCGCTTGAGTATGTTTCTGCCTGGCTCAAAAAGATCCGGGAGGAGCGCGGGCCGGACGCGATCGGCGGACTTTCCTCGGCACGGTGCACGAACGAAGAGAACTACCTGTTCCAGAAGCTGCTGCGCGCGGGGGTCGGCACGAACAACGTGGACCACTGCGCGCGGCTCTGACACTCCCCCACGGTGGCCGGTCTGGCCGCCATCTTCGGTTCAGGAGCCATGACGAACTCGATCCGTGAGATCGAGGGCATGGAGGTCCTGTTCATCATCGGCTCGAACACCAAGGAGACCCACCCGGTCATCGCGAACCGCATGATCAAGGCGTTCCGGAAAGGCGCGAAGATCATCGTTGCCGACCCGCGCCGGGTTCCCATGACGAAGTTCAGCGAGCTGTACCTGCCGCTCCGGCCGGGCACGGACGTGGCGCTCCTGAACGGCATGGCGAAGGTGATCTCCGACGAGGGGCTGCGCAACGACGATTTCATCCGGGACAAGACCGAAGGCTATGAGGCATGGAAGGACGCGGTCCGGGACTTCACGCCGGAACGGGTCAGCCGCATCACCGGCGTTGCAAAGGACGACATCATCCGTGCGGCAAGGATCTACGGCGCGTCGCGCACGGCCGGGATCTTCTACACCATGGGCATTACCCAGCATACCTGCGGCACCGACAACGTGAAGGCCATCGCGAACCTGGCTACCCTCACCGGCAATATCGGCAGACCCCACACCGGCGTGAACCCGCTCCGGGGCCAGAACAATGTACAGGGGGCATCGGACGCCGCCTGCGCGCCCAACGTATTCCCGGGATACCAGAAGGTGGATGATCCCGCGGTGCGGAAAAAGTTCGAGGAAGCCTGGGGCGTGACGCTTCCGCCGAAGCCCGGCCTCACCACCACCGAGATGATCAATGCCGCGGCCGACGGCAGGCTCAAGGCGCTCTATATCATGGGCGAGAACCCGGTCCTGACCGACCCCAACCAGCACCACACGATCAAGGCGCTTCAGGATCTTGAGTTCCTGGTGGTGCAGGACATCTTCATGACCGAGACCGCGAAATACGCGCACGTGGTCCTGCCTGCCGCCTGCTCCTATGAAAAGGAAGGCACCTTCACGAATACCGACCGGAGGGTCCAGCGCGTGCGCAAAGCGGTGAATCCGCCGGGAGACGCCTGGGACGACCTGTCGATCATCATGGCCCTGTCGCGCCATCTCGGATACCCCATGGAGTACCGGTCTCCCGAGCTGGTGTTCGAGGAATTCCGCAGGCTCTGGCCGGCTCTGTCAGGGATATCCTATGAACGCATCAAATCCCGGGGCATTGCCTGGCCCTGCCCAGCGCCCGATCACCCCGGAACCGAGTTCCTGTACAAGGACGGGTTCCCCAAAGGCAGGGTGCCCTTCGTGCCGGTGGAGTACCGGGAGCCCGCCGAGGTAACAAGCGACGAATATCCCTTTGTGCTGACAACGGGCAGGAACCTCTATCAGTACCACTCCGGTTCCATGACCCGGCGGGTGGAGCCGATCGAGAAGCGTGCCGGCAAGGCCTATGCGGAGATCAACGAGGCGGATGCAGTGCGTCTGGAGATCAGGGACGGCGGGAAAGTGAAGGTCCGTTCGAAACGCGGGGTGATCGAGATCTCAGCCAGGATCTCGGCTATGGTGCCGCCCGGCACGATCTTCATCCCCATGCATTACGCCGAGGCAGCGGCGAACGTGATCACCAACGACGCACTCGACCCAACGGTCAAGATCCCCGAGCTGAAGGTCTGCGCAGTGCAGGTGGCAGCGGCAGACAAAAGCTCCGGCGAGTAAAGCTCCACGCCGCAAACAGCTGAGACACAGAAAGAAGCGTATCGATACTCTTTTCCCCCTGTCACCGGCGAGCTGACAGGCACGCATCATCGCTTCCGGCAACACACCGGTGCAACACCTCATCGTGAAAAAAAGCCCCTGGCGGGATTGGTCCACCAGGGGCTTCGTCATTGCTGTTCACGCCGAACGACCGAGTTACTCTTCGTCCCCTCCATCCACCGGGACATCGGACTCCATGAACCTGTTCCTGGTCTTCCCGTGCGTCTGGAGATACTCATGGCTGAAAGCCGGGACCACACCCTGGGTGCCGTTGTCAGGCGTGACCATGTACCGGTACGAGACCAGCTGGCCATAGGTGTCCATCATGTGCTTCCAGCCCTTCATGAAGAAGGTGCAGTTATTGTTGAAGCAGACCCAGAGGAACGTGGTCCCCCAGTCCAGGTGGCGCGAATCCATCTTTTCCATCGTACCCTTGCAGTGGGGGCAGACAGGCGCCTCTTTGACCTTATATTCCATTTCTACCGTCATCGCCATACAACCTCCTTAAATCCCAATGGGGCATTATAGGGAGAAGCGCATGTTCATTGCAAGAGGGAAATCTTCCGCCGCACCGAAAGGGCATCAATAGTTCTCCGCATTCAGCTCGAAATAATCCTTTGGATGGAGGCAGGAGGGGCAGACGTCGGGCGGTTCCTGCCCGTTCATGTGATACCCGCAATTCCGGCACTTCCAGGATGCTGACGCGTCCTTCTTGAAAACCTTCCCTTGCCGCAGATTCTCGAGCAGCTTGCGATAGCGCTTCTCATGCTCCACCTCGACCGAGGCGATGTACCGGAAGGCGGTCGCGATCTCGGGAAACCCTTCCGACTCGGCCACTCTGGCAAATCCCGGATAGAGGTCCTTCCACTCCTCGTGTTCGCCCGCGGCCGAAGCTTCCAGGTTCTCCGCAGTGGTGCCGATCCTGCCCGCGGGGAAGGTCGCGGTGATCTCCGCCATGCCGCCTTCAAGGAACTTGAAGAACCGCTTGGCATGTTCCTTCTCGTTCTCAGCGGTCTCAAGGAATATCGCCGCGATCTGCTCAAAGCCTTCTTTCTTCGCGGTGCTCGCAAAGAAGGTGTATCGGTTCCGCGCCTGCGATTCTCCGGCAAAAGCAGCAAGCAGGTTCTTCTCGGTCTTGGTACCTTTTACTTTCAAGTTATCCTCCTATACAATCCGCAATCTACAATCCGAAATCCGCAATTGTATCATCTCATCAACCGCGCCATCTCCGCGCGGGCGAAAAAAATATCAAGCCGCGCCACGATCCAGGCGCTGATCCATTCCTTGAAGCGCTGGCCGGGAGGGCGCTCCCTCCATGCAGTTATCTCGATCCGGTCGGACTCCAGCAGATCGGCCTCGAAATCAGCGCGCGCCTGGCCTGCAAGGGCCTCGTTCCGTACCACGGTCACCAGCTCATAATTGATCCGGCCGCTGCGGATGTCGAGGTTCGCGGAACCGGTGATCACCGTGTCGTCGATGATCGCCAGTTTGGCGTGCAGCATGGCCGGCCGGTATTCCCAGATCTCGATGCCCGCCCGCAGCATCTTCCCGTAGAGCCCCCGCGCGGCCCACCGGGCCAGCGGCACATCGCTGCGCTGCGTCAGAAGCACCCGTACGCGGATACCGTGACGCGCGGCGCGTTTGAGCGCCCGGAGCAGCCTGCCGTGGGGAAAGAAGTATCCCATGGCCAGGTCGATGGACCCCGTAGCGTCCCCGATGATCTGCCGATATCCCTTGCGAACAGAGTGCAGCGGGTCCTCGGGGCCGCTCTCCAGGAAGCGGATCCGCTGGCCGGGCCGCGGCCGCAAGCCGTAGGACCGGCGCATGATAAGCCGCGTCGTGCTCACCGGAAGATCTGCGCGGAGCCACATCCTGCTGAAGGACCGGCGGAGTCGCACCAGCTCGTAGCCGGTGATTTCCAGGGCATTGTCCCGCCATGGTGCCTCGCCGTCCCGGCCGGCATAATACTCGTCCGATATGTTCAATCCGCCGATGAACGCGAGCCGGTCGTCGACCAGCAGCAGCTTGCGGTGATTGCGGAACACAAAGAGGCCGCTGGACATGGGGCGGAAAGCTTTCACCTGGCCGCCCGCGCCGGTCAGTTCATCCCAGAATCCCTCGGAAAGGGCCCAGGAACCGACGGCGTCCACAAGGACCCGCACCTCCACGCCTCTGGCAGCTGCGCGGGAAAGGTGCGATCGCACCTCGCGCCCGGTCCCATCATCGGAGAAAATGTACATTTCCAGCACGATCGACGCGCGGGCCTCATCGATCGCGTTGAGCATCGCCGGAAAGACCTCGGCGCCGTTCTTTAGAAGGCGGACAGTGGCCACGTCAGGTGTTCTCGAACGTGTAATCCACCTTCACGTTGATGTCCTTGCGCAAGGTATGGTAGACCGAGCAGTACTTTTCATGGGACAGGGCCGCGGCCCGCTCGAGCTTTTTGGCCGTCAACCCCGAGCCCGTGACCGAGATGACCATCTCGATGGAGGTGTAATACTGCGGCGGCGTGGGGTTCCGTTCGCCCATGATGTCCATCTTGTACGTCTTGATCTCGCACTTCATCTTCTTGAGGAACGAGACCATGTCGATGCCCATGCATCCCGCGACCGAGAGCAGCAGGCTCTCGGTGGGAGAGCAGCCCCACTGCTGGGCGGCATCGAACTCGATCTCATACCCCCGGTTCGTCCGGCCGATGAAGATGAGATCCTTGTCCCAGGTGAGCGTCGCCTTGTTCACCTGGGAGATCTTCGACTTATACTGCTCCAGGTCGCCTTCGAGCGCAGATAATTCCTTTTCTTCAGACATGATGCCTCCATGATAAAAAATAGGATCAAGGATTACGCAGGTTTTCAGTGTGCTCCTTGTTGTCCACCCCTTACCCCTTACAGCTTACCCCATATTGCTTTTTTCTTTCAGCAGCCTGACCGCTTCTTCTTCCTTCCCTTCCTCGACCTTCAGTACATAGGTGTTGATCGCCGCCGGCTCCATGCCGAGCGAGAAGGAGTCATAGGTGGCGCGGATGCCAAGGGAGCCGAGATATCCCACCATGTCCAGCATCAGGGAATCATCGAAGCCCCTGCCCGTGTCCCCTCGCAGGACCTCCATAAAGCGGACCGGTTCACCGGTTCCCGTGTCATCGGGAGAACCCTGCTTCCAAACGTCCCCGAAGGCCCAGTCTTCATCATTATTGTTCCGCGTGGGGTCGGTCACGAAATGAATATTAAGGTAGACATCGGGGGCTGTCAAACAAAAAACAGCCCGGGCAGGGTCCCTCCCCGGACCTGTCGCAGCGGGAACGGAGTTGCGGCCGGCATCAAAATAGGTTACAATCAGCCGTATTCTTTCGAATTCCTGTTCCCCGGCACCGGAGGCCGCTTATGTCCTGGTCCAGTCCATTCCTGAGGCGTCCCTTGTGCATCACTGTTCTGGTCCTTGCTTCCTGTTTTTCAGCGGCATATTCAGGCGCCCAGGATGCTGATTGCCTCAAATGCCATGAAGCGATCCTCAAGAACCGGCCGGTGGTCCATGGCGCGGTCCAGATGGGATGCTCCTCCTGCCATTCGGGAATCGCGGACGCGACCATTCCGCACAAGACAACGACCCCGCGGGGGCTCCTGGCGCCTCAGCCCGATCTCTGCTACGGCTGCCACGACAAGACCCTTTTCACGCGGAAAAACGTCCATCCCGCCCTGGCCTTAGGCTGTACCGCATGCCACAATCCCCACGCCTCCGCCAAGCCGAAGCTCCTGAGCGCCGAGGTCCCGGATCAGTGCGAAAAGTGCCACAGCAAAGCAGGCTTCTCCCTGAAAAATAGCCACGTCCCGGTCGCCGGAGGCATGTGCTTCTCCTGTCATGATCCCCATTCATCGGATAACATGGCGATGCTGCTCAAGCCGATGTTCGAGCTCTGCACCGAGTGCCACGACCAGGTCACGAAACGTCCCCACGCCATCGCGGGATTCACCCAATCGGGACATCCTCTGGGCCAGGTCCGGAAGGACCGGATCGGCAAGGATATCTTCCCGCCCGACGACCCTCTGCGCGAGGGGAGGCCGTTCTCCTGCGCCAGCTGCCATTTTCCGCACAGCTCCGACTTCCGCAAGCTCTTTCGTTTTGAAGCACGGTCGACCATGGACCTCTGCATGAACTGTCACAAGTATTGAGCGCGGGGAGGACCCATGGACCGTCCAGAGAAGATCAGGATCATTCTCCAGCGGCTGAAAAAGGCCTATGACGGCAAGCCCCGCACCGCGCTCGATTTCACGACCCCCTTCGAGCTCCTCGTGGCGACCATCCTGTCGGCGCAGACCACGGACGTACAGGTGAACAAGGTCACGCCGGGACTCTTTAAGAAATACCGGACGATCGAGGCCTTTGCGAATACGCCGCCGGAAAAGCTCGCCCAGGACATCCGTTCGGTCAATTTCTTCAACAACAAGGCAAAGAGCATCCAGCGGACCGCGGCCATGATCCGGGATACTTTCGGCGGCAAGGTCCCGCAGACCATGGAGGAACTCGTCACCCTGCCCGGGGTGGCGCGCAAGACGGCGAACATCGTACTGCACGACGCCTTTGGCAAGGACGAAGGTATTGCCGTGGATACCCATGTGAAGCGGCTCGCGAAGCTCCTGGGCCTGACCCGCCATGATGATCCGGTCAAGGTCGAGCAGGATCTCCTGGCGGCGACGCCGCGGAGATCCTGGGGGGCACTGTCCCATCTCCTCATCTACCATGGCCGGGCCGTGTGCCAGGCCCGGAAGCCGAAGCATGACGCCTGCGTTCTGAGCGATATCTGCCCGTCTGCGAACAAGTAGACGCACGAGGTGGCTGATCGACCATGAAGGTCCTTTCCCTGATGCTGTTCACCGGGATCATCCTGTCCGGCTGTTCCGGAGCACGCCCATCCCGCACCGGTCCTCTTGATGGCAGGCTCCCGCCCTGCCCCGCGTCGCCCAACTGCGTTTCCAGCCAGAGCACTGACCAGGACCATGCCATCGAACCGCTCCGGTTCTCCGGCACTGCGGCTGAAGCGATGGCTGACCTGCATGCGGTCCTTGCCCTGCTGAAGCGCACGAAGATCGTGACGGAATCCGGCGGCTATCTTCACGCAGAGTGCACCAGCCTCCTGCTCCGGTTCGTTGATGATCTCGAGTTCCTTATCGATACCCGGGAGCAGGTCATCCATGTGCGATCAGCGTCCCGGCTCGGATATTCCGATCTGGGCGTCAACCGGAAGCGCGTTGAAACGATCCGCATGATCTGGGAACGCCTGCACCAGGAGCAGAACCATAAGCACCCCCGCTAGCATCTCGGTCATCATCCCGGTCCTTCGCGAGGCCGAGAGCATCAACAAGCTCATCGGCCATCTGCGCGCCCTGGCAGCTGACATCGATCCGGAGATCATCGTTGTCGACGGCGACCCCGGTAAGAGCACGATCGCTGCAATCGATCATGCCCGCGTTCTGACCGCGGTCTCCGCGCCGGGCAGGGCACAACAGATGAATGCAGGCGCGGCCCTGGCCACCGGCGACATCCTGCTGTTCCAGCATGCAGACACGTTCCTTCCCTGGAACGCTTTCGAACTGATCGCCGCAGCCATGAGCGGCGAACGCTTTGTCGGCGGCGCCTTTGATCTCGGCATACTCTCGGACCGGCGCATCTTCCGCATCACCGAGCGCTACGCTGCCTGCAGGACACGGATCACCCGCGTACCCTTCGGCGACCAGTCCATTTTCATCAAGAAATCGTACTTCCGGCGCATCGGCGGCTACGGCGACATGGCGATCATGGAGGACGTGGAACTCATGACCCGCATCCGCAAACGGGGGGACCGGGTCAGCATCCTTCCCGCGAAGGTCATGACCTCGCCGCGCAGATGGGAACGGGAAGGCGTGCTCTACGCGACCGCGCGCAACTGGCTGCTGCAGCTGCTGTACTGCCTCGGGACACCGCCGGAACGGCTGGCACGGTTCTACCGGTGAACGCCGCGGCCTCCCGAGGTGGCGGCCACCGAGCGGACTGTGGTATAGTGCAGACGAAGAACGGTTCTGCCGGACAGGTTTCCGATCCCCTGCAGGAGCATAGGTGCCATGATCACGCTTAGACAACAGCCCCCTCTCCGGGCTTCCTTTCGTCAACGGGTCCTCTCGGTGAGCAATCAGCCGCTCACGGCCCAGGGCATCATGACCCTGCAGGTGAATGTGGGATACCGCTGCAACCTTTCGTGCTCGCACTGCCATGTCGAAGCAGGCCCCGAACGACGGGAGATCATGGACAGCGCTACTATCGATGCGGTCCTCGACACCCTTGCCCGATATCCCATTGCGACGCTCGACATCACCGGCGGAGCTCCGGAACTCAATCCCCAGTTCCGGAGGCTCGTCAGTGCGGCACGGAAGCTCGGCAAGCGGATCATCGTCCGCACCAATCTCGCGGTCCTGCACGAACCGGGGATGGAAGATCTGCCGGTCCTTTACCGGGCGCAGGAGGTCGAGCTCATCGCATCGCTCCCCTGCTATCAGCAGGACAATGTTGACCGGATGCGCGGAAGCGGCACGTTCTCCCGATGCATTGACTCTCTTCGCAGGCTGAACAGCCTGGGCTACGGCTCGCAGGCGGATCATCCTCTGCACCTTGTATATAACCCTGCGGGGCCCTTTCTCCCCCCTCATCAGGCTGCATTGGAACAGGACTACCGCCGCGTCCTGCGCGATACCTACGGGATCTCCTTTACCTCGCTCTATGCCATCACCAACATGCCGGTCGGACGGTTCCGCGACCGGCTGGTGCGCTCCAACGACCTGGACAAATATCACGATCTGCTCTCCGGTTCCTTTAATCCCGCCACGCTCGAAGGCGTCATGTGCCGCACTCTGGTAAGCGTGGGATGGGACGGCAGGCTGTACGACTGCGATTTCAACCAGATCCTCGGCATGACCGTGGAACCCGCAGCGTCTGGCCATATTCGGTCCTTTTCCTATGAGTCCCTTGCGAGCAGAACGATCCAGGTAGGGGACCACTGCTACGGCTGCACCGCCGGCCACGGCTCCACCTGCACCGGCGCCACAGCATGACATCCTTCGGGAGGGTCCATCATGAGATCCCGGTTCCTTCTCTGCCTGGCAGCGATCGTCATGATCGCGTTCCCCGCGTCTGCCGATGACAACGCCGTCCTCTTCCACGAGGATTTCTCTTCCCTGGGCAGCTGGAAGCCCTTCACCTTCCCCAAGATCAAGTCCCATTCCACCTACACGATCGAACGGGATGGCGACCGCCATGTGCTCAGGACAGAGAGCGACGCCTCCGCATCGGCCATCGTTTACCGGGAACCCTTTCTCGTCAGCGAGCATCCCCGGGTCCGGTGGCGCTGGAAGGTCCGCAATATCTATGCAAAAGCCGATGTGCGGTCAAAGCAGGGCGACGACTATCCTCTCCGCGTGTACGTCATGTTCGAGTATGAACCTGACAAGGCAGGATTCGGTGAAAGCGTCAAATACGGACTCGCGAAAAGTCTGTACGGAGAGTACCCTCCCCACAGCAGCCTGAGCTACGTCTGGGCCAGCAGGGAGGACCCGGACCGGTTCGTGATCAGTCCGTATACGGACCGGGCCATGATGGTGCTTCTCGAGACCGGACCGGCAAAGGCGGGGACCTGGGTGGATGAGGAGATCGACATCCTGGCCGATTACCGGAAAGCGTTCAAAAAAGCCCCCCCTGCCAGGGCACGCATCGCCATCATGAACGATTCGGACAACACCGGCGAACGCGCGGTGTCCTGGATGGAGTTCATCGAAGTGACCCGCTGATATGAAGGAAGAACCGGTGAAACAGCCCGATCCCCTGCCCCGCAGGCATCCGACCGCGTCCATTGCCGGGGAAGGGGTTGTGAATTGCCCGGATCGCAGGTGAAGGCATATCCCATGTCGGTTCCCCCATTCATGTCCGGCCCATCATTGGTCATGCTCTTTATCAAGGCCCCGGTCCCGGGCAGGGTGAAGACGCGTCTTGCCGCTGTACTGGGCAATGAGACAACGCTCGAACTTTATCGCAGTTTCTGCCTTGATATGCTGGAAACCATTGATGCAAGCTGCCGGGAGGTTGTTGTCTTTCACGACCCTCCTGATGCTCGGGAAATGGTCGTCCGCTGGCTCGGCAAGGAACGCCGCTGCCATCCCCAGCAGGGCGCTGACCTGGGCGAACGCATGGAGAACGCTTTTCGCTCCGCCTTTTCCTCCAATGCCTCCCGTGCGATCCTGATCGGCAGCGACCTTCCCGATCTTCCTTCGGCTGTTCTCGCCGAGGCCCTCGACGCACTGGAGCGAAATGACGCGGTCATCGGCCCGGCGCTCGACGGCGGCTACTACCTCATCGGGCTCAGGAAGGCCCCCTTCCGGCCCGAGGTCTTTCGCGGCATCCCCTGGAGCACAAGCGTGGTGTTCGACCAGACCATGCGGATACTGGCCCGATCGGGATACAGGGTGCATCTGCTGCCGCGGTGGCAGGATGTGGACCGGATCGATGACCTGCTGGAGCTGTACGAGCGGAGCAGGGGAACGGCTTTCGAGAGATCGCGGACCATGCCGATACTCCGGGATATCTGTGGTAGAATACAAAAGGATAAATTGTAATTCTTCAGGTGAGCTGAAGCAACCCGGTCTCATACTGCACCGAGAAGACACACAGAAGGGCAGTACCGCTTCGATCGTATTCTTTTGCATCCTGGCCTCGTCGCGGGACAGGGATTCTCATCGGTTTTATTTGCTGCGGAGGTACTATGCCGTCCTATGACTACGACATGATCGCCATCGGAGCCGGCGCAGGCGGGTTCGTCTCGTCCAAGGTCGCCGCGGGCTTCGGCAAAAAGGTCGCCATGATCGAGAAGAACCGTCTCGGCGGCGAATGCACCAATGCAGGCTGCATCCCGAGCAAGGCCCTGCTCAAGGCCGCGGCCGCGGCCCACCAGGCAAAGCACCTGCATACCTACGGCCTGGAACTGAACAACGGGAGCGTTTCGGCGCGGAACGTGATGCAGTACGTGCGCGGAGCGGTCAAAAAGGTCTACGACAGCCATCCCGCCCCGGTATTCGAAAAAGCCGGGATCACCGTGCTCTTCGGTTCCCCCCGGTTCCTCGATGCCCATCACATCGAGCTTGGCGGAAGAACGATCTCGTCAAGATACTTCATGCTCTGTACAGGAAGCTCGGCATTCGTACCGCCCCTCGAAGGTCTCTCCACGGTCCCGTTCTTCACCAATGAGAACATCTTCGAGATCGAGACGCTTCCCCCGTCCCTCATCGTCCTGGGCGGCGGCCCCATCGGGATCGAGCTTGCTTCCGCGTACAACCGGCTCGGGGTCGCCACCACGGTCGTTGAGATGGGAGACCGGATCCTGGCACGCGACGACCGGGAGCTTGCGGAACTGCTCGCTAAACAGCTTGCGGCGGAAGGCCTGCAGATCCTGACCAGCACCCGGGCGCTCAAGGCTGTCCGGGCCGGCCAGGAGATCGCTCTGACCGTGGAGACCCGGCAAAAGCAGCAAGAGGAGCTCAAGGCCTCGGCGCTGCTCATAGCCTCGGGCCGAAAACCCAACGTGGAGGGGCTGGACCTGGAAAAAGCAGGCGTCCAGTACGGTCCCAAGGGCGTGGTGACCGATCACCATCTCCGCACCACTGCGCCGAACATCTTTGCCTGCGGCGACGTGGTCGGGCCCTACCAGTTCAGCCACATGACCGAGTACCAGGCGGTCACGGCCACGAGGAACATGTTCCTGCCCTTTAAGAAGAAGGTCAGCTACGACCTGGTCGCCTGGTGCACCTTCACCGACCCGGAACTGGCCCATGCGGGCATGACCGAAGAGGAGGCCCGCGAGCGCTATGGCGACAAGGTCAGCGTCTACCGCATGGGATACGGCGAAATGGACCGGGGCAGGACCGACAGCACCGAGGCGGGTCTTGCCAAATATATTATCGCGCCGGACGGCAAACTGCTGGGCGCCCATATTCTCGGCGAGCGCGCCGGTGATATCATTCACGAAGCGCAGGTGCTGCGGCACCTGAACCTGCCGTTTTCCGCGATCGCCCAGATGATCCATATTTACCCGACCTACACCGATGTGGTGCGCCAGCCGGCGAAGCGATACTATATCGACCGCCTCCGGAACAATCCGTTCGTGAAGCTGGCGGCGAAGATCCTGGGAAAGAGATCGTAGCAGGATCTTAAGATAAGCAAAATCTGAACATGGGCTCGCGCAAACACGCAAAGACCTTCCAGCTCCCTCGACAGAATCCTGGGTACCTATGACCGCACATGCAAAAAAGATCTCGCTCCTCGTCCTGTTCGTCGCCCTGATCGCAGGACTCCGTTTCTCGGGCCTTGCTGATTCCCTGACGCTGGAGAATCTTCAGCGAAACCGCGAAGCGCTCCTGTCCTGGGTCGAGGGTCACCGGACGCTCTCGTTCATTGTCTACATCCTGGTGTACATCGCGGTCGTGGCCTTTTCCCTCCCCGGAGGCGCGGTCATGACCCTTGCCGGAGGCTATCTCTTCGGGACCGTTCCCGCGGTCCTCTGCGTTGTTGTCGGCGCCACCTGCGGAGCAGTCCTGTCCTTCCTCTCGGCAAGGTACCTGATCGGCTCCCGCGTCCAGGAACGCTATGCGGCGCAGCTCGCCAGGTTCAATTCGGAGATGGACCGGAACGGCGGGCGGTACCTCCTCACGCTCCGCCTCATCCCCTTGTTCCCCTTTTTTCTCGTGAACTTTCTTTCGGGCCTGACGCGCGTCTCCCTCGGGCTCTTCACCTGGACCACCGCGGTCGGCATCATTCCCGGAACAGCGGCATTCGCCTTTGCCGGCCACCAGCTCGAATCGGTGAAAAACGTCGGAGACATCCTTTCCCCGCGCGTGCTTCTCGCCCTCGGGATCCTCGCTGCGTTCACGCTCCTGCCCGCGCTCTGGAGCCGCATCAGAAAAAAGCCTTGACTCTCCCTTCCGCTCCTGTATAATTCCTATCCCTAAGCGCTCAAACCCGGTTCATCATGACAGAGGACCCAGAAAAGACGCTCTCCTGGATCGGATTGATCAGCGTTCCCGGGGTCGGCAGAACGACATTCCGGAAGCTGGTCAGCCTATTCGGCTCGCCCCGGGCGGCCCTTGGCGCGTCGGCAAGCGACCTTCGGGAGTCCGGTGTCAGCGAACGGCTGGCCGGTATCATCGCCGGCCACAGCTGGCGCGAACATGCCGAGCGCGAGCTGGAGATGGCGCGGGCAGCGGGTGTTTCCGTCGTTACCGATGATGATCCGTCCTATCCCGCGGGATTGCGCGGGACCAGCGACTCGCCGGTCTTCCTTTATATACGGGGGAACATCGCGGCAGCGGACGATCAGGCGCTGGCCATCGTGGGCACCAGGACTCCCACGCCCTACGGTACGACCGTTGCCGGCCGCATGGCCCGGGAGCTTGCCCGAGCAGGCATCACCATCGTATCAGGCATGGCACGGGGCATCGATACCCAGGCGCATCTGGGGGCCCTGGCAGCAAAAGGCAGGACGATAGCAGTGCTCGGATGCGGGATCGACGTGGCCTATCCTCCCGAGAACCGGGAGCTCATGGAGCGCATTGCCGCTTCCGGCGCCGTGGTGACCGAAAATCCCTTCGGAACCCCTCCGGAGAGCGGCTACTTTCCGGCGCGAAACCGCATCATCAGCGGTCTGTCCCGCGGGACCGTGATCATCGAGGCAACAGAGGACAGCGGATCGCTCATCACTGCCGACTATGCTGTAAAACAGGGCAGAACGCTCTTTGCAGTACCGGGCAATGTGGGTTCGCCCACCAGCCGCGGTCCGAACAGCCTGATCAAGAAAGGCGCGGTCCTTGTCGAACATGCCGGGGATATCCTTTCCCGGATCGGGAGACCGGATGCAGTTCCTGCAGCCGACCGGTCCCGGCCGCTCCCGGAGATGAGCGAGGACGAACGCAGGACCTTCCTGGCGCTCGGCATGGAAGCAAAGCATATTGATCAGGTTGCATCGGAAACAGGCGGTAATGCGTCAAGGACCGGGAGCATGCTGACGCTCCTGGAGCTGAAAGGTCTTGTCAAACAGCTTCCCGGAAAGTATTTTGTGCGGGATTCGGAATAAGCGGTTCGCGGCGGGGTTCCCCCGCCCTCCGGACCTGGACATCGCAAGGGAACGAGCAAGGAGCCCAGAGTGGACGAACGGATCATGAACCTGGTATCGCTTATCGCGGACCAGGTACAGAACAAACAGGAACTCTTCAGCGATGAGGGAAGGATCATGGAGTCGCTCGTCAGCAGCGGGTACCGGCTGCACGAGGCCGATGCCGCGCTCACCTTCATGCAGTCGCTCACGGAAACGACGCCGGACGAATCCCGGGAGTATCCGCTTCCCCCTGCCGGTGCGGGCATGCGCGCCATGAGCACCCATGAGCGCGCCCGGTTCACCATCGACGCCTTCGGTTTTGTCACGAAACTCGCGCAGCTGGGCATCATCACCACCGGCCATCGTGAGGACCTCATCGAAAAGGCTCTGTCCCTCCGATCGGGACGGATCGAGGCGGGAGAGATGAAATCCCTGGTAGCGCTCAGCCTCTTTACGGACAATGGGGAGCACGATGAGCTTTCGTCGACGGCGCTGGACAACATGGGAACGGTGTGGAATTAGGTTGTGAAGCCGGCTTCGAACGGGGTCGCGGACCACGCGGAACGCAGCGGCAGCGGCGCCCCCGTCACGGCCTGATACCCCGGCATATTGGTCCCAAACCCTATATGCAGCAACCAGGACATGAAGAATAAAATCTATCAGCTCTCGCTTTTCGGCCTTGTCTGCATGGCGTTCGGCCTACTGCTCGGCTGGCTGATCGATATCCGCCACCTCGGCGAGGATGACGATCCGACCGTGTTCTCGGAAACGCGTGAAAGCGGGTTTACCCTCATCAATCCACTCCTTGAATGCGACAGCGCGAAAGCATCTATACGCAAAAAGACCCTGAAGCCGTTCGAGACCTCCGTTACGAACTTCGTGGAGCAGACCCGCAAGGAGCTGAAAATAGAATCGATATCTGTCTATTTTCGAGAATTGAACGACGGCCTCTGGTTCTCCGTCGGCGATGTTGAGAATTACCGTCCCGTAAGCCTGTTGAAAATGCCGCTTTTGATCGCCGCGTTCAAACAGCAGGAGCGGTCCCCGGGGTTCCTGCAATATAAGGTCCGCTATGATGGCAGGAACGACTTGAATGCCATGCAGGCGATAAAACCCGCGAAAACACTCAGTCGCGGCGCATCCTATACCGTGGAAGAGCTTGTCTCAAGGATGATCCTCTACTCCGACAACAACGCTTTCAACGAACTGGAAGGGATCATTGATCCTCGCATCTACCATCGAGTATACAGCGATCTTGGGATCAAGATGAGCACTCTCGACAACCCGGATCAGATGATATCGGCAAAACAGTTCGCAACATTCCTCCGGATCCTCTATAATGCGTCGTATCTGAACAGGGAACTGTCGGAAAAGGCCCTTGACCTGCTGACCAGGGGAGATTTCAAAGCAGGGATCGTTGCAGGAGTTCCGGACAATATCGCTGTGGCGCATAAGTTCGGCGAAGGAGGACAAGACGGCGTCGCTGAACTGCACGATTGCGGTATCGTCTATTTTCCCCGCCATCCGTACATCCTCTGCGTCCTCTCGCGGGGCAAGAGCTACGAAAACCTGAATGAGGCGATCCAGTTGATCTCCTCGTCCATTTACAGCAACGTGGAAGAACAGCATAAGGCCGACCACCTACGGTAATGCACCGCCGGCCAATTCTTCGCTCTGCGGAAAAAAAGGTATGCCCCTATGAAATCACTCGTTATCGTTGAATCGCCTGCCAAGGCCAAGACCATCGGCAAGTACCTGGGCAAGGATTACACGGTCAAGGCGTCGGTCGGCCATATCATGGACCTGCCCAAGAGCAAGCTGGGCGTGGACATCGAGAAGGACTTCGAGCCCTCCTATATCCAGATCAAGGGCAAGGCAAAGGTCGTGAACGAGCTCAAGTCCGCGGCCAAGAAAGCCGACCGAGTACTGATCGCGACGGACCCCGACCGCGAGGGAGAGGCGATCGCGGCCCATGTGGCCGAGGTCGTGTCCAAGTCCGTCGATCCTGACGCCGTTTTCCGTGTCCTGTTCAACGAGATCACCAAAAAAGCGATCCTGCAGGCCGTAGAACATCCCGGCAAGATCGACGTCCATAAGGTTGACGCCCAGCAGGCGCGCCGGATCCTCGACCGGCTGGTGGGCTATCAGATCAGCCCCATTCTCTGGAAAAAGGTCCGCCGCGGGCTTTCCGCGGGCAGGGTCCAGTCCGTTGCCGTGCGGCTGATCTGCGAACGGGAGGACGAGATCCGGGCGTTCAAGCCCGAGGAGTTCTGGTCCCTCACCGCGCTGCTGGAAGGAGCGGTCCCGCCGCAGTTCGAGGCAAAGCTGCTCAGGAAGGACGAAGAAAAGCTCCGCGTCAAGAACAACGACGAGGTCAAGGCGATCCTCGCGGCCCTGGAGAACAAGCCCTATGTGGTCACGCGGGTCGAGAAAAAAGAGCGGCGCAGGAATCCCGTCCCCCCCTTCACCACCAGCAAGCTCCAGCAGGAAGCCGGCCGCAAGCTCGGGTACACGGCAAAGCGCACCATGGGCATTGCCCAATCGCTCTATGAAGGCGTGGACCTGGGCAAGGAAGGCGCGGTCGGTCTCATCACCTACATGCGTACCGACGCGACGCGCGTGGGCAAGGAAGCGCAGGACGAGGCCCGCGAGCTGATCGCGTCGAAATACGGCAAGGACTATCTTCCCGCGGACCCGCCGGTGTACAAGAGCGGAAAGAGCGCCCAGGAAGCCCATGAGGCCATCCGGCCCACCTCGGCGATGCGCGAACCCGACGCCGTCAAAGAATACCTCGAGGCGGACCAGTATAAGCTCTACAAGCTCATCTGGAACCGTTTCGTTGCCAGCCAGATGAACCCCGCGGTCATCGACCAGACCTCTGCGGACATCACCGCCGGAGGGTACGTCTTCCGCGCCACCGGTTCGGTGGTCAAGTTCCCGGGATTCATGGCGGTCTACATCGAGGAAAAGCCTGAGGAACCGCAGGCACAGGACGAGGAGAGCGGCGAGGCCGTGCTTCCGCCGCTCAACGAGGGAGAGACGCTCAAGCTTGTGAAGCTCGATCCCAAACAGCACTTCACCCAGCCGCCGCCGCGCTATTCCGAGGCGCTGCTCGTGAAAACGCTCGAAGAAAAGGGCATCGGCAGGCCCAGCACCTATGCCGCGATCATCTCGACCATCCAGGACCGGGACTACGCTGCCAAGGTCGAGAACAAGTTCCGGCCCACGGAGCTCGGCGAACTGATCAACAAACTCCTGATCCAGCACTTTGCCAACATCTTGGATGTCACTTTCACCGCGCAGATGGAGGAAGATCTCGACAAGATCGAGGAAGGCTCCATGCAATGGGTGACGGCGGTCCGCGACTTCTATACGCCATTTGCCAAGGACCTTGCCGCGGCCCTCGCCGACATGAAGGATTTCAAGGCCGAGCAGGTCCCCACGGACATCGCCTGCGAGAAGTGCGGCAAGCCCATGGTGGTCAAATGGGGCAGGAACGGACAGTTCCTTGCCTGCTCGGGCTATCCGGAGTGCAAGAGCACCAGGCCCTTCATCCGCACTGAGAACGGCGAGGTCCAGGCAGCTCCCGAGGAAACGACCGACGAGCTCTGCCCCAAGTGCGGCTCCGGCATGGTCGTGAAGCGCGGCAGGTTCGGGAAGTTCCTTGCCTGCTCCAAATATCCCGAGTGCAGCCATACCCAGGGTATGTCCACCGGCGTGCTCTGCCCCGAGGACGGCGGCAAGATCGTCGAACGCCGGTCCCGCTTCGGCAAGATGTTCTACTCCTGCGCCAACTATCCGGACTGCAAGTTCGCCGTTTGGTACAAGCCCGTGCCCCGTCCCTGCCCCCAGTGCGGCGCTCCCTTTCTCACGGAAAAGTTCTCCAAGAAGACCGGACCCTATATCGCCTGTTACAAGAAGGAATGCGGGTACAAGGAAGAGCCGAAACCCGAGGGACAGGGGGGGAACGATACTTCCCCGGCGCCATGATCGCGCACACCTGACCTTTCTCGCGCGTTTCTCTGCAGCTGCCGGCAATGCATTTTATTGCATTCCCTCGGCTCCGCGAATTAGCCTTGATTTTTGACCGCCCCCCTTGCCACTGCGAACCAACCATGCTATTCTGACAGTGCTTATACGTCCAACCTGAAGCAGTCGGAGACCCCATGCCGCCCAGAGCTCCCGTCCCTTGCACCAGGCGAGGTCGCGCCGGTTCTTTCGTCGGGATACTCACGGCGATCGTCCTCATCCTTGTTCTCTCCGCAGCGATCGCGCTTGCAGATCCCCGCACGGTCATCACCGGCAGCGGGTGCTCGGTCAGCAACGTAGGCTACCTGACTGACCTCGCGAAAGAGTACGAACGCCGGTCCGGGACCAGGGTACTGGTGCGCGGCGGCGGCAGCGTTGTGGGCATCGAGGACCTCCGGAGCGGCAATGTTGACTTCGCGGCAGCGTGCAGACCCCGGGCAGTTGACGATCCAACGGATATCACCTTTGTCCAGGTTGCCTGGGACGCGCTGGTATTCATCGTTCATCCGACGAATACCGCTTCGACGATCTCCCTTGCCCAAGCGAGGTCCATCTATGCCGGCAGCATCACGAACTGGAAAAACATGGGCGGGCCGGACCTGCGAATGAAAGTATTTGTTTCCCGCGCCCGCAAAGGCCTTTCCGGTGTCGAAGGTTCCATGCGAACGCTCCTGCTCGGCGGCAAGGAGCCTGTCGAAACGCCGCACGCATCCTTTGTTTCGTCCACCGGCATCGTGGAGCAGATGATAGAACGGACGCCGGAAGGATTTGCCACTACCGGATTCAGCAGCGCCCAGCACCGCAAGGTTAAAATGCTTCAGGTGGACGGCGTGAGACCCTCGATAAGGAGCATCGTCCGGAACACCTATCCGCTCAAGCGTCCCTTGTTCCTGCTCCTGCCAAAGGACCCGAAACCGCAGGTCAGGAAGTTCGTTGAATTCGCGCTCAGCGCCGATGGCCAGCGTTTCATCAGCTCGAAGAACATCGTCTCCCTTGGGGACGCTAAATGAGACTGACCCTCCACGCCAAGGTCTCGCTGACCGTCGCGCTGATCATCATTGCGGTCAGCGCGATCAGCACCGCCCTCTTCATCTCCACCTATAACCGCAGCAAGTATCAGGGACGGGTGATCCGCGGATCAGCATTGTCCTATGCGCTGGCGAAATCCGCCGAAGAAGGCCTCCTCAAGGAGGATCTGAACCTCATCAAAAAGGCCGCGGCCATCATCCAGGCGCCTGATGTGATGCAGATCCAGGTTTTCTCGAACGTCTGGGACCCCATCGACGCATATCCCTTCGAGCGGCTCCAGGATGCTCCCGACCCCCGCGCGCTTCTCCATTACCGGTCTGCAAACGATGCGATATCCTTTCCGGTCACGGGCGGATATGATTTTTACGAACCCATTCTGTTCCGGCCGGACGGTGACACCTCGGGCTTTCCCATCGGCTATGTGCGTCTTCTTCTATCGTCGGCATCGATCAAACAGGACATACGCAATATCATCACGGTCAATGTCGCAGTTACCGCGCTCGTCGCCTTTGCGGCGATCGTCCTGATCAACATCCTCATGGGACGCCTGGTCATAAAACCCGTCATGGCCCTGCATCGGTCCGTGGCCCTGTTCCAGGAAGGAAATCTTGACCCGCACTCCCTGCCTGCAGCACTTGGCGAGGGAGAGATCGCTGACCTCTCCCGGGAATTCCGTCACCTCCTGGTCACGGTCCGCGACCGCGAACAGCAGCTGACCGATTCGGACCAGCGGATACGTTCGCTCTTTGAACGCGTCGAGCACGGGATCTTCCGCATCGACGAGCACGGGACCATTGTCGAACGGAACGGGCGTTTTCGCGACCTTTTCGGCGATGCTTCCGGATTATGCGACATCCTTATCGGTGAACGCCCGGCCACCGACTGCCTGCGCAGGGCATCGGCGGAAAAGGGCCTGCACATTGAGGACCGCGCTGTCGGCCGGGGCGGTGCCGAGCTCCATGTCTCGCTTTCGCTCTATCCCCGGTCGGATGCATCAGGACAGGTCTCCGGCTTTGACGGCTACCTTATCGATGTCACCGAGAAAAAACGGCTCGAAGAACGTTTGATCCGTTCTCAGAAACTTGAAGCTGTGGGCACCCTTGCCGGCGGCATGGCCCACGACTTCAACAATCTTCTGACCGCGATCCTCGGCTACTCAAGCATCCTGCTGAAATCACTGAGCGAAGGCGACCCCCTGTTCAAGCCCGCCTCGATCATCCATAACGCGGCAAAACGGGGCGCTGAGTTCGGGAAAAAGATATTGACCATCACCCGGAAGGAAAAGCTCCAGACCCGTCCGGTGCAGGTGAATGAGCTCGTGAACAGCTCCATGGAACTGCTGCTCCGCAGCATGCCCAAGAACATCGATATCGCGGTCCACCTTGACGAGCACCTGCCGCTCACGAACGGGGATCCGGCGCAGATCCAGCAGGTCATCATCAACCTGGCCGTCAATGCACGCGACGCCATGCCTGACGGCGGGAAGATGGTCATCGAAACAGCGGTCATCGGCGCATCAGCGAACGGCCAGGCGGCGGGTGATCCGGACCCCTTCATCCGGCTTTCCGTTTCCGATGCCGGAGCCGGGATCGATACGGAGACCCAGACCAGGATCTTCGATCCCTTCTACACGACCAAGGACGTGGGCAAGGGAACAGGACTGGGTCTCTATATCGTGCAGTCGGTCGTGAACAAGCACGGCGGTTATATCAATCTCTACAGTGAACCCGGGCAGGGCACCCGATTCAACGTATACTTGCCCGTAACAAAGACCTCGGCCGGAGAGATCCTGAACGCGCCCGAGGACCTCAAGGGTACCGGCACCATCCTGGTGATCGATGATGAGGCTGATGTGCGCGAACTGTGCAGGGACATCCTGACGCCGCTCGGCTATACCGTGCTTCTTTCCGAGAGCGGTCCCGTGGGGATCAACCTTTACCGGGAGAGGAAGGACGACATCCAGCTCGTGATCCTGGACATGGTCATGCCCAAGATGGGCGGCACCGAGGTGTTCCACGCGCTCAGGAACATCGATCCCGCGGTACGGATACTGCTCTATTCGGGCTACAGCAACAAGAACTTCGCGGGCATCGACGAGCTGCTGCGCATGGGCGCGCTCGGTTTCATGCAAAAGCCCTTTACCAATGTCGACCTTGCCGTCATGGTCAAAAAGGCCTTCTCATCGGCTGGCCCCGGCGCCGCGCGTTCGACCTCCTGAGCTTCCTGCCTTCCCTGCCTTGCAAAACCGCTCTTGATGGGATAGAGTATTGCATGTCCCTGCAAGAGCATATCGCGGCGTTTCTCCGGCATCTCAAGGACGGGAGGAACGTCTCTGCCAACACCGAACGGGGCTATAGCACCGACCTCGACCAGTTCGCGTCCTTCTTCGGCACGATCACTGTTGATGCCATCACCCATCAGGACCTGCGCTCGTTCCTGGGCCACCTGATGGACCTCAAGCTCAGGAAGTCCACGATCAGCCGCAAGCTTTCCGCGGTGCGCGCTTTTTTCTCCTATCTGAACCGTCAGGGAGTCCTTGACCGGAATCCCGCGAAGCTCCTCGCGACGCCGCGGCAGGACAAGCGGCTTCCCTCGGTCCTGACGGTCGACGACGCGTTCAGGCTTATGCAGGCTCCCTCGGAAGACCAGCGCGAAGCGCTTCGGGACCGCGCTGTTCTGGAAACGCTCTATTCCACGGGCATCCGGGTAAGTGAACTTGTGGGCATGAACCATGAGGATATAGACCGCAATGGCCACTTGGTCCGCATCAGAGGGAAAGGCCGCAAGGAGCGGATCGTTCCCGTTGGCAACAAGGCCCTTGATGCGATAGACGCATACTGCGCGGGAAAGGCTGTTTCCACCGGCGATGGAGCGGTATTCACCAACCCTTCGGGAAAACGCTTGACAGTCCGGACCGTTCAGCGTATTTTAGGAAACTATCGGAAAAAACTGGGTTTATCGCACACGGCAAGCCCTCATACGCTTCGTCACAGTTACGCGACGCACCTTCTGGAGTCCGGAGCTGACCTCAGGTCGATCCAGGAACTCCTGGGACACGCGAGCCTGTCCACGACCCAGCGGTACACCCATCTGAACCTGGATTCGCTCATGGAGACCTATGACAAGGCGCATCCGAGAGCGAAGAAAAACAAAGCATAAGACCTGAAGCGCAAGAAATCAAGGGTAGGTCGGGAAAACACAAGACCGAGATAAGACCTGACAGGCATTTCCCGGGAGTTCCTATGAACGAGATCACCACCATGCACGCGACCACCATCCTCTGCGTCAGGCGGAACAACAAGACCGCCATCGGCGGCGACGGCCAGGTGACCGTGGGCGCCACGGTCATGAAGCATAATGCCGTCAAGGTGCGCAAGATGTACGGTGACCGGATCCTGACCGGATTCGCCGGCGCCACAGCGGACGCTTTCACGCTCTTCGAGAAGTTCGAGACCAAGCTCGAGCAGTATCGGGGCAACCTTACCCGCGCCGCGGTCGAGCTTGCCAAGGACTGGCGGACCGACAAAGTGCTTCGGCGGCTCGAAGCGCTCATGATCGTTGCGGACAACGAACGGACCTTCGTGCTGTCAGGCAACGGCGACGTTATCGAGCCGGAGAACGGCATCGCCGCCATAGGCTCCGGCGGGCCCTACGCCCTTGCCGCGGCCCGGGCGCTCGTCGAGAACACCGATTTCGCCGCGCGCCGGATCGTCGAGGAGTCCATGAAGATCGCATCGGACATCTGCATCTATACGAACAGGGAGATCACGGTGGAAGAACTGCTATGAACAACACCCTTACACCGCGCCAGATCGTCGAAGAGCTGGACAAGTACATCATCGGCCAGCACAAGGCCAAGCGCGCCGTTGCCATCGCCCTCCGGAACCGCTGGCGCAGACAGCGTCTGGCCGATGACCTGCGGGACGAGGTGATGCCGAAGAACATCATCATGATCGGCCCGACAGGCGTGGGCAAGACCGAGATCGCCCGCCGGCTCGCCCGGCTCGTGAGCGCCCCGTTCCTCAAGATCGAGGCCTCGAAGTTCACTGAAGTGGGCTACGTGGGCCGCGACGTGGACTCGATCATCCGGGACCTGACCGAGATCGGCATCAACATGGTCAAGGACGAGATGCAGGCCGAGGTGCAGGAAAAGGCCGCGGCACTGGCCGAAGAGCGCTTGCTCGACCTGCTCCTTCCGCCGATCCGGACGCTGAGCGCCGAGGAAACGCCCGAGGACGAACAGAAACGCCATGAGCAGCAGACCGGAACGCGGGAAAAGCTCCGCCAGCAGCTGCGCAGCGGGAAGCTCGATGAGCGGCTCGTGGAGATCGACGCCAAGGAAAAAGTGATGCCCTTCGGCATCATCTCGAACGTGGGCATGGAAGAGATCGAGATGAACCTGAAGGAGATGCTCGGCGGGTTCCTTCCCGAAAAGACCAAGAAGCGAAAGTTGAAGGTCCCCGAGGCCCTTCGGTTCCTGGTGCAGGAAGAAGCTACAAAACTCATCGACATGGACAAGGCGGTGCGCGAGGCGCTCAAGCGGATCGAGCAATCAGGGATCGTGTTCCTTGACGAGATCGACAAGATCGCGGGCCGCGAGGGCGGCCGGGGTCCCGACGTCTCCCGGGAAGGCGTCCAGCGAGACCTGCTGCCGATCGTGGAGGGCTCGACGGTCAACACCAAGTACGGCCCGGTCAGGACCGATCACGTGCTGTTCATCGCGGCCGGAGCTTTCCATGTGGCCAAGCCCTCGGACCTGATCCCGGAGCTCCAGGGCCGCTTCCCGATCCGCGTGGAGCTTGACTCACTCGGCCAGGAGGAGTTCGTGCGCATCCTGACGGAACCGCAGAACGCGCTGATCAAGCAGAGCATCGCGCTGCTTGCGACAGAAGAGGTCACCCTGGACTTCACCCCTGACGGCATCGAGGCCGTCGCGGCCACTGCGGCGCAGGTGAACGAGCGGACCGAGAACATCGGCGCGCGCAGGCTCCACACGGTCATGGAGCGTCTGCTCGACGAGATATCCTTCACTGCCCCGGAACAGAAAGGCGTGAAGGTGGTCATCAATGCGGCCTATGTGCGGGACCGGCTTGCGGACATCGCGAAGAGCGAGGATCTGAGCAGATATATTTTATAATGTGTTGAGGTTTCCATGGAAAAACTGATCGAAAAAGCAAAGACCCTTATCGAGGCCCTTCCCTACATCCAGACCTTTCGGGGCAAGACCTTCGTGATCAAGTACGGCGGCAACGCCATGATCGACGAGAACCTGAAGCAGTCCTTTGCCCAGGACGTTGTGCTGCTGCGGTATATCGGGATCAACCCGGTGATCGTTCACGGCGGCGGCCCGCAGATCGGGAAGACCATGGAGCGCATGGGCAAAAAGGCGACCTTTGTCTCGGGCCAGCGGGTCACGGACGAAGAGACCATGGACATCGTGGAGATGGTGCTGGGCGGCAAGGTGAACAAGGAGATCGTGAACCTGATCAACCAGGCCGGCGGCAAGGCCGTGGGACTCACCGGCAAGGACGGCGGCCTGGTCCAGGCGCGGAAGCTCAAGATGACCAAGACCTCCGAGGAGACCGGCGAGACCGAGATCATCGACATCGGGCTCGTGGGCGAGGTGACCGAGGTGCGGCCGGGCGCGCTGCAGGCGCTGGACCAGGGCGGGTTCATTCCCGTGATCGCGCCGGTGGGCGTGGGCGGAAAAGGCGAGACCTACAACATCAACGCTGATCTCGTGGCAGGCGCTGTCGCAGGCGCGCTCAAGGCCGAGAAGCTCATCCTGCTGACCGACACCGCGGGCATCCTGGACAAGGACAAGAACCTCATCCCGTCGCTGAACAAGAAGAAGGTGGAAAGCATGGTCAAGGCCGGGACCGTGAGCGGCGGCATGCTTCCCAAGACCAAATCCTGCTTTGACGCGCTCGAAGCCGGCTGCGTCAAGGTCCACATCATCGACGGCCGGATCCCCCACGCGCTCCTGCTCGAGATCTTCACCCAGGCCGGCATCGGCACCGAGATCACGCTCTAGATAAGACTCCGGTTCTGTAATAAAAATAAAGAGGCGCATGAAAACGCCTCCTCATCGCTGCACAGTGCAAATCGCCGTTCCGCTTCACAGTATGCTAGTGACAGGCATAGCAGCTCGGGCCGCTGAGCGATACGCTGGTGAGCGTTGTGCCGTGACAGACGGCATTGGCGCATTCACTGCTGCCCTTGGATGCCACGCAGGTCTTATGCAGCGCAATATCAGCAGCCCAGTCCGTCGGATGCACGGAGTAGATCCCGCCCATATGACACTTGGTACAGGACGGACCGCTGCCGGCGACACCGCCAAGATCCGCACCATGACAGGACGCAGTGGCACATCCGGCTGTCGCGCTCGACTTGCCATAGAACCTCGGCACTTACATCGTTGAAATTGCCTATCGCTGCGCTATCAATTGATTCCGTTGCTGAATCCATGGGAAGGGTGGAAAACACGGGAGACCAGCGACATCAGAGGAAATGCGTACTGGTGCACTGCAGTGCACCGGAGCGGAAGCCACTATTCGAAGAACGTGCGATCATCGCCTAGGTATAAGATTTGCTTATTGAACAGGAATCAACAGTCGCGGCTGGGTGAATCTGATGACAAGAATATTACTGGTCGATGATGAGACGCTGATCCTCTACTCGCCGTCCAAGACGCTCAAGCACGCGGGATTTGACGTTACCGCGGTTACCACGGGGAGGGAAGCGCTTCGGGAAATTTCGGCTAGCCCCTATGGGATCCGCTTTCTTGACGTGAACCTTCCTGATGCCAATGGGCTCGATCTGATGGAGACCATTCAGAAGGACTCGCCTTGCACCGCGATAATCATCATGACCGCGGTCTACCTCGACGAGAACAAGATCAACTTCCTGCAAAGCCGCGGATGCCGCTATCTTCCGAAACCATTCGAAATCGATGAGGTCCTTGCTATGGTCAGGGATATTTCGGGGAAACAGAGTTCGGCAGCGGGTGGTGTGTAGCTTTTATTGTAACTATTGCGGTTTCGGACCAGCGATTCAAGATCCGATGCTGTCCGGCCGCGTCCGGGTCATTTACCTTCTTGCCTTCAGCCGGTCCCCGCCTCCATTCCAGACCGAACTTCTTCACCTGGTACCGAAGGGTGTCGTAGGTGATGTTCAGGAGCTTCGCGGCCTGCGCCTTGTTGCCGTCGGTCTTGTCCAGCGCCTGAAGGATGATATCCCGCTCCAGATCATCCAGGGAAATGCCTGCGTCAGGCAGTACAAATTGCCGTCTCTCAGGCAGGACCTGACCTTTCGCTCCGCCGCCCAGTGATGCGGCAAATGGCTTGCGAGGATCTCTCCTTCGATCCCCAGCACAATGAGCCGCTCCACGCAGTTCTTCATTTCCCGGATGTTCCCCGGCCAGGCGTAGGAAACCATGGCCTTCTCGGCATCCTGGGACAGGATTATGGGATTCTTCTTGTTATACTTCTTCGAAAAATGCGCCAGGAAGTGACGGACCAGCGGCAGTATGTCCTCGCGCCGTTCACGGAGCGGCGGCACGATAAGATGGAAGCTGTTGAGACGGTAATAAAAGTCTTTTCTGAACGTCCCCCCTTTTACCGCATCGGCCAGGTTCATGTTCGTCGTGGCGATCAGCGACTCGCCGATGATCGTGGTCTGTGCGGCAGCTTCGCGGAACTGCCCGGAATCTCATCGCAATACTATCGCCTCTTTCACGCTCCTGCTGTAGTCGGCTATTTGAGCCTGCAGATCGAAAAGACGATCATTCACGAGGGTGGTGTGGTGGCAGTTAAACCACGCGTTGATCGCTATTTCCGCCTTCCTCACACGGCCGCGCATCACATCCGCGCTTTCCGGGAATGCGGTAGAGAGTGAATAGAGGTCCTTCCGTATCTGATAGATATTGAGGGCCAGTTTCTCCCGCATGAGCTCGACCTGATGAAGAAGGATCAGGTCGTTCAAGTGTGCCGCACTATGGCTGATCGCGAAAAAGAGATAGGCGCCGCCGGTGACGGCGAGGTAGGGAAAAGATGCTGATGATGATCTTTTTTTTCATTCTGTTCCGCCGTCCGAGGCCCCGCTACTGTTCGGACAGAACGACGTCAACATCCGAGGGCACGCGCTTGCCCGGCATAATGGTCTGGCCTGCAGCACAGGGGAATACGGCCTCTGTTGACGGCTCTATAATATACGTTGCGGCGGTCCCCGTCAATAAACCGCTCTTTCCCAACGAACCTTCCCGCCGTCCGTGCTGCGATCACCGGTCAGGAGATGGTCATTGCAGCGTGGAGATGAGCGCAGGTATCGCGTTCTCCACATTCAGAATGCGTTCACCAAGCGATACCGGAGTGAACCCGATCTCCCGGAACCTCCCGACCTCGTAGGGGATAAAACCGCCCTCAGGCCCCACAGCCAGCGTGACCGGCCGGTTGATGCCGCGCGGGCAGGGCTGGTCGGTGTAAGGATGTGCGAGCAGCGCTGCGGTTCCCCTGAGGATCTCCGGCAGTTCGTCCTCCACAAAAGGCTTGAACCGCTCGCGCAGCAGCACGTCGGGCAGCACGGTGTCGCGGGCCTGCTCAAGACCGAGGACAAGCTGCCGCGTCACCGCATCCACGCCCAGGAACGGCGTCTGCCAATAGCTTTTTTCCACGCGCTGGGAATTTATCAGAATGATCTTCTTGACGCCCAACACCGTAAGCGAGAACAGGACCCTGCGCATCACCTTGGGCCGAGGCAGGGCCAATATGACCGTCATTGCCAGGGGAGCTGACGGCTGCTCGTTGAGCAGCAGGTCCAGTTCAAGCGCTTCCCTGTTGATCGCGGTCACGGTCCCCGTTCCCCTGGCACCGTTCACCATGCCCACGACGAGCCTGTCGCCGACCGCTGCGCGATGGACCTCGAGCACGTGTTTGAGACGATAGCCCGCGAGCCGCGCGCGGCCGTTCTCCAGGATGTCTTCGGGAAAGAGCAGGATAAGGTTCATGGATTATATATCTTCATAGGATGACAACGGTCTCTTTTGTCACCCGCAAGCGTTTTACTTCATCCACCAGTCCTTTGAACCGCACGACATCTCCGCGAAGCAGTTCGGTAAAGGCTGCGTTCTCGGGCGACGCATCCTTGTCCTGTCGCATGACCTGCCTACGGCCTCCCGTCCCGCAGAGGAACAGTTCTCTTTTGCCCTTGGTAACCAGCGGTTCGCTCACCACGCGAAAAGCTCCCTCGGGGAAAGGACCCCCAACTGCCCTGGTATCCCGCCGGACAACCAGATAGGAGAACTTCAGAGAATCCTTGCGCAAACCGATGAGGCTGTCGATCTCCCGGATGAGCTGCGGAGCTTCCCAGGGGCGGTCCTCATGGCACCAATCCCTGGGATTGACCAGCGCGGGACAGGGTTCCTGCGTCAGACAGGGGGAATAGATGGTAAAGCCCGCAATGACCAGAGCATCGCGGAGGGAAAGGAGGTCCCGCGATGTTTCGCGAAGCGAAGGCTCGATGATGATGCAAGAGCCGGTTGCTGCCAGCGAAGTCTTGAGCAGATCCGCCAGGACCCCGGCACGTCGCTGGTTCCGGTCCGGCTTGTCGTGAAAGAGCTCATTCAGGACATTGGACAGGACAATGAGGTCAAAGGTCCCTTCCACGCGGCCCGATCCCTCGCCGAACGACCGGACCATCGTTTTGATCGAAGCCTTGCTCCCATAACCCGCGGCGGCAGCCCTGAACAATCGTTCTGCTTCTGATAAATTCCCGGGTACCGCATCCACTGCCGTGAATTCAAGAATGGGAGGTGTTCCCCGCTTTTCAAAGAAGTCGAGGATCCCGAGGATCGACGTGCCCGGGCCGGAGCCGATGTCGAGCACCCGCAGCATGCAGCCCGACAGGAGCCCCGCGGGGTGAAGGGATAGTTCCTGAAGCGGCACAATGATCTTGGCGCGATTGACCGGCAGAAAATACTGAAGGTACGCCTGACGAAGCTCATGGTCGTTGAGGTAGGCGTCGGGCAGCCGCTCCCGTTCCCTTGTCAGGAGATGAGAAAGCCGCTGCACTGCTTCTGCGAGCGCTTTGATATCCGGCGATGACGGCTTCTGCCCCTGTTTCATCACGGGATATCATACCGGAGGCCCGGGAAAAAGAAAAGCCCTGCCTGACCATCCCGTTATTCCGCCTGATTTCCCGCATCTTCACATTGGCCCCGCGGCCCTTTTTTTAAATTGCGTCCCGGCAGTTCACTGTGGTATTGTTCTTGTCTACGATTTTACGGGCATTTCCGCGCTGTCTGGGGAGGCGGCGCGGCATGCACCGAGAACCTTTACGGAGATCCGATCCTATGTCCTACCGCGCATGGTTCCAGTGCATCAACGAGAAGTGCAACGAGACCTATCCCCTGAACAAGGTCATCTACCGGTGCACGGGCTGCAACTCGCTGCTCGAAGTGCGGCACGACATGCAGGCCCTTGCCCACCGGAGCGCCAAGGCCTGGATGAAGCTGTTCGAGGACCGGTACAAGTCCACGGAATGGCCCTACGGCTCCGGCATCTGGGGCAAGAAGGAATGGGTCCTGCCGAACATCGAGAACGACAATATCGTCTCGCTCTACGAAGGCGCCACGAACCTCTTCTGGGCCGAACGGCTCGGCAAGATCATCGGGCTCGACAGTCTCTGGATCAAGCTCTGCGGCAACTCCCACAGCGGGTCCTTCAAGGACCTGGGCATGACCGTGCTCGTATCCCAGGTGAAGCAGATGATCAGCGAAGGCGCGCCGATCCAGGCTGTTGCCTGCGCATCCACCGGCGATACATCAGCGGCACTGGCAACCTACTGCGCCGCGGCCGGCATCCAGTCCATCGTCCTGCTCCCGAAGGGCAAGATATCCATCGCCCAGCTCGTCCAGCCCATTGCCAACGGCGCGCTGGTGCTGTCCCTGGACACGGATTTCGACGGCTGCATGAAAGTGGTGCAGGAGATCACCAAGGACGAGACCATCTATCTCGCGAACTCCATGAACTCGCTCAGGATCGAAGGCCAGAAGACCGTGGGCATCGAGATCGTGCAGCAGTTCGACTGGGAAGTGCCCGATGTCATCATCATCCCCGGCGGGAACCTCGGCAACGTTTCAGCATTGGGAAGCGGCCTGCTCATGATGCGCGACCTGGGGATCATCACGAAACTCCCGCGTATTGTCGTGGCCCAGGCGGAGCGCGCCAACCCGCTCTACCGGTCCTACATGAAGAACTTCGAGAGTTTCGAGCCCGTACAGGCGCAGAAGACCCTCGCCTCGGCGATCCAGATCGGCAACCCGGTCAGCATCGAAAAGGCGATCCGCACCCTCCGAAAGTTCGACGGCATCGTGATGGACGCCACGGAACAGGAGCTGGCCGACGCGGCCATGCTGGGCGATATGACCGGCATGTTCAACTGCCCCCACACCGGCGTTGCGCTTGCCGCGATGATGAAGCTGATCAAATCCGGCAAGATCGACAAGACCGAGAAGGTCGTGGTCATCTCCACGGCCCACGGCCTCAAGTTCACGGACTTCAAGGTCCAGTACCATGAGGGAAAGCTCGACTTCCCCGGAAAATACGCGAACAGGCCCATCGAGCTGCCGGCCACGGTGGACGCGGTCAAGAAGGCGCTCGCGGAATCGCTCAAGAAGAAGAAAGAGTTACAGCTGTAAAGTACAGACCATACTGTAGGAGCAAAACAAGACTTAAACCATTCACTCGCACGAAGCCACGAAGCACACGAAGAAAAACAAAATCCTCAGTTCGGTCATTGAATTCCTTCGTGACTTCGTGCCTTCGTGCAAAAAACGTAGTTGTCTTTGCCGTATAGCCGTTGATTCGCCATATATCAGGGAGCAATCCGCAGCAAGAAGGATTGGAAGAAGGAGAAGGAAGAATGTCCAAGAAGCCCTCGAACCCCAAGAACTGGAAGGCCGCGACCCTCGGCATCCACGGCATCGACCGCGTGGAACACGCCCATTACGCCGTGTCCACGCCGATCGCCCATACATCGAACTACTACTTCAACAATACCCAGGAAGTCTACGACTTCATGAAGGCCAAGAGCGAAGGCAGGGTCATCCGCGAGCACGAGTACGGCCGGTACGGGAATCCCACCCAGACCGAGTGCGAGCGCAAGCTTGCCGCGGTCGAGGGCGCCGAACGCGCGGTCCTGTTCTCCACCGGCATGGCCGCGGTCATCCTGACGATCATGACCTTCATGCGCAGGGACGGCCACATCATCTTCACCAGCGACTGCTACCGCCAGACCCGGGACTTCGCCGCGAACCTTCTTGCCGAGTTCGGCATCAAGGTCTCCATGGCCGACCCCACGGCAGAGGCGATCGAAAAGGCGATCCAGCCGAACACGAACATCATCTTCACCGAGTCGCCCACGAACCCGTATCTCCGCTGCCTGGACCTGCCCGCGGTGGTGAAGGTAGCGAAAAAGCACAATGTCATGACCATCATCGACGCCACCTTGGCAACACCGTACAACATCCGGCCGCTCGACCTGGGCGTGGACGTGGTGATCCACTCGGCAACGAAATATCTCGGCGGCCACAATGACCTGCTGGCGGGTGTCGCCCTTGGCTCGGATAAGCTGGTGAACGATATTTACCGTATGCAGCGCATGATCGGCGCCACCCCCGGACCGCTCACCGCGTTCCTGCTGGAGCGGGGGCTCAAGACCTTCGGTCTCCGGATGAAGCACCACAA
Source organism: Nitrospirota bacterium (assembly GCA_029858565.1). Lineage (GTDB taxonomy): Bacteria > Nitrospirota > UBA9217 > UBA9217 > UBA9217 > JAKAHZ01. The sequence goes on along the minus strand of JAOUEV010000002.1, from coordinate 5,315 downwards.
TGAGGCCGGCATGGCTGTCGCGAAGATGCTCGAAGGGCATCCCAAGATCGAGAAGGTCTGGTACCCAGGACTGGACTCCCACCCGGACCGCGCCATTGCAAAGGCGCAGATGAAGGGATTCGGCAGCGTAGTCACGTTCCTGCTCAAGGGCGATGACGCCAAGACCCGGAAGTTCATCGACAATCTCGAACTGTTCCTGATCACCCCCAGCCTGGGAGGCAGCGAAAGCCTGGTGACCCAGATGTGGATGATGTCCTTCTTCGACTACCCCGAGGATTACCGGAAGAAGATCGGTATGTCCGACAACCTTGTCCGCCTGGCACTGGGCCTCGAGGACGTTGACGACCTTATCACGGACCTCCAGCAGGCGCTGGAAAAGATCTAGAGGACGGCATGACGATCCATTGCAGCTGGTGCAATAACGAGATGTCCCCCAACGAAAGCGGCAGGTCCACGGACCGGCGGATCAGCCTTCCGCTCTGTTCGAGCTGTTCCGAGCTCTTGGTGTTCCAGATGGGGGTGCCGCTCCAGACCTTTATCGACCGGCTTCCCGCGCCGATCTTTGTCGTTGACAATAACGCCACTGTGGAAGCGGCGAACGCTCTCGGCTACAGCTTTCTGAACAAGAAGCCCGAGGATGTCATAAAGAAGCTCGGCGGCGTGGTCTTTGAATGCGCCTACTCCCGCCTTCCCGAAGGCTGCGGCGGTACGGTCCACTGTTCCGGCTGCGCCATCCGGCGCTCGGTCTATCATACCTTCGAGACCGGAGAAAGCCAGATCGAGGTCCCGGCCACGCTTAAGTACGACGGCCCGGGCAAGTCCGGAGACATTAACATGCTCATATCCACGGAAAAGATGGGCGAGGTCGTCCTGCTCAGGATCGACAAGGTCTGCACTCCCGCCGGCGCCTGCTAGAAACACTCGTCCCCGCACCATTCACGCTGTCGTCCTGCCTGGAACAAGAGGATTTACATTTTCCCGCCAGTGAGGTAATCTTCCACAAGAGCTATCCACACCCTACCCACAAGGAGGAGATTATGAAAACCGGAATTAAGGACCTGCCTCGCTGTTGCTTCCTTTCGGGATTGTTGCTGATCTCCCTGTCCTTTACCATCGCGATCGCTGCGGACAACACCAAGAATCCTTTTGCAGGAAATGCCGAGGCGATCAAAGCGGGCGAAAAGCTCTTCGACGCCAATTGCACGGATTGTCACGCAGGCGACGCCACGGGCATCGCAGGACCGAACCTGACCGATGACCAGTGGACCTACGGCGGTACGGACGCTGATGTTTTCCAGACCATCTCAAAAGGCCGCAAGGGCGGCATGCCGGGTTGGAGCGGCAATCTGAAGGACGATGAGATCTGGAGGATCATTTCCTATCTCCGAACGCTGGCAACGAAGAAATAGAGGATATCCATGATCCACGACGATTCGGTATTCACGCAGAACGACACCCTGCGGACGATCAGGGCCCGCAGGAGCGTCAGGACCTTTGCCAAGGACGATGTCCCGGAGGCGCAGGTCCAGGCGCTGCTTCAGGCGGCGAACCTGGCGCCCTCTGCCCATAATCAGCAGGCCTGGCGGTTCATTGTGCTGCGGGGCGCTAAAAAGAGCGAACTTGCCCAGCTGGTGACCGCGAAGTCAGCGGACCTGCCCCGCCCGGCGGCTGCGCTCCTGCGCATGGGCGCCAAAAGCATCCTGTCCGCTCCCGTGGTAATAGCGGTGGCGAACACCGGAGACCTGATCCGCCACGGCACGGACCTGTTCCAGGTGGAAAAGGAGATGGCCCACGACTTTTTCCGCACCATGGAGATCCAGAGCTCGGCCGCGGCAGTGCAGAACATTCTGCTTGCGGCAACCTCCCTGGGCCTCGGCACGGTCTGGCTCGGGATCCTCTATCTGATCAAGGATGATGTGCTCCGGTTTCTCGGAGAACCGGAAGGAGAGTTCATGGCCGTGGTGCCAGTGGGCGTGCCGGTCAAGGTCGGCTCGGGCCCGCAGAAACATCCGCTGGACATGAAGGTGAAACGGCTGGACTGACTCCGGAGAATCCTGTATGAAACGAAAAGCCCGCTGCGGTCCATCCGCTGCGGGTTTTGCTTTTATGGTTCTTTTTACTGCTTATCACTTACCGCTCTAGCCCTTCTTTTGCTTCACTAGCCCTTGTCCTGCTTTCCTGATCCTTACCTACTCTTCTTCGTTCTCTTCCTCGCCATTGAACGGTCCCTTGATCCCCAGCTCCTTGATCTTCTTCCTGAGGGTGTTCCGGTTGATGCCCAGCAGGCTTGCAGCTCGGACCTGGTTGCCCTCGGTCTTCCTGAGCACCAGTGTGATCAGCGGTTTTTCGACCCGCTGGATGACCATGTCGTAGATGTCCCCCTGGTCCAGTCCGCCGAGGCGGTCCACAAGGTCAGAAAGCTTTTCTTCAAGGAAGTTCTCAAAGGAGATGGAAACCCCCTGGCCGGGCTTGAAGATCTGGGGCGGCAGGGAGTCGGGGAATATCTTGTCGCCCTGGGAAAGCGTGACAGCGCGCTGCACCGCGTTCTCAAGCTCCCGCACATTGCCCGGCCAGTCGTAGGCCCGCAGGACCTTCTGGGTCTCCGGCGTCAGCGCCTTGCGGACGCCGCCGCGGCCTGCCTGGTGCTTCCGCAGAAAGTGTTCCGCAAGCGGGATGATGTCATCCTTCCGTTTCCGCAGCGGCGGAATATTGATCTGGATCACGTTCAGGCGGTAGAAGAGGTCCTCGCGGAACCGGCTGCCCCGGACCATCTTTTCAAGGGTATGGTGCGTCGCGGCGATCACCCGCACATCGGTCCGGATGGGCTCGGTGCCGCCGACGCGCTCGAACTCTTTTTCCTGCAGCACCCGCAGCAGTTTTCCCTGGAGCGGCATGCTCATGTCCCCGATCTCGTCAAGGAACAGCGTGCCCCCGGCCGCGGCCTCGAACTTCCCTATTTTCCTCGCCACCGCGCCGGTGAACGAACCTTTCTCGTGGCCGAAGAGCTCGCTCTCGAGCAACTCCGAGGGGATCGCGGCCGAGTTCACCGCGACAAAAGGACGTCCCGAGCGCCTGCTGTGATAGTGGATGGCCCTCGACACCAGTTCCTTGCCCGTGCCGCTCTCGCCGTGGATCAGGACCGTGGCATCGCTCTCGGCGACCCTACCGATGGTCTTATAGATCTCCTGCATGGACGGCGTGTTCCCGATCAGGCCGCCCTCATATTTCTCCCGCACTTCCGCCCGCAGCGTGTCAACCTCTTTGGACAGCCTGCGGACGTCGAGCGCTTTCTTCACCAGGATGTTCACCTCGTCGAGGTCAAAGGGCTTGGTGATATAATCATAGGCGCCGCGCCGCATTGCCTCGATGGCGTTCTGCATCGTGGCCTGGGCGGTCATGATGATCACGGCCACGTCCCTGCCCTCGGTGCGGATCCGTTCGAGCGCCTCGAGCCCGGACATCCCCGGCATCCGGATGTCCATGAGAACCAGGGCGATGCCCTCCTCGCTCAGCCGGGCAAAGGCCTCCTGACCATCCCGGGCAAGGAGCGCGTCAATGCCTTCCTTTTCCAGGGCCTTTTTCAGGACCCAGCGCACGCTTTCGTCGTCATCGACTATCAGCACTCGCTCATTTGTCATGATACTTTCCATTCCGTATTCCGCATTCCACATTCTGCATTAGAACGCCAGCGGCAAGTAAACACTGAAGGTCGTGCCCACGCCCTCGCCGCTCTCCACGCGTATCGTACCCAGGTGCTCCTGCACGATCTGGTAGGACAGTGCCAGTCCCAGTCCCACGCCGCGGTCCTTGGTGGTGAAAAAGGGAGCGAAGATGTTCTGGAGATCCTCCTGCTTGATCCCCGCGCCTGTGTCGCTGACCTTGACCACCATGAGCCGGTGCTTCTTGTCGTCCGCCTGGACGCTCGTGAAGAGGTCCGACATGCGGGTCACCACCGTGAGCTTGCCGCCGCCGGGCATGGCCTCCACGGCATTCTTGATGATGTTCAGGAACACCTGCACCAGCTGATCCCGGCTCCCCAGCACTTCCGGAAGGCTGGGATCGTATTCCCGGGCAAGGACGATGTTGTTCTGCCGCGCCGTCCCCTCGTTCAGCACCAGCGCGCGGTCCAGCATGGCGTGGATATTGAAGGGCTTCACATCGAGCGGTTTCATGCGCGTGAAGTCCAGTATCCCTTCGAGCACCTGGTTCAAACGGTCCGCTTCCTTTACAATGACATCCAGGTACTCCGACAGACCGCCCTTTGCCTCGTCCCTGAGCTCCGACTGCAGCAGCTGGGCGGCCCCGCGGATCCCCACAAGGGGGTTTTTGATCTCATGGGCGATCCCCGCCGCGATCTGGCCGATGGCTGCGAGACGGTCGGCCCGGCGGATGCGGTCCTTCAGGTCCCGCACGCCGGTCTGGTCCCGGATCGTAAGCAATACGCCGAGCGGTGAACCGGTCCTGCTCAGCAGTACCGTGGTCACCAGACCGACCGGTACCGGAGGACGATGTTTGACCGAGAGCTCCGCCTCATAGTCGGAATAGGAACGCCCCGATTCAAGGGTCTTGCTGATCTGGGCGACCACCGCGGGATTCTCCGCAAAGACCAGCTGCGAGGTCTTTCCGATGGCGTCCGCCGCCGCGATCCCGGTCATCTCCTCGGCTGTACGGTTCCATATGACCACACCGCCGTTCTCATCGATGACCACCACGCCGTCCACGATCCCGGCAAGAATATCAGCCGCAAGATCCTTGATCTGCTGTTTTACACCATGCATAACCTATTGATAGCACAATACAATTGAGTATTCAAGGCAATTCGTGTAAAGTAGTTTCGCAAGTGCGAAGTGCGGAGTGCGGAATGCGGAGTACCCACACCCCAGCCCTCTCCCTAAGGGAGAGGGAGATGTAATTCTTATTTCGCACTTCGCACTCCGCACTCCGCACTATGCTTGATTTCCGTCTCCTCTTCGTCGCCCTGGTATGGGGCATGAACTTCGCGATCGTAAAGTACAGTCTGGCGGAATTCCTGCCGCTGAGCTTCACGATCGCCCGGTTCCTGTCCGCCGGGATCTTCCTGCTTCTGGTCGCGGTCCTGACCGGCAACTTCGTGCCGATCAGCCGCGGAGACCGGCTGCCGCTCGTCCGCCTCGGCCTCATCGGCATCACGCTTTACAACATCCTGTTCATGTACGGCCTGCACTATTCATCGGCATCCCACTCGGCCCTGTTCATCTCCCTGTCGCCCCTCTTCGCCGCGCTTATCATGGCCGCGACAGGAAAGGAGAGGCTCAGCAACAGGATGCTGAGCGGCC